>DATKLI010000091.1:0-42600 GCA_035542455.1 Thermoanaerobaculaceae bacterium
CCCGGGACAGCTTCGGGCATTCTGGTGCAGGTCCATCCTTGCCCCCTTCCCTGCTGCAGGTTTCGCTACCCACAGCATGCCGGAAGTGACTTGGATGGACCACTCCCTTCACTGAACAACCTCGTGAGATTCCACAGCTAGGCGCGCGAGCCGGCCGGACCGGAGTGTAGCCGGAGGCTGCATGAGGATCCGAGGCGGCAAGCGCAACAACGCGGATGGTCGGAGATCGGCGACGCACTTCCTAGTAGGCGTGGCGGTGACGCCAGAATCGGAGCGCCGTCAGCCACATGATCTTGAAGTCGAGCGCCAGCGTCCAGTTGTCGATGTAGTACAGGTCGTACGCGATGCGCTTGCGGATCGAGCTCTGCCCTCGCAGGTCGTGAACTTGCGCCCACCCCGTGATCCCGGCGCGCACCCTGTGGCGCGACATGTACTCGGGGTAGCGCTCGCGGAACCGCGCCACGAACTCTGGGCGTTCGGGCCGGGGCCCGACGAGCGACATCTCGCCGCGAACGACGTTGATGAGTTGCGGCAGCTCGTCGAGGGAAAGGCGGCGCAGCCACGTTCCGACGCGCGTCGTGCGCGGGTCGTTCGGCACCGCGAAGCGGGGCCCGGTCTCCTGCTCGGCGTCCGGGACCATCGTGCGAAACTTGACGATGCGGAACGGCTTCCCGTCGAGTCCCATCCGGAGCTGCCGGTAGAACACGGGCCCGCGGTCCTCGAGCCAGACGACCAATGCAATCGCCGCCAGCACAGGCGACGAGACGAGCAGCGCGAGCGAACCGAGGAGGAGGTCCACGAGGCGCTTGAGGAAGGTGTTCCACCCCGCGAGCGGGATCTGCGTCAGGTTGATGACCGGGATCCCGTCGAGGTCCTCGACACCGGCTCGCAGGGCGTAGTACTGGAGCAGGTCCGGCACGACCCTCACGGCGAGCAGGAGCGGCTCCGCGAGCTTGAGGAGGCGGACGGTCTTGTGCTGGGCTCCGAGCGGGAGCGCGACGTAGAGCTGGTCCACGCCCTCGCGCTGCACGACCTCGGCGAGCTGGTCCGTCGTCCCCAGTACCGGGAGCCCCTCGAAGCGGGCGTTGGCCTTGCCCGGGTCGTCGTCCAGGAACCCGACCACGTCGAGGCCGAGCTCGCGGTGCTGGGCGAGCTTCTCCGCCACCATTCGCCCGAGCTCGCCCGCACCCGCGATCAGCGCCCGGCGCCGGTGACGCGAGGAGGCCCACAGCTGCGCCATCGCACTCCAGAACACCAGCCGCCCGGCCACCACGAGGACCACGTCGAGCAGCACGAAGATGGCGAGCACCAAGCGCGAGTACGTGAAGTCCCGGTAGAACGCCAGCCCGGCGTTGAGCACGAAGGTGGCGACCACGACCGCGATCGTGACCGAGAACGCCTCCTCGACGCGCGAGCGTTGCGGCTTCCCCTGGAGCAGCCCGCGGAAATAGAACACCACCGGCCAGATCAGGGTGATGATCGGGAACAGCGCCATGTAGGGCGCGAACGGCGGCACGCCCTTCGTGACCGGGTACACCTCGACGCTGAAGCGGAGGTGGTAGGCCAGCAGGAGCGCGAGGTACGTCGCCGCGAGGTCCACGACCACCAGGACGGTGCGGTTGATCCTGAGCTTCTCGCCGATCATGGGCTCGTGCGCGCCGGGAGGACGCGCTCCAGCAGGTACCCGAATCGGCGGCGGAACCGCTGGCGCGAGAAGCCCTCGGCCCGGGTGCGGAGGGCCCCCTGCGGGAACTCCCGCCCGAGGACCTCGCGGCACGCCGCGACCAGCGCCGCCACCGAACCCTCCGGAGCCAGCCGGCCGTGCTCGCCGCTCACCACGACGTCCGCGGTCCCGCTCCCTTCGAGGCCGACGACCGGCGTGCCGCACGCGAGCGCCTCGACGGTCACCATCCCGAAGTCCTCGACGTTCGGCACCAGCAGGAGGGCGGCCGAGCGGAACTCGTCGCGCAGCTTCTCGCGCGTGACCCGTCCGAGGAAGTGGACGGTCGCAGGCGCGCCGCGCCGGAGGGCGCGGCGCATCGGCCCCTCCCCGATGACGTGCAGCGGCAAGCCGACTTCCCGCGCGACCGCGATGCCGACCTCCACCCTCTTGTACGGAACCAGCGCCGCGACCATCAGGACGTGGCCGCCGCGCTCGCCCCCCGGGGTGAAAAAGTCGACGTCGACCGGAGGCGGGATCACCTCGGCCTCGCGCCGCCAGTAGCGCTCGATCCGACGGGCCACGAGGCGGGAGTTCGCGACGAAGTGGTCCACGCGCGCCGAGGAGACCACGTCCCAGGTGCGCATGTGTTCGAGCTCGGCGCGCAGCAGCGGCCGCAGGAGCGGCGTCACCTGCCTGAGGTAGTCGTCGCGCTGATCCCACGCGTAGCGCATCGGGGTATGGCAGTAGCAGACGTGGACCGCACCCGGTGGGGGGATCACGCCCTTGGCGACGCAGTGGCTCGACGAGACGATGAGGTCGAACCCGTCGAGTCGGAACCCGGCGACCGCCTGCGGCATGAGCGGCAGCAGCGGCCGGTACAACCTGCCGCCGAGGGTGACCCGCTGGAGGGCGGAGGTGTGGATCGGGTGCGAGGCGAGCCCGGCGCCCACGGCACCGTCCTTCCGGAACAGGGTGAAGATCGGAGCGCCCGGGAAGAAGCTCGCGATCTCCGCCAGCACCGCCTCGCCTCCCCTCGTCCCGGTCAGCCAATCGTGCACCAGCGCCACCCGCATCACGCCCCCTCCAGAACCGAACGGTACACCGCCAGGGTCGCCTCCGCCGCCCTCGCCCACGAGTACTCCCTCGCACGGGCCCGGCCACGGGCCTGAAGCTCGTGCCGCAGCTCCGCGTGACCGAGGAGCCGGCGGACGGCGCCCGCCAGCTCGACGATGTCGCGCGGGTTGACCCGCAACACCGCATCGCCGGCCACCTCCCGGACGGCCTGGATGTCGCCGGCCACCACGGGCACCCCGCACGCCATCGCCTCCAGCACGGGAAGGCCGAACCCCTCGTAGAGCGTCGGGTAGATGAACGCGTTCGCGCCGCGGAACAGCGCCGCCAACTCGGCGCGCTCGACGTGGCCGAGACAGCGGACCTTCCCCGCCAGCCCCATCGCCTGCGCCCGCCGCGCGAGCTCTCCGTCGGGCGGAAAGCCGCCCACCATGTACAGCGGCGGCACGGAGTCGCGGCGGTCGTTCGCCAGGAGCTGGTAGGCCTTGAGCAGCCCCTCGGCGTTCTTGTGAGGCTTGTGGTTGCCGACGTGCAGGAGGTACGGGCGGGAGACGCCGAGCCCCCCGAGCAGCGCCTCGTCCCGGGACCGGTCGGGCGAGGCGAGGTACTCGGCCTGGACCCCCGGCGGGATCACCCGCAGCCGGTCCTCGCTCGCGCCGAACAGCCGCCGCAGGTCGTCGGCCGTGGTCTGGGAGACGGTCACGATCCGCCGCGCGCGCTTGACCGCCGCACGGATCGAGAGACGTGCGTACGCGAACCCGAGCGAGGTCGGCATGAACTCGGGGAACAGGACGTGGATGATGTCGTGGACGGTCACCACCATCCTGCGCGGGAGCAGCCACGGCAGGACGTAGTGGGGGACGTGCAGCACGTCCACCCGCATGCGCAGCGCGGCCAGCAGCACGGCGGCCTGCTCCTTCACGGAGTACCCGGGGGCGTCCACCTCGACGATGCGCCACGTCTCGGGGAGCTCGGGCAGCTCGTGCCGGGACTCGCTGCCGATCAGCAGCGTCACGGACTCCGGGGGATCGATGCGCGCGAGCTCCCCGAGCAGCCCCTGAATGTAGGAGCCGATGCCGTAGTCGGAGATCTTCCGAGCGTCAATGCCGAGCCGGTGCATCGACCGGCATTCTAGCGTCTCGGCCGCCGGCGGTGCGGACGAGCAGGTCGCGCCACGCCGCGGCCGGGCGCTCCCACGACAGCGCCCGGGCCCGCTCGAGCGCTGCCGCGCGCAGCGACCGCTGCGCCCCGGGGTCGAGAGCCTCCGCGATCCGCGTCGCGAGGGCGGCGGGGTCGCCGCGCGGGGCGTGCCGCGCGGCGCCGCCCGACACCTCGACGAGCGCCGAGGCGTCGGTCGCGACGCACGCTCCCCCGCACGCGAGCGCCTCCGCCAGCGGGAGGCCGAACCCCTCCTCCTCGGACGCCATCACGACGACCTCGGCGTGGCGCATCAGGTCCCGCGCGTCCTCGCGGCTGACGTACCCCGGGAGGTGCACCCGGGCCGTGTCGGGGTGCCGCGAGAGCGCAGCGTCGAGCCACCGCCCGCCCCACCCTCGCCCGCCCGCCAGCACGAGGTCGGGAGGGTCCGGCCTCGACCGCAGCAGCGACGCATGGGCGGCGAGGAGGGTCGCCACGCCCTTGCGCGGCTCGAGCGTCCCGAGCTGGAGCAGGAACCGCCGGCCGCCCGCGAAGCGCGCCCGGACATCGTCGCCGGTGTCGCCCGGGCCGGCCGGGGCGAAGAACGGATCCACGCCCTCGCCGATCACGAGCGCGCGCCGCCCCGCCTGGGGCTGGACGCGCGCGACGGCCTCCCGGGTCGCCTCCGACACGCACACGATCGCGTGCGCCCGTGCCAGCGACTCCTCGACGTAGGCGTTGAAGCAGAACCGGTTCGCGAGGGTGTGCGCGTCCGACCGCGTCCGGGGGGTGAGGTCGTGGACGACGAGCACGTCGGGAACGGTCATCCGCCGGGGGCCGACCGCGAGCGTCGCCACGTAGACGTCCGCCCGTCCGGTCAGCGCAGGGCCAGCCACCGTCTGGAGCCACACCGTCCCCGGCATCGCCACCGGCGGCGCGGCGACCTCGACCCGCTCTCCGAGGCCAGTGACCCCGAGATCGGCCACGCGGCGCGGCAGGCAGAGGAGGAACCGCCAGTCGGTGGTCGCGGCGAGCTCCCGCATCAACCCTTCGAGCCAGACGCCGACCCCCGTGCGCCGGCCGATGAGCGGGCGGGCGTCAAGCGCGATACGCATCGGCGAACCGCCCCGGCAGCCCGGCTGCGCGCCGCAGCACCGCGGCGCTCGCACGAGCCGTCTCGTCCCAGGAGAACCGCTCCGCGCGCCTCCGACCCGCCGCCGACAGCGACGCGGCGAGCGCGGGGTCCCCGGCGAGGCGGAGCACGGCGGCGGCGATGTCGGCCGGGCTCGAGGGATCGACGTACAACGCGGCGTCGCCCGCGACCTCGGGCAGCGACGTGGCGCGCGAGAGGATCACCGGGACGCCGCACGCCATCGCCTCCACGACGGGCAGGCCGAACCCCTCGAGGAGCGAGGGGAACACCAGCGCCTCCGCCCGCCTCATCACGGACGAGAGCGCGGCCCTCTCGAGGTAGTCCAGGTGGCGGATCCGGTCGCGCACGGGCGAGCGCTCGAGCGCGTCCTGCGCCGCCTCGGTCCGCCACCCCCACCGGCCCACCAGCACGAGGTCGCCCTGGTACCCGGACGCCGCCGCACGGGCGAACGCCTCGAGCAGCCTCACCACGTTCTTGCGCGGCTCGAGCGTGGACACGAAGAGGAGATATCGGGCCGGAAGCCCGCGAGGGACGGCGTCCTCCTGCGAGGCGAACGCCGGGTCCACCCCTTCGTGGATCACGTGGACGCGGCGGGGTGTCACCTTGGCGAGCGCCTCGAGGTCGCCGGCCGTGGCGGCAGAGACGGCGATGAGCGCGTCTGCACCGTGGAGCACCCCTGGCAAGCGCCGCCGGAGGTTGTCCAGCGTCTCGCGCTGCACGGTCTCTGGCAGCCTCAGGAACGCGAGGTCGTGCACCGTCGGCACGAGCGTGCGTACCGCGGCGAGGTGGCGGCGCGGAACCAGGAAGTTCGGTGCGAAGAAGACGTCGTTGCCGTCGAGGAACAGGAGAAGCGGCTCGACGGTCGCGCGCAGCACCTTGATCGTTGCCCCGACCGGGAGCAGGAACCCCTCCGGCACGTGGTGGAACCGGAAGCGCGTCCGCACCGTGGTCGGGAGCGGGGGCGCGGGAGGCTCGTCGGGAGCGGCGAACGTGTGCGCGTACAGGCGGAGCTCGACCGCGGGGTCCACGGCGGGCAGGCGCGCGAGGAGGTTCCACTCGTACCACCCCACCCCGCTCATGCGCTCGAAGAACGGGAAGATGTCGACGCCCACCGCGAGCGTCTCGTCGCCGAGGACGACCCTCCGGTAACGGTGCCGGATACGGGCGGCGAGCGTGCCCGCGAGGTCCCGCAGGAGGTGTCCGAAGAAGGCGAGCGTGACGGCCAGGCGGCGGCGCATCGCGCTCAAAGGTTACACTACGGCACCCGGCCATGCGGCGCGCCCTGCCCGTGATCGTCCTCGCCGTCGCCGTCACCTCCGCCGTCCTCGGTTGGTGGCGGTGGTGGACGGCGCCGCCCTCCGGGACGGAGCTGGCGTTGGCCTCGCTCGCAGCTCTCGTCCCGTCGGACGCGGACGGCGTCCTGTTCCTCGCGGACCCGGCACGGGCGGCGCGCTGGGCGGCCGGCCGCGAGCAGGTGCTGGCGCTCGTCACGCTGGCGGCGCCCGCCGCCCGCACGGCGCCGCCCGAGTTGAGGAACCTCCTCGCCGCGGTGGTCCGGACGAGCCCGCCGGCGCTCGCGGCGTGGTGGCGGGGCCCCGAGATCGCGGCGGCGGCGCCGCTCGGCTCTCGGGACGCGTCGGCTCTCGGCCGCGCGGCCGCGCTCACCGGCACGCTCTCGCGAGTCCTGACCGGCGCGCAGCCGACGCCCGTCTTCGAGGTCGCCACGTCGCCGGCGCTGTTCGCCGCCGGCAGGACGTTCCCGGCGCCGCCCGCGGGGCCGGGACGGGCGTCGGCGCTGTGCTTCACGGCCGGCCGGTGGTGGCGGGTCGAGGCGGCGCGCTCGCGCCTCGAGATCTCGTCCGGTGCGGGCGCCGAGCCGCCCCCCATCGGTTCCGCGAGCATCGTCACGACTCAGGACCTCGGGGCGCTCGGCCGCCTGCTCGGCGCCCCCGACTGGCTTCCGCGTGCACCTGCGCGGCTCGCGTTCGGCCCCGCCGGCTGGGCGGTAGCGCTCGACGGCGACGCCGTCGGCGCCGAGGCCCGGCGCCTCCTCGCGCTCGGCGGCGACGTCCCGGCGGAGCACCCGCCCGGCGCACGGCACTGGCGCGGCGTCCTGGGCGACGTCTGGGTCGTGCCGGGTCGCCCCCTCGAGATCGCGTCGAGCCCGTCGATGCTCGAAACGGCCGGCGGCGAGCCGCCTCGTGCGAACGCGGGCGCGCTTCGGGGCGCGGACCTGGCCGCGGCGCTCACGCGGCTCGCGCACGCGCTCGAGACGCTCCCGATGCTGGGCTCCAGCGCGTCCGACCTGCGCGCCGTCGCAGCGTCGGCGGCGCGACTCCGTCTCGTGCGGTGGCGCGTCGCGCCGCAGGGCGGCCGCGTCGTCCTCGAGTGGTAGCATGCCGCGATGCCCCGGGTGAACACGTTTGCCCACGGACCGATCGCGTTCGTCGAGCTGTGCCGCCCCGCCGCTGGCAACGCGCTCTCGGGCGCGCTCGTGGGCGAGCTGACCGCCGCAGTCGCCGCCGCCCCGGCGGGCGGGGCGCGCGCGCTGATCGTGACCGGCGCCGGGAAGCACTTCTGCGCGGGTGCGGATCTCGCCGAGCTCGCCGCGACGGTGGACGCGCCGGAGGACGACCGGGTCGCCGACGCCGTGCGTCTCGGGGCGCTGTACGTCGAGCTGCTGTGTTGTCCCCTCGTCACCGCGGCCGCGGTCGCGGGTGCGGCGTTCGGGGGCGGGGCCGGGCTCGCCGCCGCGTGCGACTTCGTCGTCGCCGGGGAGAGCGCCCGCTTCCAGCTCTCGGAGGCCCGCCTCGGCTTCGTCCCGGCGCTGATCTCGGTGTTCCTCCTGCGCCGCCTCTCACCAGCGCGGCTCGGGCGGCTCGTCCTCGATCCGGCGCCGATCGGCCCCGACGCCGCGCGCGAGATCGGCCTGGCTGACCACGTCGATCCCGACCCCCGCGCCACGGCCGAGCGCCTCGCCCAGGAGGCATGCCGGAAGGTGGCGCCGTCCGCCGTGCGCGAGACCAAGCGGCTGCTGCTCGACCTTGCGATCCCCGAGCTGGACCGCCGCATGGCCGAGGCGGCGCGGGTCAACGCACGGCAGCGGGCGAGCGCGGAGTGCCGCCGCGGTCTCGCGGACTTCCTCGCGTCGAAGAGCTTCCCCGACTGGCTCGGCTAGTCGGCCGCGGACCGCTGCCACGACCCGGGCGTCACGGAGAACCTGTCGTAGACCGAGTTCCGCTCGACCGGCACGCGTCCGGCCTCGCGGATGAGGTGCTCGAGTTGGCTGCGGGCCATGCCGGCGCCGGCCTCGCCCCCCGCCGCGCGTGTGATGCGCTCGTCCACGACCGTGCCGTCGAGGTCGTCCGCTCCGAAGTGGAGCGCCACCTGCGCCGTCTTCGCGCCCAGCATGATCCAGTACGCCTTCACGTGCGGGACGTTGTCAAGCATCAGCCGCGCCAGCGCAATCGTCTGGAGGTCGAGGCGGCCCGTCGTCGGCCCCAGGTGTTCGAGGCGCGTGTGGGCCGGGTGGAAGGCGAGCGGGATGAAGCACTGGAACCCCCCCGTCTCGTCCTGCAGATCGCGCAGTCGAACGAGGTGATCGACGCGTTCCTCCGGGGTCTCGATGTGGCCGTACAGCATCGTGCAGTTGGACTTCAGCCCGAGCCCGTGGACGGTGCGCGCGATCTCGAGCCACCGCTCGCCCGAGGTCTTGTGGTCGCAGATCGCGGCGCGCACACGCTCGGCGAAGATCTCGGCCCCGCCCCCCGGGCACGAGTCGAGGCCCGCCTTCACCAAGCGCCCCACGACGGCCTCGACCGGCAGCTTGGAGCGCTGCGCGAGGAAGTCGAGCTCCACCATGGTGAGCGCCTTGAGGTGCACCCAGGGGAAGCGACCCTTGAGCGCCCGGAACAGCGCCTCGTAGTACTCGACGCCGAGCTTCGGGTGGAGGCCGCCGACGATGTGGAGCTCGGTGACGGCAGGGCTCACGTCCCGCGCCGCGACCTCGACCGCCTCGTCCACCGTGTACGTCCAGCCGCGCGCGCCCCCGTACTTCTCGGCGAACGCGCACAGCGCGCACGAAGCCACGCAGACGTTGGTCGGGTTGAGGTGGCGGTTGACGTTGAAGAACGCGGCGTCGCCGTGGAGGCGCTCGCGCACGTCGTTGGCGAGACGGCCGACGGCGAGCAGGTCCGGGGTCGTCGCGACGGCGACGCCGTCGTCGAAGGAGAGGCGCTCGCGCCTCGCGACCTTGTCGGCGACGATCGCGATGCGGGGGTCGAGGACGGGAGCCGGTGCCGTGGCCGCCACGGGGGGAGTGTATCACCTGATGATGAGTCGCGGAACCAGTCGCGGTTGACTCGACCCGGCACCGGCGGGGTCGCCGCCGAACGGGGGCCGCACGCCGAACCCGTACGTCGTCTCCGTGTTCCGGTTGGGGCTCGAACGAGGGGCCGTGGCGCTGCCGGCCGTCACCGTCGCGGCGGTGCGCCGTTCGGGGCCTCGTGCGGTTCGTGGAGCCGGACGACCAGGACAGGGCACCGGACCTGGCGGATGACCTTGTCGGTCACGGAGCCCAGGAGCGCGTGCTGGAAGCCGCGCGTCCCGTGGGTCGCCATCACGATGAGGTCGCAGCGCTCCTCCTCGGCGAAGGCGACGATCGCGCGCGCCGGGTGCCCGCGGACGACGCAGACCTCGACCCTCTCGCCGGCCCCGGTCTCCGCCCGCAGCCCTTCGAGCCTGCAGCGCGCCTCGTCCCGCAGGTGGCGGTGGTAGTCGGCCCACGGCAGCTGGAACGACATGATGTCGGGGTTGGGGAACGAGTCGTCCACGACGGCCAGCAACGTGATGAGACGCTCGGGCGCGACTCCGGCCAGCTCCAGGGCGACCCGGAGCGGGCGCGGCGTGACGTCCGTGAAGTCCACCGGCACGAGGATCCTCGCGAACATCGCGCACCTCCCTGCGATGGCTATGTGCAACACAATGTAAGCGCTGGGCGAGCTTGACACCAGGGGCACGGGCCTCTAGCATGACTCCCCCCGGGGCGGACTCCGTCCGCGGGAGGTTAGCTCAGCGGGAGAGCACCTGCCTTACACGCAGGGGGTCGCGGGTTCAAATCCCACACCTCCCACCACCCGCCGGGCAACCTGGCAGTGCAGCGAGTGGGGTGGTAGTTCAGTTGGTTAGAACGCCGGCCTGTCACGCCGGAGGTCGCGAGTTCGAGTCTCGTCCACCCCGCCATTCCCTCACCAACCCTGCAGACCTGCAGGGTGTTCGTGTCTCCAGTGGACCTCGCGGCCTCTCGTCGCGGGTCGCGGGCGCGCCGGTCCCCGCTCGCCCACCTCGGAACACAACCCCCGCGGCTCCCACGCATCGGACCGGAGCCCACGCCGCCGTTACTCGCTGATCCGTAGGAACGCCTCGACCACCTGCGGGTCGAAGCGCCTGCCAGCCTCCCCCTGGAGGTACGTGCGGACCTCGTCCGAGCTCCACGCCTGCCGGTACGGCCGGTCGTACCGCAAGGCGTCCCATGCGTCCACGACCGAGAAGATCCTGGCCGCGAGCGGGATCCCCTCGCCCGCGAGACCCTGAGGGTAGCCCCCGCCGTCCCAGTGCTCGTGATGGGAGTACGGGATGGCGAGGGCGGGTTTCAGGAAGCCGATCGGCGCCAGGAGGTCGAAGGCGAACTTCGGGTGCTGCCGCATCACCTCCCACTCGTCCCCGGTGAGCGGGCCGGGCTTGAGGAGGATGGAATCGGGGATCGCCATCTTCCCGATGTCGTGCAGCAGCGCGCCCCGCCTGACGTGGACGAGATCCTCCGGCGGGAGCCCCATCTCGCTCGCGAGCCGCACCGTCAGGCCGACGACGCGCGAGGTGTGGCCGTGCGTCTCGCGGTCGCGCAGCTCGAGCGCCTTGGACCACCCCTCGAGAGTGGTGTCGTACGCTTGGGCGAGCTCGACGTTCGAGCGTTGCAGGTCGTCGAACAGCGTGCGGTTGTCGATCGCGATCGCGAGCTGCCCCGCCAGGGTGTCCAGGTAATCCAGCCACTCGGCGTCGGGGTCCAGCAGTCCCCTTCCGAACACCTCGAGCACGCCGTGGACGTGACCCTTGGCGACCAGGGGCGCCGCGAAGTAAGCCCGGAACTCCTCGGCGGCCAGGAGTGAGGAGCGCGTGAACCCGTTGGGCTCCGCCGCGAGGTCCGGCACGTCGATCCGCCGGCGCTCGAGGGCGGCCCGGCCCGCGTGGCACTCGCCCAGCGCAAGCCTCGAGGAGCGCACGGCGTCCGAGCGGAACCCCTTCCCGGCCGCGAACGCGAGCGCCCCGCTACCGGGCTCGAACCTGAGGATGTCGGCAGCATCCACTCGGAGCTGCGCCAGCAGGTGTGAGAGGAAGAGGTCGAGCGTCCCCGAAAGGTCCATCCCGCCCGTGATCGCGGAGTCGATCGCTCGCAGCGCCGCCAGACGCTCAAGCTGGCGCCGGATCCGCTGCTCGGCCCGCTTCCGCTCGGTGATGTCCCTGACCGCCGCCACCCGTATCGTCCCGCTCCCGGCGATAGGCCTGCCCTGCGTCTCGACCGGGAACACCGTGCCGTCCTTGCGAACCGCCAGGTGTTCGTACAGCTCGTCCTTCGCCTCGCGCAGGAAACCGGCAACCTGCCCGGCGGACTCCGCCGCCACGAAGCTCATGACGTCGCGGCCCAGCAGCTCGTGCGGCTCGTAGCCGAAGATCTCCGCCAGCCGCCGATTGGCGTCCACGATCCGGCCCTGCTCGGTGATCCCGATCCCCTCGAACGCCGCGTCCGCAAGGCGCCTGAAGCGCTCCTCGCTCTCGCGCTGCGCCGCCCGCGCCCGGAGACGGCCGATCGCCGTGGCAAGCTCGCCCGCGATGGTCGCGAGCACCGCCTCGTCGTGCTCGCTGAAGGCGCCTGGCCTGTCGCTCTCCGCATTCAACACGCCGACGACCCGCATCCCGATCTTCATCGGCACGCAGAGCTCGGAGCGCATCCCCGGCCGGCGGGCGATGTACTCCGCCACCCGCGTGACGTCCCCTTCGCGGCGAGGTGCGCCGGTCGACGCCACGCTCCCGGTAATCCCGCTGCCGAGCGGGATCGGCTCCCGGCTCAGGCCGGCGACGCCCTGCCGGTACGACGGTGTGTACCGCAGCACGCCGGCCTCGCGGTCCACCAGGAGAACCCCGCAGTCCTCCGGGTAGAGCGCCTCGCGCACGATATCGGTCGCCCTGGCGATGAGGAACTCCTCGTCCTCGGCCTGCACGGCCAGCTCGCCGACCGCGTTGAGCACGGTGAGCTCCTTGAGCCTGCGGCGGACGTCGGCTTCCGCCCGCTTCCGCTCGGTGACGTCCCTCGCGTTGAGCACGATCCCCTGGATCGACGGGTGCGGGATCTGGTTGGTACCGATCCCCTCCAGGTACAGATACGAGCCGTCCACGCGCCGGACTCGGAACTCGATCGGCAGCCCGGTACCCCTGCCGGCGGCCGTCCTCCCGAACGCTTCGCGCATCGGTTGGAGGTCCTCGTGGTGGACCAACTCGAACGCGTTCCGGCCGACGAGGCCGTCCTCCCCGTACCCGAGAGCGCGGCCGGCCCGAGGGGAGGCGTACGTGATTGCGCCCCGGGCGTCCAGGACCACGAGGAACTCGTACGACTGCTGCACCATCGTCCGGAAGCGGTCCTCGCTGAGGCGGAGCGCCTCCTCCGCGCGCTTCCGCTCGCTGATGTCGCGCACCACGGCGAGCACCCGCCCCTTGCCCCCGATGAGCGAGCTGCGGAGCGTGACCTCGACCCAGAACTCGCTGCCGTCCTTCCGCCTGGCGAGCCACTCGAACACCTGCGGACCCTCGCCGATCGCCTTCCTGATGTAAGCTCCGGCCGCATCCTGCGTGAACGGTTCCCTCTGCGCCGAGAGCTCGGCAACCCCCAGGCCCAGCGCCTCCTCGCGCGTGTAGCCGTACAGGTCGAGCATCGTCTGATTGACGTCCAGGATCGCGCCCGTGGCTGCGTCGTGAACGAAGATCGCCTCGCTCGTGGCGTTGAACACCTCCCGGTAGTTCTGCTCCGAGAGTCGCAGGCTCTCCGCCGCCCGCAGCCGCTCCATCGCCGTTGCGATCTGGCTCGCCACGGTGCCGAGCGCCCGCTCGTCGTCCTCCGTGAAGGCGTTCTCCTGCCGGCTCTCGACGTCGACGACGCCGATGGTCCGTTCCCCGACCCGGAGTGGGACACACAGCTCCGACCTCATCGTCGGGTCGCCCGCGACGTACCCCGGCTCGGCGCTCGTGTCTGGGACCCGCCTCGCAACACCCGAGAGCGCCACCCTCCCCGTGACCCCCTCTCCGAGCCGGATGTCCCGCTGCGCCGAGCGGTCGACGTCGGTGTGGAAGCTCGCGGCGCGCCTGAGGACCCCCTCCGCCTCGTCGACGAGCATGACGCCGCAGTTGTCCGGGAACAGCGTGCCCCGAATCGCGAGCGTGGCGCGTGCGACGAGGCTCTCCTCGCTCTCCGCTTCGACCGCGATCTCGGCCACGGCGCTCAGGAGGATGAGCTCGCGCAGGCGGCGCTGGAGCTCCTCCTCGGCGCGCGCCCGCTCGGCGACCTCGTTCTGGAGGTCGACGTTGGCCGCGTTCAGCTCTGCGGTCCGCTCGCGGACCTTCGCCTCGAGCTCGTCGTGGGCGGTGCGCAGTCGTTCGTAGAGCTCCCTGTTCTCCCGCAACGCCAGGATGTGGCGCGCCGCGATCAGCGCGACGATGCCGGCGGCCAACACCGCGCCCGTGAGCGTCATGTACCTGAGGTGATTGAAGACGACGACGATGAATGCACAGACGCCGGATGCGTACGCCACGTAGAGCGAGGCCTGCGACTCCAACGGGCCGCCTGCCGGCTCGGCCGCGGGGGGCCGCCGCACGGAGGGCAGCAGCGAACGGATGGCGGCGAGCCCCGCCACGAGGTGGCCGACGGCCCACCCCGGACCGATGAAGGCGTCGAACGTCGTGTCGAGGGTGAGGATCCTCCGCGCCCACGCCACGTCGGCCACGATCAGGAACGCTGCGGCGAGCGCCAGAAGGGTGTACACCGGCTGGGTGGCCGGCTCGCGGCGCCGGAGGAGGAGCTCGATCAACGCCCACAGCACCATGAGGTCGCCGACCTGGAACACGACCGTGGCGATCATCGGGAAGCGCGCCGCGCCGGACCGCTGGAGGAGCGGTGCCAGCAGGAACATCCACTCGACGAGACCCGCCGCGAACAGGACGATCCCGGTGTCGAGTAGCAGCTTGACGCGGTCACGCGCGGCGAGCGGTGCCGCCGGAAGGCGCAGCGTCCCCACGAGGAACAGCACGTAGAACAGCGCGTAGACGAACGAGAGGACGTACGAGGGCAGCCCCTGGTCGAGGCCGACTCCGAACACCGCGAACCCGATCTCGCCCGCCCCGAAGCAGAGGTACGCGAACGCCAGGAGCCACCACGGTTCCGCCCGGCGCGAGCGGAGCGGCCCAGAGCGCCGCGCCACCCAGATCATGGCCGCCCCGACCAGGATCGGCATGCCCGCGTCGAAGAGGTGGTTGGCTGACTCGGAGGCCGGTGACCCCGCCGACCCGAACTGCACCGCGAGGCGGGCCGTGAGGACCGTGGCGGTGAGCGCGAGGGAAACCGTCCACACGCCGGTCGACACCGGCCGTGCGGCGCCCCCTCGCTGCTCTCCATCCGTTCCCGGATCTGCCGCCACAGGCACCCCCCGCCGTGGACCCGCGTGCGAAAGGTGTCAGGCACGGGGGTCGCGGCACCTCACACCGACGTCGCTCCCGCAGCGTGGGCAGACCGACCGGATTCAGTTTACGACCTAGCGCAAGGAGCCGCTGCGCCCGCGGGTCGTCTCACCACGCGTCGGCGACCGTCGTTGCGGCGGCGCCGGTGCGACGAGGTCGAGGTGATCGCCCTCACGGTGGGTTGTCACCGGTGCAAGTGCTTGTCTGGTAGACTTCATACGTGACAGCCCAAGGGTGTTCGCTCCTCGGCGCCGGAGAGCGCCGGCTTCCTTCCCTCTCACGACTTGGTGTGCCAAACGGGGGATTCGGCCGTGTACAGAACTGAGCCTCGCGAGATCACCGAGAGCTTCCGCCTGGAGCGGGTGCTGAAGTCGAGCAGGTCCGCGATCGTCTTCCGAGCGGTCGAGCCGGGCACCGGCACGACGGTGGCCATCAAGCTGATACCGCCCTCATCGCCCGCGAACCTGGAGGCGTGCCGGGAGAGGTTCCTGGCCGTCATGGGCGTCCTCGCCTCGAAGGCGCCGGATGCGTTCCCAGCGCTCCTCGACTACGGGTTCTGTCCAGACGGCAGCGCGTTCATGGTCATGGAGATCGTCGAGGGCGAACGCCTCGACACGCTGACCGGCCCCCCGCCCGAGCGCGTCCTCCACCTGATCGTGCACGCGGTCGCCGGCCTCGAGGTGCTGGCCAGCAGCGGCGTCTGCCACGGCAACATCGCACCGGAGAACATCCTCGCGGTCAGCCACGGCGAGCGCGAGGGGGTCAGGATCCTCGGTTTCGGGACGGTTGCGTTCCACGGCTCGATCGCCGGCGTCGGCGGCGCCATCCTCGCCGAGGGCCCGGCGCAGTTCGCCGCCCCGGAACAGCTCGACCCCGCAACCGCTTCCGTCTCGGACTGGCGGTCCGACCTCTACGCGATCGCAGCCACCGCGTGCAACCTGCTCCGCGCTGAGGTCGTCCCTGCCGACGCCCCGGCGCCGGAGGTCACGCTCCCGCCGCACGTGCGTGCAAACCTCGCGGACCCGGCGGCGTTGCAGGCGATCCTGGCGCACTCGCTGCGCCGCGACCCCGGTGCTCGGCCGGCGAGCTTCGACGAGTTCCGGCAGGGGGTCCGCCGCGCCCTCTCCGCCGGCCCAGCCGAGCCGCAGCCCGCCCCCGAGGCCGCGACGAGGACGCTGGCCCTGAACGTGGCCGCGCTCCTCCCACCGACGGACGGAGGCCCGGCCCCGCAACCGGCGGCCGCGGAGAGCGTCGCCGAGCCCGAGACGGGCGCGGGCGCTCCACCGCCGAGCGCTGCACCCGCCGAGCCGCCGCCCCCGGACGACGCGACCCGGCTCCTACCGTTGCCCGAGGTCGCTCCGCCCGAGGAGGCGCCGGCCGAGATCGAACTCACGGGCAACGAGCCGACCGGCGCGGTCCCGCTCAGGCACCTGGAACCGGTGCCGGAGGCACCTGCGCCGTTCGTCGAACCGCCGACCGGAGCGATCGAGCTCCCTGCGCCGCCGGTAAGTGAACCGGAGGCGTTGCGTGCCCGAGCCGAGGAGCCGCCGACCCTCCCGCCGGCGGTGGAAGCCCCCGCTGCGCCGGCGGCCCCGGCCTCCGCGCCGGCCCCGGTCGAAGGCGCGCCGCTCCCACCGGCGGAGGCCCCACCGGAGCAGCCGCAGCCGGTCGCCGCCCCTGCGACGCCGGTGGCGAAGCCGAAGCGGAAGGGGCGGGCCGTCCCCCTCGCGATCGGGGCCGCGGCCGTGATCGTGCTGGGTTCGGCAGCCGGGCTGTTCTGGCTCTGGCGGCAGCAGTCGCAGCGGCCGGCGCCGCCCGTGGTGCCGACGGCCGTTCCGCGCCGTCCGTCGCCGTCGCCGCAGCCGGCGCAGGCGAGCCCGGCCGTCGCGCTGATCGAGCGGGCCGAGGCCGCGCTCGCGCTCGGCGACCTGCCGGGCGCGGCGGCCGCCCTCGACGCGGTCGCGCCGACGGACCTCGCCGGGCTGCCGCAGGCGGACCAGGATCGCTACAACACGCTCAAGGACACCTACTCGACGCAGAGACGCCAGGCGGTCACCAAGGAGATGCAGCGGGCGCTCTCCGCGGGGAACTTGAAGACCCTCTCGGACGCCGTGCGGGGGATCTCGAGGGAGGAGGAGACATCGTTCAAGCGTGACGCGGACTTCTCGGCGTCGCTCGACGAGGCCCGCAGGGTGATCACGGTCCAGACCGCGTTGCTGAAGGCCCAGCGGCAGGGCGACCAGGCCCAGGTGCTCGAGAGCGCCAGCGTGCTCGCCGGGCTCGTGCCGAGGTACGCCCAGGCATCGGAGGCGCGCGAGAAGGCCGCCGCGGCGCTCGAGCGCGAGGCGGACGCACTCGCGGCCAAGGGGAACTTCGACGGGGCGACCGCCGAGCTGGAGGTGATCCGCCGGAACTGGCCGTCGCGCGCCGGGCTCTCGGGGCGCCTCGAGCGGGTGAAGGAGCAGCAGGAGGCGGAGCAGAAGTTCAAGAGCCTCCTCGCACAGGTGGAGCAGACGGCGGCCGACAAGGTCCCGGAGAAGGGCCTGGAGCTGCTCAAGTCGATGCCGCAGGACCCGCGCACCGCCGACCGGGTTCAGAAGCTCCGCGAGCAGCTCACCAAGCAACTCGAGCAGCTCGACGCGCAGCCTCCCACGATCGGCCTGGCTTCAGGGTTCAAGCTGGAGTACAAGAAGGGCGAACCGGTGACGCTCCCCGTGAAGATCCAGGACGACCACGGCGTCAAGAGCGCGCAGCTCTTCGCCCGCGTCGAGGGGAGCGGGCGTTTCGTCGAGCTGCCGCTGCGCCACGTCGCGGGCTCCGACTGGACGGCGGAGATCTCCGCGAGCTTCCACCAGAACCAGACGATCGAGTTCTACATCGTGGCCACCGACCACTCCGGACACGTGGCGCAGTTCGGGAAGGCGCAGGAGCCGATCAAGCTGAAGCGGAAGAAGAACATCTTCGGGTTCTAGCAGGCACCGCAGCAGGACGGGCTCAGCCGGCGCCGAGCTGTCCCCGCGCGATCTCCGCGAGCCTCTCGGCGGTCGACCGCGCCACCTCGTGGTCCGCCGCCTCGACCATGATCCGCAGGAGCGGCTCCGTTCCCGAGTAACGCACGAACACGCGGCCGCTCTCCGAGAGCTCCCTCTCGGCCGCCGCGACCGCTGCCTTGAGCTCGGGCACCTCGTCGACCGGGCGTCGCGACGCGACGCGCACGTTGACGAGCACCTGCGGGAACCGCTCGAGCGTCGCGAGCTCGTCGAGCGCAGCGCCCGCCCCCCGGGCCGTGGCCAGCAGATGGGCCGCGGTCAGCAGCCCGTCGCCGGTCACCGAGAGATGGCTGCAGATCACGTGTCCCGACTGCTCGCCCCCGAGGGCCGCGCCCTCGCGCTGCATCACCTCCCACACCTCGCGGTCGCCGACCGCGCACCGCACCAGGGCGATCCCGTCCCGCTTCAGCGCCGCCTCGAGGCCGAGGTTCGACATCACGGTGGCGACCACGGTCGGTCCCGGCAGCGCCCCTCTCGCGTGCAGTGCGCGCGCCCACACGAGGAGCGCGTCGTCGCCGTCCAGCACCCTGCCGCTCGCGGTCACCAGGATCGCGCGGTCCGAGTCGCCGTCGAGCGCGACTCCGGCGTCGGCTCGCCTCCGCCTCACCTCCGCGGCGAGCAGCTCGGGGAACAACGCCCCGCAGCGTTCATTGATGTTGCGGCCGTCGGGCTCGGCGTGGATCAGCGCGGGCGCGGCCCCGAGCGACTCGAAGAACTCCCGGGCGACCGGCGACGCCGCCCCGTTGGCGGGGTCCACGACCACGCGCAGCCCGGAGAGTGCCCGCGCCGGAAGCGAGGCGAGCAGCAACTCGACGTAGCGGGCGCGGGCCGTCCCGTCGGCCAGGGGCAGCTCGGCCACGGCCGTGGTCTCCGGCACCGCGCGGAGCCTCGACTCGAGGGCCCGCTCCTCCTCGACCGGCCACTTGGTGCCGGCCCGGTTCACGAGCTTGACCCCGTTGTCGGCGGCGGGGTTGTGCGAGGCCGAGATCACGACGCCCGCACCGTAGCCGCCGCGGTCGCGGACCAGGTGGGACACCGCCGGCGTGGGGAGAACGCCGGCCCAGTGAAGTTCGCCCCCGGCACCGGCGAACGCTCCGCCCAGCCAGCCGGCGAGCACGGCCGTGGAGGCGCGGGTGTCACCGGCGAGCAGCACGACCGGAGGCAGACCAGCTTCACGGAGGTGCGCCACGAGGGCGGCCCCCAGGCGGGTCAGCGTCGGCCGGTCGAGGGGGTACTCGAGCGCCACGCCGCGCATCCCGTCGGTCCCGAATAGCCGCCCCCTCATCGCCGCCTCCCCGCGCGGGAGTCGCTTCGAGCGGGCCCGATCTGCACGACGACCCGGACGGCGAGCGGCTCGACGATCCGCATCAGGGGGTTGGGAGAGCGCACGGCGACGAGCGCCTCGACCGGCCCGTCCGCGCCGTCCACGCTCACCGGGTCGGTCGGCACCGCCTGGAGCGTCTCCAGCTGAAGGCGCGGCCCACTGACCACGACGGTGGCGGGTTCGGGTACGACCGTCGTGACGGCCATCCCGGCCGCAGGTTCTCCGGTAACCCTCGGCTTGACCGGCACGCGCCGGTGCCCGATGCGCTCGAGGCGGAGCGGAACCTGCGAGGGGGTCACCGCGAGCACCGTCACGCCCTCCGGCACGATCACGTTGCGCGTCTCGACCGCGAACTCGCGCTCGCCCTCGCTGGCTCCCCGGAGGTCGATCACGACGCCGGTCTGGGTCTGGTCGAGGGCCCGCAGGCGAGACAGCGACCCCCTGACACGGAGCGAGAGGAAGCGCGGAACCTCCGAGGTGATCACGGTGTCGGCCGGGACGTTCACGAGCGTGAGCGGGGTGTCGATCTGGCGCTCGGAGATCCGCTCCCTCCGGTCGAGGGCGCTCGCGTACCACACGAGGCACGCGAGCACGACGGCCAGGACGAGGTTGCCGGGCGACCGCGGCACGAACCTCACGCCGCACCTCCGGAGCGCCCCAGGAGCAGGAGCTCGAGCAGCAGGTCGCGCAGGCCGCGACGGTCGAGGTCCTCGTGCAGCCGGCCGCCCTCCGCCACCGTGAGCGCGCCGCGCTCCTCGGACACGACGACGGCCACGGCGTCCGTCTCCTCGGCGATGCCGAGCGCGGCCCGGTGCCGCGAGCCGTACGTCGTCGAGAGGTCGGCGCGGACGGACAGCGGGAGGAAACACCCGGCGGCTGCGATCCGGCTGCCCTGCACGATCGCGGCGCCGTCGTGGAGCGGCGTCCCGGGCGTGAACAGGTTCACGAGGAGGTCGTACGACAGCCGGGCGTCGACCGGGATCCCGGTCTCGACGAACGTGCGCAGCCCCTCGTCGCGCTCGATCACGATGAGCGCGCCGTAGCGGTGCGAAACGAGCGTCTCGCACGCCAGGACGATGTCGTTGATCATCACCTGGCGCGGGGACATCGCCGAGGTCCACCGCAGCAGCGGTGTTCGCCCTATCGCCGCGAGGATCCGGCGAATCTCGTGCTGGAACAGGACGATGATCACGAACGGCAGGTAGAACAGCATCTCCCTCAGGACGGTGGCGAGCGTGATCAGGTCGAGCGCTTGCGCCGCCAGGTAGCTCCCTCCGAGGATGAAGATGCCCCACAGCATCGAGACGGCGCGGGTGCCCTTCACCGCGGTGAGCAGGAGGTAGAACACGATCGCGACGAGTGCGATGTCGACCAGGTCGCGGACGCCGACCTCGAGATGCGTCACCCCGCGCAGGGCGGCGACCAGCGTGCTCACGCCGCCCCCTCGAGGGCGCCGAGCACGGTCAGGAACCGGACGGTCTCGGCGACGTCGTGGACGCGGACGACCACGCGCGGGAGCCGCACGGTCCCGGCGATCGCCGCCAGCGAACCCGCGAGCCGCGACTCCGGCGCCTCGCCCGCGCCGAGCCTCGCGATGAACGACTTTCTGGAGGCGCCGACCACGACCGGGTGACCGAGCGCGGCAAGGTCCGGCAGCGCCGCGAGCAGGCGGAGGTTCCCCTCGACGTCCTTCCCGAACCCGATGCCGGGATCGAGCATGACGCCGTCGGGCGCGATCCCCGCCGCGATCGCCGCCGCCGCGCGGTCGGCGAGGAACTCGTGCACCTCCGCGACGACGTCGGAGTAGCCGGTGTCGGCCTGCATCGTCCGCGGGTCGCCGCGCATGTGCATCAGCACGATCCCGGCACCGTGCGCCGCCACGACGTCGAACATCGCGGGATCGCGGCCGGCGGTCACGTCGTTCACGAGGCACGCCCCGGCGGCCAGCGCAGCCCGGGCCACGCCCGCCTTCGACGTGTCGACCGAGACGGCCGCCGACGGGCACCGGCGCGCCAGCTCCTCGATCACCGGGAGCACGCGAGCGACCTCCGCGGCCTCGTCGACACCGCGCGACCCGGGGCGCGTGGACTCGCCGCCCACGTCCACGACGTCGGCGCCGTCTCCGACCATCTCGAGGCCGTGACGCACCGCCTCGGGCGGCGAGGAAAACCGGCCGCCGTCGGAGAACGAATCGGGCGTGACGTTGAGAATGCCCATCACCGCCGGGCGTCGCCGGCGCCACGCGGCCTCGAGGGTCCTCTGCGGCACGCCTCAACTTTACAGGAGACGGCATTGGCGTTCCAACGGTTGGCGCCGCGGCGCGAACGGGTCGTCGGTGTTCCGCCGGACCCTTTTGCTATCCTTGCCCGGCATCGGACGGGAGGATGTGCATGCGACGTGCGGTGACGGCGGCTGTGGTGGTTCTCGCGGCGCTTCCGTGCCGGGCGCAGGTCTCGGAGCAGGTGATCAAGGCGTTCGCGCGCGCGTCGATGAACTACGCGCCGGGGACCACGGTCTCCGTCACCGAGATCACGCCGGGAATAACGCCGGGCGGCCCGTACCAGGCGGTCCGCGTCGAGCGGACGAGCATCATGCCGGACGCGAAGGACAACCTCGCGATGCTGGTGGACTCCCAGGCGGGGATGATCGCGGCCGGCCTCCTGTTTCCGCTGCCCGCGACCGAGCCGCCCGTCACGCCCGAGACGCTCCCGTTGTTCGTCCAGCAGGTGCTCCCGCAGGCCCTGGGGAACTGGCTCGGGAACAAGGTCAAGGTGCCGTGGCCGATGAGCCCGACGAAGCCCGGCGCCGTGATCCCGCTGGTCGCGCAGGTCGAGACGGGGTACGGCGCGATGAAGATGCCGCTCGCGGTCAGCGGCGACGGCAAGTACCTCGTGATCGGCGGCATGTGGCCGCTCGCGCGGGATCCCCGCGAGGTGCGGCGCGAGATCCTGGACCACGCCGAGGTCCAGTGGGACCCGGGGCACGAGAACGCACCCGTGAAGCTCGTCGAGTTCTCCGACTTTCAGTGCCCGGGGTGCAAGATGGGATGGGGCAACGTCAAGCCGATCCTCGCCCGTTTCGGCGACAAGGTCCGCCACGGCATCGTGACGTTCCCCCTCGTCAACATCCACCCGTGGGCGTTCCGGGCCGCGGTGGCGGGGTACTGCATCGGCCAGTTCTGGCCCGAGCGCGTCGTCGACCTCAAGGAGGAGTGCTACCGCCTCCAGGGCACGCTGACGGTCGAGTCGCTCGACGACGTGGTGTACAGCTTCCTTGCCTCGAACGGCCTGAGCAAGGAGAGGTTCCTCGGCTGCTACCTCAAGGACCCCTCGGTGGACGCCGTGCTCCGGCACCTCGATCTGGGCTACCGCGTCGGCGTGTTCGGCACCCCGACGTTCTTCGCGGGCGGCGAGTCGCTCCCGTGGGCCGAGACCGAATGGTTCGAGAAGCGGCTCGAGGCGATCGTCGCGGCGGGCGGCCGGCCCGAGGCCGCGGCGGAGATCGTGGCGAAACCTCCGACCCCGACGCCGACCCCGACGAAGGCTCCGGCCGAGGCGCAGCCGAAGAAGTAGGGCCGCCGGCGCTGCGGGCCGGCTACGAGCGCTCGACCTGGCGTCTCACGGCGTCGGCGACGGCGACGAACGCCTGGGCGGCGGCCGACTCCGGGCGCGACGCGACGATCGGGACGCCGGAGTCGCCGCCCACCACGATCTCGGGGTCGATCGGGATGTCGCCCAGGAACGGCACGCCGAGCTGCTCGGCCGTCCGCCTCCCGCCGCCGTGCTTGAAGATCTCGCTGCGCGTGCCGCAGTGCGGGCACACGAACGACGACATGTTCTCGATCAGGCCGAGAACGGGCACGTTGACCCTCTGGAACATCGCGAGCCCCTTGCGCGCGTCGATGAGCGCGACGTCCTGGGGTGTCGTGACGATCACCGCGCCGTCGAGCGGGACCTGCTGGGTCATCGTGAGCTGCGCGTCGCCGGTCCCCGGAGGAAGGTCGACGACGAGGTAGTCGAGGTTCCCCCACTCGACGTCCTCGATGAACTGCTGCAGCGCCTTCATCACCATCGGGCCTCTCCAGATCACCGGCTGGTCCGGGTCCATCAGGAACCCGAGAGACATCACCTGGACGCCGTGGCCGTCGACCGGGAGGATCTTCTCGTCCGAGTTGACCCGCGGCTTCTCCACGCACCCCATCATCATCTGCTGCGAGGGGCCGTAGATGTCGGCGTCGAGCAGGCCCACGGTCACGCCGCCGCGGCGGAGTGCGAGGGCGAGGTTCGCGGCCACGGTGGACTTCCCGACGCCGCCCTTGCCGGACGCCACCGCGACCTTGTGCCGGACGCCCGGGAGCGCCGCGCGCGGCGATGCGGGCGCGTGCTGCGCCTGCGGTGCCTGCACCGTGCACGCCACCTCGACCCGCGAGACGCCCGGAAGGGCCTCGAGGACGGCGCGCGCGTTCCTTTCCACCTCCGGGCCCGCCGAGGCGTTCGCCGTCGTCATCACGATCTCCACCCTCACGGCCCCGCCATCGACGCTTACCGCGCGCACGAATCCGAACGACACGATGTCACGGGTCAAGCCCGGGAACTTCACCGCCTTGAGAGCCTCGCGGACACCCGCCTCCGTCAACGCCATCTCCGTCCTCCCGGTGACCGGGGATCGCCCGCCGCGATCGCCCGCCCTCGAGCTTGCTGTGCAGCCCTACGCGTCGCGGGCCGGCCCGTGTGGGTTCGCGGTCTCCCGCTTCCCTTCGCGGCGACCGGCCGCTCAGGCGGGCCAGCCGAAGTGCCGGCGCACGGCATCGCACGCCATCGCGGGGTTCCAGGGCGGGTCCCAGACGATCTCGACCGACACGTCGCGGGCACCCGTCTCGCGCCGGATCGCCTCCTCGGCATCCGCCGAGATCCGGCGCACGAGCGGACACCCGCGCGTCGTCAGCGTCAGCTGGACGCGCACCGCGTCCGGCGGAACGACCTCGACGCCGTACACGAGCCCGAGGTCGACGACCGAGAACGGGACCTCCGGGTCCATGACGCCCGCCAGAGCCTGCCAGACGGACTCGTCAGTGAGCATGGCCCACGCTCCGCACCGCGTCCCTCCCCTCGAACGTAACCGGCTCCGCCGCTCCGTCATTGCCCCGCAGTGCCTCGAGCGCGGCCCGGACCTCCTCCATCAGCTCACCCTTGTCCGTGACGCGACGGCCGACCGTCGGGATCGGAGCGCCGAACCGCACGGTGATCGTACCGGGACGGATGAGGTAGTTGTGCTTCGGGAGGCAGCGCCGCGGCCCCTCGAGGCCGACCGGAACGATCGGGATCCCGGCCTTGAGCGCGATCAGGAACCCGCCGCGCTGGAACGGGAGCAGCGCGCCGTCCGTCGTGCGCGTCTCCTCGGGGAAGATCAGGACGGAGCGCCCCGCCCGGATCCGGTCGGCGGCCTCCTCGAACGAGCGCACGGCCTCGCGCCGGTTCTTGCGGTCCACCGGTATGAACCCCATCGCCGAGATCGCCCAGCCGAAGAACGGCCATGCGAACAGCGACTTCTTCGCGAGGAAGCGGACCTGGACCGGGATCGCGGCGAGGAGCGCCGGGATGTCGAGCCACGACTCGTGGTTCGCCATGAACACCACGGGCTCGCCGCGCGGGACTCGTTCGCGCCCTTCGCTCTTCAGCCGGACGAACCCGCCCAGGAGAACGCCGCGCGCCCACAACCTCGCGCCGTGCAGCGTCCAGTCGCCACGCGGCGGGATGAAGCCGACGACCGTCCCCACGAGCCCCGACAGGATGGTGTTGGGGAGCCCGACGAGGACGAACACCGCCGTCGCCAGGAGCCGGACCACGATCACGCTCGGATTGTACCGCGGGGGAGACACGGGTCAGGGCGCAGGGCACAGGGGAGGCGTGACCGGCGGCCGGCGGCCGGTTAGGACGAAACAAGCAGGCCCGCGGCGTACCGCGTGCAGCCGCGCCGCCGAGAGTGGGCCGGATGCAGGGCGCACGAGGCGGGAGGAGTGGAGCGTAGCCGGGGGCTACGTGAGCATCCGATCCGCCGAGTCCAACGCCCGGCGAGTCGCGGCTCTGCCGCGGCGAGCGGGGGGCACGGGGGGTCTGGAGCAGCCGGGCGGGAGGGAGGACCGGCCGCGGGACCCCCCGCACGGATAGTCGGTCCGCTATCGGCGGCGCCCCGACTAGATCGCTTCGGCGGAGGGGACCGGTCGTCCCGGCCCCTTGAGCTTCTCCACCGGCACCCCGGTGTGCTCCGAGACCATCTGGTACACCTCTTCGCCCTCCAGCACCTCGCGCTCCAGCAGGGCGAGGGCGATCTTGTCGAGGACGACTCGGCTCTCCGTGAGCGTCTGGCGCGCGCGGGCGTAGGCCCCTTCGACGAGCCGCTTGATCTCGCTGTCGATCTCCACCGCGGTCGCCTCGGAGTAGTCCTGATGCCGCGCGAACTCCTTCCCGAGGAAGATCGCCTCCTCGCGCTTGCCGAACGTGAGCGGCCCCATCGAGGACATCCCCCACTCGCAGACCATCTTGCGGGCGAGCTCGGTGGCGCGCTCGAGGTCGTTCCCCGCCCCGGTGGTGACCTTCTCCTCGCCGAAGACGATCTGCTCCGCGAGCCTGCCGCCCATCAGAACGACGAGCTCGTCGGAGAGGTACGACCGCGCGTGCAGGTACCGGTCCTCCTCGGGGAGCTGCTGGGTGAGACCGAGTGCGAGGCCGCGCGGGATGATCGTGACCTTGTGGAGGGGGTCGGCGTTCGGGAGCATCGCCGCGATGAGCGCGTGGCCGGCCTCGTGGTACGCGACGACGCGCTTCTCCTCCTCGGAGAGCGCGAGCGACCGGCGCTCCGCGCCCATCATCACCTTGTCCTTGGCGAACTCGAAGTCCTCCATCGCGACCGCGGTCTTGTTGAAGCGCGCCGCGCGCAGCGCCGCCTCGTTCACGAGGTTGGCGATGTCGGCTCCCGAGAACCCGGGTGTCGAGCGCGCGAGGACGGAGAGCTCGACGTTCGGCGCGAGCGTGATCTTGGTCGTGTGGACCTTGAGGATCTCGGTGCGCCCGTTGAGATCGGGACGGCTGACCACGATCCGGCGGTCGAACCGGCCCGGGCGGAGCAACGCCGGGTCGAGCACGTCCGGCCGGTTGGTGGCCGCGATCAGGATCACGCCCTCGTTGGACTCGAACCCGTCCATCTCGACGAGGAGCGCGTTGAGAGTCTGCTCGCGCTCGTCGTGGCCGCCGCCCAGCCCGGCGCCGCGGTGCCGGCCCACCGCGTCGATCTCGTCGATGAAGATGATGCAGGGGGCGTTCTTCTTCCCCTGCTCGAACAGGTCGCGGACGCGGGATGCGCCGACGCCGACGAACATCTCCACGAAGTCCGAGCCCGAGATCGAGAAGAACGGCACCTCCGCCTCGCCCGCAACGGCACGGGCGAGCAGCGTCTTGCCTGTCCCCGGCGGCCCCATCAGGAGGACGCCCTTCGGGATCTTGCCGCCGAGCTTCTGGAACTTCTGGGGGTCGCGGAGGAACTCGATGATCTCCTGGAGCTCCTCCTTCGCCTCGTCGACGCCCGCCACGTCCTTGAACGTCACGCCCTTCTTCTGCGGGTTGAGCAGGCGCGCCCGGGACTTGCCGAACGCCATCGCCTTGTTTCCCCCGGACTGCATCTGCCGGTAGAAGAAGTACCACATCACGATCAGCAGCACGAACGGGAGCCACGACAGGATCGCCGTCCACACCGAGCCCTGCGACGGCTGCTCGGCCTTGATCTTCACGTTGTGCTCGCGCAGCAGGCCCACCAGCTTGTCGTAGCCGGGCGAGTAGGTCACGAAGTCGAACGGGCGGGCCGCGAGCGGATGTGCGCCCGGCGCCTCGGGGGAGCGACCGTACACCTCGTCGCCGCGGATCAGCACCTCGCCGACCTGGTTCTTCTCCACGCGATCGAGGAACTCCGAGAAAGCGATCTCCTTCGTCCCCGCCCGCGTCGTGGTGATCCAGTTCCAGAGCAGCACCACGGACACGATGACGACGACGAACAGCATCAAGTTCTTGACGTTCTGGTTCACGTACTCTCCGCAATCTCCCGGCGGGTTCCTCGGTGGGTGCCCGGCTCGGACGCGCTCGCTCTCACGGGGCCGAGGCGCCGGTCACACACCCTCAAGGGTGTTGATGTCAGGAAGATTCCCCCACCGCCCCTCGTACTCCATCCCGTAACCGACCAGGCGGCCCGCCGGCACCTCGTTGAAGACGACGTACTTGGGCTCCAGCGCGACCCGACGCAGCAGCGGGCGATTCACGAGCGCCGCGACCTCCAGGCTGGCGGGGCTCTGCTGTGCGAGGTGCGTCAGCAGGTAGTTCTCCGTCACGCCCGAGTGGCAGATGTCCTTCAGGATGATCGCGTGGGCCCCCTCGAGGTGCACGTGCGTGGCGTACGTCAACTCGATGATCGCGCCCCGGGGCTCCGCCTGATGCGTCACGTTCACGAGCTCGAAACGGACGGGACTCGGGATCGCGCGCAGGAGGTCCGCCAGGAACACCGCGGCGCCCTTCAGCATGCCGACCAGGACGACTTCGCGGCCGGCGTAGTCGTCACCGATCCGCTTCCCGAGTTCGGCGATGCGGGCAGCGATGGCCTCGGCTGCAATCACCTGTCGTGGCGTTCCCATGGCTCCTCCAGCCCGACCGCGACCCCGTCGGCGGCGTCTCCAGCCCACCCATCGGCAACCCCGACCGCCGGAAGCCAGACCATCGTAGCACCGGCTTGCAGCACCGGCCACGCGCGCCGCCATTGGGGGGGCACGCCGCGCGCGGCGAGCTGGCGCGCCGCGGGCGCACCCTCGAACCGCTCTCCCGGCGCGACGGATCGCCACCAGAGCGGCCCCGAGGCGAGGCGTGTGCGGAGCACCGCGCGGTGCCGCGCCCGCGTCGCCGCCTCGCCGCCGAGGAGCGCGACGAACCCTCCCGGGAGCTCCGACCGCGACGGCACCGCCGCCGCGTGCGGCGCGAACGGCGCGATCGGGGGCGGTCGGAGGATCACCGCGTCACCCCTTCGGGCGAGGACCCAGCGGCGCCCCAGGTCCACGGCGGCCGGGCGCCCGTCCGAGAGCAAGGTGCGTACCTGTGCGATCTGCCGGCGGGACGGCGGCTCGGCGAGCGGGAGGCGCCCCGAGAGCTCCAGCACCCAGCGGTGCAGGAGGGCGTCCGGCAGCGCCGCGACGGCGTCGAGCGGCACCGGAGATCCGATCCGCGGCCACACCCCTCGCTCCTTCAACACGCGCGAGAGCAGGGTGTCATCGGCGGCGAGGTCCTCGGAGAACGAGGCGAGGTGCTCCACGCCGTGGGGGAACGCCGCGACGATCGCCGGGAGGACGTCGTGGCGGACGCGCGCCCGCGGGTAGGCGCGCTCGGCGTTGCTCCCGTCCTCCCGCCACGTGACCCCGGCTCCGGACAGGTACTCGTGAAGCTCCGCCCGCCGAACGTCGAGGAGCGGCCGAATGACCGATCCCGACCGGCGGCGGATCCCCGCGACGCCTCTCGTGCCGGAGCCCCGCAGCAGCTTCAGGAGCACGGTCTCGGCCTGGTCGTCGCGGGTGTGGGCGGTCGCGACGGCCGCGCACCCCAGCCGGCTGCGGGCTGCCTCAAGTGCCCGGTACCTTTCGCGACGCCACCATGCCTCGGGTGACACGCCGCGGGGGCGCTCGGGGTCGAGGTGCTCCACCACGATCCGGATCCCGAGGCGCCCACACACCTCGCCGCAGTACGCCGCGTCGCCATCGGCCGCGGCGCCGCGGACGTGGTGATGCACGTGGGCGGCCGCCACGACGCACCCGAGCTCGGGGGCGGCCTCGGCGAGCAGGTACAGGAGCGCGACCGAATCCGCACCACCGGAGAGAGCGACCAGGACCGGACGTCCGACGAGATCGGGGAAGTGGCGGCGGAAGCCGGCGGCGAAGCCGTTCAAGGTCATGGGCGTGGTGCCGGCGAGTGGACTCGAACCACTGACACGGGGCTTATGAGACCCCTGCTCTGCCTCTGAGCTACGCCGGCACGTAGCCTGCGAATTCTATCCTCAACTCCACCAATGGACAACCGCTCGTATCCGTGCAGCCGTTCGACGCCCCCGGGACCCCTCCGGGAGATCCCGGACCGGCCGCGGCTTGCGCCTGCGTGTCGGCGAGGTGATACTCGGGAGGTGCCTGGACGCAACGTCGGGGTCTGCGAAACATGCGGGAAGGAGCGTCCGACCTGGGCCCTGACGAAGTGTTCGATTTGCGGGCACCTCACGTGCTCCAAGTGTGCAGCTTTCGCGTACGGCAGGTACTTCTGCAGCAAGCGATGTGCGGCGTTCTTCTTCCACGATGAGGGGCTCGAGGACACGGAGGAGCCCGGGGAGACTTGAGCGCACCCGCCGAAGCGCGTACACTTGAAAGCTCCCGGAGGCAGGATCGTACGATGGGACAACGGGCGGACGAGCTGTTGGCGCAGGCGCGCAAGGAGGTGCCCCTGGCAGGCCGGAGGGGAGAGGAGTCTCTGTTCCTCGCCAAGGCCCAGGGATGCCGCGTCTTCGACGCCGACAACGTCGCCTACCTCGACCTCGTCGGCGGCTCGGGGACCAATCTGCTGGGGTATGGCAACCAGTACCTGCTCGACGCGGTCCGGCGCGCCTCGACGATGGGCCTCGCGAGCGGGTTCCACATCGCCGCCGAGCTCGAGCTCGTCGAGCTCCTCTCGGAGTACGTGCCGGCGTTCTCGCCGTGGGCGATCACCCCGTCCGAGAGCGAGGCGTGGGAGCTCGCCCTGCGCTGGTGCCGGCGGGATACCGGACGTCGACAGATCGTGGTGTTCGACGGGAACCGGCGCGGCGCGGTGGAGAGCTTCCACGTCACCGCGTCCGGCCCGCTCGGCGTCAGCCAGCCGATCGTCGCCGGCATCCCGGGTGAACTGGCGCGCCTCATCCGGGTCGTCCCGTGGGGTGACGCCGAGGCGTTCTCGAGCGTCCTCGCCGACGTCGGCGTCGACACGGCGGCGGTGGTCCTCGACCCGATCGCCGCACAGTTCGGCGTGATCAGGCCGGCGCCGGAGTTCATCGGGGTGGTCGCCGCCGCGACACGGGAGGCAGGCGCGCGGCTGGTCCTCGACGAGACCGTGACGGGCTTCCGCCTCGCCCGCGGCGGCGCCGCGGAGACGCTCGGAATCGAGCCCGACGTCGCGGTGTACGGCGGGGTCCTCGGCGGCGGGGTCGCCCGGATCGGGGCCGTCGCGTGGGCGCGCACCCTGTCGGCGACCCCCAACGACGAACTCCCGGGGCCGCCGCCGCCGATCGCGATCCTGGCGGCCACCGCCACGCTGTCCGTCCTGCGGAACGAGAGCGTTCATCAGCGCCTCGAGGAGCGCGGGGCCGATCTGGAGGCGGGGGTGGCGGCGCTGGCGGATCGCTTCTCCCGGCCGCTCCGCTGCGCCCGGATCGGCTCAGTGTTCGCGTGCGCTTTCTCGCGCCAGGCCGTGACGGACGGCAACTCGTTCGCGCGCGTGGACCAGGACACCTGGGTGCGCTTCGCCCGCGCGTGCCGCGAGGCGGGGCTGTTGCTCCCCGCGCGATCGCCGGTGCCGTCGTTCATCTCCCACGCCCACGGCGACAAGGACATCGAGCAGGCCGTCGCCGCGATGGAGGCGGGGATGAAGAAGATGCAGAAGGAGGACGAGCTCTGACGACGGGAGGACGCCCCACCCTCCCGGGTCACAGCTGACAGCTCACCCCCACACGTCCAACCAGCCGACAGCTGACAGCTCGCGACCCACCGACGAAGGACATTCCGGGCGAACGTTGTGAGCTGTGAGCTGTCAGCTGTCAGCTGCCGCTCGATGGGAGGCCGAGGAACTCGGGGAAATGCCTCCCGATCGCCTTCAGAAGGTCCTCGGGCTCGAGAGGCTTCTCGAGATACTCGTCCACGCGGTACTGCTGCCGGGCCTCGGACTCCCAGCGCCGGCTCTTGTAGACCGCGGTCACGATGAAAACCGCCGGGTGGTAATCGGGCGCCTTCTCGCGCATCTTGCTCACGACGTCGAACCCGGACAGGAGCGGCATCAGCGCGTCCAGGATCGCCAGCTGCGGGCGCTTTGCTATCAGCATGTCGAGCGCCTCGCGGCCGTCCGCAGCCTGGAGGACCTCGAGGCCGTGCTCCCGCAGCACCTCCGAGACCAGCGCCCGGAAGATCCTGCTGTCGTCGGCGATCAGGACGGTCGTGAGGGCCACGCTCGGCTTCTCCGTGTTCCAGCCACCGATCGTACCATTCGCGCGGGGCGCCGGCCCGGAGCCATCGGCGGGCAGGGCGCGTCGCCACCCTCCCGAATCCTGCGACGCGCCCCGACGCGGCCCCCGTGTGACGGTGCGGGACCGAATGCCGTCTACGGCTTGAAGCTGGCGAGTGCTTCCGCCTCGTTGTCGAAGACGTCGAACACCGTGATCAGCTGGGTCACCTGCAGGATGTCGTTGATCTTCTGGGTGAGGTTCAGGAGCTTCATCTTCCCGCCCTTGCGCGCGAGCGTCGTGAAGCACCCCACCATCTCGCCGATCCCCGACGAGTCGATGTGGCTCACCCCTGCGAGGTTCAGAAGGAGGTGGAGCTTGCCACTGGCGACCGCATCCTCGATCTGCTTGCGGAGCTCGACGTCACCCGTGCCGATCGTGATCTTCCCCTCGAGGTCGAGCACCCGCACGTCCCCAACGTCCCTGATCCTTGCCTTCATTTTGTCCTCCTTCCGTTCAGTCTCTTGACGAGCTCCAACCGCGTGCCGCCGTTCTCGCCCGTGCGGAAGCGGACCTCGTCCATGAACTGGCGCATGTAGTAGACCCCGCGGCCGCTCGAGAGCAGCAGGTTGCCGGGGTCTGTCGGGTTAGCCACCTTCTCCGGATCGAAGCCGTCACCTTCGTCCTCGACCACGATGCGGAGTTCTGCGCCCGGGTGAAGCGCGAGGTGTACGAACACCCGCTTGTCCGGGTTAAGCTTGTTCCCATGCTTGATCGCGTTCGCAAGCGCTTCCCGCAACGCCATTCCCACCCAGTACGTTACCTCGTCGTCGATCCGGTTCGAACCGCACATCTCCGCGAGAACGTGCTCGGCCAACTCGATGTTCTCGTACGAGGAGAGAAGTTGGAGCCGAGCGTCTCGAGTCATGCGCCGGAAGTATAGCATCGCGCTGGCGGTAGCCCTGGCCGCCGCGACCGCCGCGGCGGCGCCGTGCCCCACGGCCCTGACCGAGATCGCGGGCCGCGTCGCCGGGCTGCGCCAGGTGCCCCCTCCGTTCACGCCGCCGTGCCGCCTCGTGAGCCAGGAGGAGCTCCGCGCCCTGCTGGACCGGAAGCTCCGCCGGGACCTGCCGATCGCCCCGAACTTGTACCTCGAGTCGCTGGTCCGCACCGGGTTCATCGAGGGTGACCCCGGTGCGGTCTGGGACCACCTGCTCGCCTTCTACACGAGCCAGGTTCTCGGCTTCTACGAGCCCCAGGCGGACGAGATGATCGTCGTCGACTCGCCTGCGACCGCCCGCCTCGAGGGGGGCCTGGTGTGGGCCCACGAGCTCGCGCACGCGGCGCAAGAGCACCGTTTCCACCTCCCGAGCCGTCTGCTCGCCATGCGCGGGGACGGCGACCGCCAGCGCGCGGCGTCCGCGGTCGCGGAGGGCGAGGCGATGCTGGTGATGTTCGTCCTGCGAGGGGGTGCCGAGGGCGTCGACGAGCTCGACGCGGCCGAGGCCACCGTGGCCCAGCAGGCGAAGGCGCTGCCGCCTCCTCCCGGGGTGCCGGCGTACTTCGTGGCGGACCTGGTGTTCCCGTACACCGCCGGGTTCTCCGCCGCCCTGCGTGCGTACAGGTCGGGGGGGTGGACGGCCGTCGACCGCCTCCTGGCGAACCCGCCGACCAGCACGTCCGCCCTGCTCCACCCCGACGCGCCCGCCGCCAAGGGCGTCGTGCCTGCGGCCGACCTCCCTCCGGTGCCGGAGGGGTGGCAGGAGGTCCTCACCGACACGGTCGGCGAGTGGGGCCTCGCGTTCCTGCTCGGCAGGCGCGCCGGAACCGCGCACGCCGAGGCCGCCGCCGCGGGGTGGGACGGCGATCGCATGCGTCTGATCCGCAACGCGGCGAACCCCGGCCGGTGGGCACTGGCCTGGCGACTCCAGTGCCGCTCGGTCGCGGCGCGCGAGCAGCTCGAGCGGGCGATGCAGGAGAGCCTCCCGCCCGTGCTGGCGCGTCTCGACGGAGGCGAGCGGCCTCAGCTCACTTGGGTTGCGGCGGGGCGGACGGTGGAGCTGCGGGCGGCTTGGCCTCGCCCTTCGCCGTCTCGATGACCGCCTGCTTGAGCACGACCGGCTGGAGCGGGACGTTCTGGAACTGGCCGACGTTCCCGGTCTTGACGGCGGCGATGGCGTCCACCACCGGCATCCCCTCCACGACCTTCCCGAAGACGCAGTAGCCGACGCCGTCCGAGGCCTGTGACCTGTCCAGGAAATCGTTGTCCACCAAGTTGATGAAGAACTGCGAGGAGGCCGAGTTCGGCTCGGGGGTGCGCGCCATCGCGAGTGTGCCTCGCTTGTTCGGGAGGCCGTTCGCGGACTCGTTGGCGATCGGCTCCCGGGTCGGCCTCTGCTGCATGTCGGGAGTGAACCCGCCGCCCTGGACCATGAACTTCGGGATCACGCGGTGGAAGATCGTCCCGTTGTAGAAGCCGCTCTTGACGTACTCGAGGAAGTTGTTGACGGTGATCGGGGCCTTCGCCTGGTCGAGCTCGATCACGATGGTGCCCTTCGTGGTCTCGAGCTTCACCCTCGGGTTTGCCGACTGCGCCGGCACGGCCACCGCGACAGCCACAGCGAACAGCAGCAGGAACCTGGTCATCGAACGTGTCCTTTCTTGCGGGCGGCCTCACCGGCCGCGAACCGCGGTCAGCGAGAATCGCGGCACCGACTGCTCGCCGTCCATCTCGATCTTGAGTACGTACCGCCCGGCGGCGTCGAGGCTCGCCTGGAGCGTTTGCTCGCCGAGCACGGCGCCGCCGGCGTCCTTGAGGCGCACGACGAGCGTGTGGTCCCCCGACCTGACCTTGAACGCGTCCTCGATCACGCCCGAGCCCTTCTTCTTGATTCCGAGGAGGCCCTTGACCCGGAAGTCGAACGCCTTCTCGGCGAGCGGTCGTCCGTCGAGATCGATCGTGAGCCTCCCGACGGAGAGCGGACAGTTGAAGTAGAGCTCGAGGCGGGCGTCGCCGACCGGGGCCACGGCGGCGACGACGGGCGCTGCGACCGGCGCGGGCGTCCGCACCGGCTGGACCCGCGGCATGCGCTGGTGCTCGCGGGCGAGATCGAGGAAGTCCTTGGTGACGGGGTCGTCGGGGACCAGCTCCAGCACCTCCTGGAAACGGACCTGCGCCTCGCGCCACCGCCCCGCCCTGAGCAGCTCCTTGCCCTCGTCGCGCAGCGCCGCCGCCCGCTGGTCGCGGACGACGGCGTCGCGCTGGTCGGCCTGCAGCTCGACCGCGCGCTCGCGCAGGGTCCGCGCCACCTCGCTGTACGGCGCCTCGGCGAGGATGGGCCCGAGGAGCGCCAGGGCCTCGCTCGGCCTTCCGGCGGCGACGGCGTCGGCGGCGCGCCGCTGGGCGTCCGCCACCGTGTGCCGCCGCGCGGGCTCGCCGGGCGCCGGCCCGCCGAACGGGCCCCGATCCACCCGGTTGGCGAGCATCGCGACCACCACGGCGGGTGGCACGATGAGCGCCGTCAGCAGGAGCGCGACCCACCGCAGCTCGATCGGCAGCCGCCACACGCTCGGTGCCCGCGGCTCCGTCGGCGCGCTCGGCTCCGGGAGCGGCGGTGCACCTCCCGCCGTCGTCGCGCGCGTGACGGTGGGCGTGGCGCCGACGCCCGGCTCGGCGGCGGCCGGCGCCGACGGCTGGGCGGCGGGCGGCGTGAACTGGCTGACGTCGCCGGTGACGCCGGCGAGCACGCGCCGGAGCGCCTCGAGGGCGCGGGCGACGTCGGAGCCCCTCGCGTACCGGCGGTCGGGGTCCTTCTCCAGCAGCTTGAGCACGATCGGGTTGAACGCGGGGGGCAGGCCTGGGCGCACCTGCGACGGGATGCGCGCGGGCTCGTGCACGATCTTGTACGCGACCTCGGTGAGGGTGTGGCCGGGGAACGGCCGCTGACCGGTGAGGAGCTCGAACAGGACGACACCGAGCGAGAACAGGTCGCTGCGGCCGTCCACGACGCCTCCCGCGACCTGCTCGGGCGACATGTAGTTCGGGGTGCCGATGAACTGCCCCGTCGCCGTCAGGTTGGACGACTCCAGCCGCGCCACGCCGAAGTCCGTGATCTTCACCATCCCTTGAGGCGTGAAGAGGATGTTGGCCGGCTTGATGTCGCGGTGCACGACCCCTTTGGTGTGGGCGTAGTCGAGGGCGGCGGCGAGCGCCGCGGCGATGCGCGCGACCTCGGAGTAGGCGAAGCCGTGCCCGGTGCGGAGGAACTCGCGAAGGCTGCGCCCCTCGATGTACTCCATGGCGATGAACGACAACCCGGTGCCGTCGTCCACGCCGGCGTCGAACACGGTGACGATCCCCGGGTGGTTCAGGATCCCGGCCGCCTGCGCCTCACGGAGGAAGCGCTGCCGGAACTCCTCGGCCTCCTCGGCGTCCTCCGGGATGGTGAGCGTCTTGAGCGCAACGCGCCGCCCGATGACCGGGTCCCGCGCCAGGTAGACGACGCCCATCGCCCCCTTCCCGAGGACCGATTCGATCGCGTACCGTCCCAGCCGGCCGGGCTCCACGATGTCCCCTATTGTGCACCCTTCGCGAGCGTCGGCGTCGGCGTCGGGACGATCACCACAACCTCCCCCGGCGCTGCGACGTCGAGCGCCTCGCGCGCGGCCCGGGCACGCGCCTCCCGCTCCGTCTTTAGCGCGCGGATCGCCCGCTCGAGCACCCGGTTGGCCTCCTCGAGCTCCTGCCGGCGGACGCGGAGCTCCTCGAGCTCACGTCGCGTCTGACGCTCCACCACGACGGCGCGCCACCACCCCAACCCGACCACTGCCGTGACCAGGGGCGCCAGCAACCACAGCCAGCGGCGTCGGGGCAGCCTCACCGAACAAACGGTTCCCTGCCGGCGAACGACGCCGCGTCCGAGAGCTCCTCCTCGATCCGCAGGAGGCGGTTGTACTTCGCGATCCGCTCGCCGCGTGAGGCGGAGCCGGTCTTGATCAGGCCGCAGCCGCACGCGACGACGAGATCCGCGATCGTGGTGTCCTCCGTCTCGCCGGAGCGATGGGAGACCATCGCCCGCCACCCGTGGTGGAGCGCCATCCGGAGGGCGCGCTGCGTCTCAGAGAGGGTCCCGATCTGGTTGAGCTTGATCAGGACGGCGTTGGCGACGTTCTCCTTCATGCCGCGGGCGATGATCGCGGGGTTGGTGACGAAGATGTCGTCCCCGATGAGCAGGATCCTGTCGCCGAGCCGCTTGTTGAGGCGGCTCCACCCCTCCCAGTCGTCCTCCGCGAGCCCGTCCTCGATCGCGACGATCGGGAACTCCCCGATCCACTCCTCGTAGAGCGCGATGAGGTCGTCCGCCGTGAGGCCGTGGCGTCCCTCGCCGGGGAGGAAGTACCCCTCCCCGGTCCGGAGCTCGCTCCCGGCGGCGTCAAGAGCGATCGCCACTTGCTCGCCGGGTGCGTACCCCGCGTCCTTGATCGCCGCCACCAGGAACTCGAGCGCGGCGCGGTTGCTCGGGAGGTTGGGGGCGAATCCGCCCTCGTCGCCGACCGCCGTCACGTGCTTGGCGGCCTTCAGCCTCTCGCGCAGTGCGTGGAACACCTCGACGCCCGCCCGCAGCGCCTCCGCGAACGACGCGAACCCCAGCGGGACGGCCATGAACTCCTGGATGTCGAGCGAGTTGTCGGCGTGGGCGCCGCCGTTGATGAGGTTCATGCACGGGACCGGTAGGACGCTCGCTCCGGTGCCCCCCAGGTAGCGGTAGAGGGCGAGCCCGCTCTGGTCCGCGGCGGCCTTCGCGGCGGCAAGCGAGACGGCGAGCAGGGCGTTGGCGCCGAGCCGGCTCTTGTCGTCGGTACCGTCGAGCTCGATCAGCGTGCCGTCGATCCCCGCCTGATCGCGGGCGTCGAGCCCGACGAGCGCGTCCGCGATCTCGCCGTTCACGTGCTCGACCGCCTTGAGCACGCCCGTTCCCTTGTAGCGGGCCTTGTCGCCGTCGCGGAGCTCGAGCGCCTCACGGCTACCGGTCGAGGCCCCCGAGGGCACGATCGCGCTCCCGACGGCCCCGCCCTCGAGCAGGACCTCGGCCTCCACCGTCGGGTTGCCGCGGGAGTCCAGGACTTCACGGCCGATGATTTCTTCAATCTCGAACATGGGTGACTTCCTCCTCGGCTTCGCGTACCCGGAGGCGCATCTCGCGCACGAGCGTCCGCAGCTGGCGGCTCGAGGTCGCCTCCGCGTAGATCCGCAGCTTGGGCTCGGTGCTCGCGGGCCGCGCCAGCACCCAGCTGCCGTCCGCCAGCTCGAGCAGGACCCCGTCGCGGCGGTCCTCCCGCACGACCTTCTGGCCGGCGAACTCCTTGAACGTCCGCTTGCTGACCTTCTCCACGGCAGCGCGCGTGCGGTCCCGCAACGGGAGCTGGACGCGCCTGGACACGAGCGGGCCGTACGTGGCGAACAGCCGGCGCACGAGATCGTCGAGCGACCGACCCTCGACGGCGAGCAACTCGGCCATCAGCAGCGCGGCGTAGATCCCGTCGCGCACCGGCAAGTGGCTCGCGACCCCGAGCCCCGCCGACTCCTCGGTCGCGACGCCGATCCGCCCCGAGCGGAACAGCGCGTTGAAGTGGGTGAACCCGACCGGCGTCTCGACGACCTCGCGCCCCGCCGCGCGGGCGACCCTGTCCACGAGCCTCGTCGTCGCGATCGTGCGGCCGATCCCGCCGGGCGCGCCGCGCCGCGTGAGGAGGTACTCGGCGAGCAGCGCGATCACGAGGTTCGGCGACACCGGACGGCATTGGCTGTCCATCACGCCGAAGCGGTCGGCGTCGCCGTCGGTGGCGAGGCCGATCCTGGCGCCGGCCGCGCGGACCTTCTCGCGCAGGCCTCCGAGGTTGGAGGGCGTGCACTCCGGCGCATACCCGCCGAAGTACGGGTCCTTGGTGGTGTGGACGACGTGGGTGTTGACGCCGTGCGCGATCAGCACCCGGTCGAGGAACTCGCGGGCGGTCCCGAACAGGGGGTCCACCGCGACCACCAGGCCGCTCGCGCCGATGGCGTCCCAGTCGAGGTCCCGGTCGAGGCTCGCGAGGTACCCCTCCGCGAGCGAAACGGTACCGGCCAGCCGCAGCTGCGGGACGTAGAAGTCCTCGAACCCCTCGGCGATGCGCTCCACCGTGGACTCCACGGCGTCGGTGATCTCCCGCTCCGCGAGCATGCCCTGGCGGTCGAACAGCTTGACCCCGTTGTACTCAGCCGGGTTGTGCGACGCCGTGAACATGACGCCGAGCGCCGCGCCGCGCTCCCGCACCGCGTGTGCGACGCACGGGCTCGGCAGGTCGCGCTCCGACAGCACCGTCTTGATCCCGTGGTGCGTGAACACGGCGACCGCCTCGCGGGCGAACTTCTCCGAGAGCAGGCGAGTATCGTAGGAGACGATGATCTCTCCGACGTCTCCGCGCTCGCGCAGAACCGACACGGCGGCGTCCATCACCATCCGGACGTTGCGGAAGGTGAACTCCTGGCCCACGATGCCGCGCCAGCCGGAGGTCCCGAAGTGAACCATCGCCGCTCGCGGGGAGGCTACCACAACCGGTTGAGTGCTGGCGCGTTGGTCGTCACCCTCGTGACCGGATGCGCGCCCGCCGTGGTTCCGCCCGCGGCGCCCGCGGACGCCGCCCCCGGGCGGGGGTGGCGCGCCGAGCGCGAGGCCGTAGTGGCGCAGGTCAACGTGGCCCGCCACGCGGCCGGCCTGCCTCGGCTCGCCTACGACGCCGCGCTCGAGCGCGTCGGCGACGCCCACTGCGAGATCCTCGTCGCGGAAGACGGCAGGGGGCACTTCTCGCGTTCGGGCGTGCCGCCCTACCTGCGCTACCTGCTCGCGGGCGGGCACGGCTTTCACCGCGAGAACGTGGCGATGTTCTCCAGTTCCGCGCCTGTGGCCGCGAGCGCCGTCGGCGCGATCCTCGCGCGCGCCGTCGTGTCCATGCTCGACGAGCTTCCACCGAACGACGGTCACCGCCGCGCTCTCCTCGACCGCGACGTGACGAACATCGGCGTCGGCCTGGCGATCCGGGGGGGCGAGGTCCGCATGGCCCAGGAGCTCGCTACCGAGGCGACGGTCGCGTGGGTGCCGCCGCCGACGGTTGCGCTGCCGAGGACGAGGACGGTCCTCACCGGCAGGCTCGAGCCGCCGTGGCGCCCGGTCGAGGCGGAGGTGCTCTGGGAGGCGCTTCCACACCCGCTCTCGGACGCCGAGCTCCGCGCGATTCACTCGTACGGTTACCCGCCTCGCCGGATCGTCTTCGACGCCAACCGCCCGCCCGGCGAGCGCGGCCTTCCGCACGCCGCCACGGCGGCGGGTCCGGCGACCGAAACGCCGTTCACGGTGGACAAGTTCGGCAACTTCTCGTTCCAGTGGACGACCGGCCCCTCTGAGGGCGTCGAGATCGTCGTGATCGGCGCCACCAACGGCCGCGGCCGCGAATTGGTGCCCGTGGCCGTGTCTGCTACGGTGGTGACGGAGACGGGCACGCTCCCCGCGGAGCTCGCGTTCTGGCGGCACCTCGCCGGAGGCCCGTCCCCGGCCCGAGGTGACGCACCGTGACGATGCCGATCTACATGGACCACAACGCGACGACGCCGGTCGACCCCCGGGTCGTGGAGGCGATGCTCCCGTGCTTCTCCGAGCACTTCGGGAACGCGGCGTCGCGGACGCACCCGTACGGGTGGGCGGCATCGAAGCTCGTCGAGGACGCGCGCGGCGGCGTCGCGAGCGCCGTCGGCGCGAACCCCGAGGAGATCGTGTTCACCTCGGGTGCAACCGAGTCGAACAACCTCGCCATCAAGGGCATCTCCGCGGCGCTGAAGGGCCGCCGAAACCACGTCGTCACGTGCGCGACCGAGCACAAGGCGGTCCTCGATCCGTGCGCCGCGCTCCAGCGTGACGGGTTCGAGGTCACGGTGCTGCCCGTGGACCCGAACGGCAGGCTCGACCCCGAGCGGGTGCGCGAGGCCCTCACGCCGCGCACGGCGCTCGCGTCGATCATGCTGGCGAACAACGAGACCGGCACGCTGCACGACGTGGCGGCGATCGCCGCGATCTGCGAGGAGCGCGGCGTCGTGGTCCACTGCGACGCCACCCAGGCCGCCGGCAAGGTCGCGACCGACGTCCGCTCGCTCGGGGTGGACCTGCTCTCGCTCTCGGCCCACAAGGTCTACGGGCCGAAGGGAGTCGGCGCTCTCTTCGTGCGGCGCGGCCGCCCGCGGCTGCACCTCGTACCGATCCTCGACGGCGGCGGACACGAGCAGGGGATCCGCTCCGGCACGCTCAACGTGGCCGGCGCCGTCGGATTCGCGCGCGCCCTCGCGATCGCCGTCGCCGAAATGCCGGCGGAGGGCGCGCGCGTGGCCGCTCTCCGGGACCGGCTCGAGCGCGCGGTCACGTCGCGCCTCGAGGCGGTCACGGTCAACGGCGACGTCGAGCGCCGCCTCCCAAACACGTCGAACATGTCGTTCGCCGGGGTGGACGGCGCGGCGCTCCTCGCTGGCCTCAGGGAGGTCGCGGTCGCCTCCGGGTCGGCGTGCACGTCCGCCGATCCGAAGCCGTCGCACGTGCTGATCGCGATGGGGCGGAGCCGAGAGCTCGCGAACGCGAGCATCCGGTTCTCGCTCGGACGCTCGAACACCGCCGACGAGGTGGACGTCGTCGCCGAGGCGGTCGTCCGGGAGGTGACGCGCTTGCGGTCGAACTCGCCGCTCTGGCGCAAGTAGGAGGGCGCGCCTCAGTTGAGAGTGAAGAATTGAGAGTTCAGAGTTGAGAGCGTAGAACTGGAAAATCTGGAGACCGTCGGTGCCGGGGTCTTTCAACTCTTAACTCTTCACTCTCAACTCTTAACTTCACCGCCACCCCGCCCCTGCACCCGCGTAGAATGGCGGCCCGGTCCGGAGACGGGCCGTCGGAGGCGAGCGCGGGCGAGGTACCGGATGTGATCGCCGCCGCAGTCGAGCGCGTGCGCCGCTCGCTCCCCCCCGGGGGCGCGCCGCACGCGATGGGAGGAGTGTGCCCGGCGGCGCGCGCCCTCGCTGTCGCCGCGCTGACGGGCGGGCGCGACGCGGTGGTCGTCGTGGTCCCGGCCGAACGCGACGCCGAGGACCTCGTCGCCGGCCTCGAGTTGCTTGCCGAGGGGACCCCGGCCGCCGCGCTCCCGGCCGAAGCCGTCGAGGGGTACCTCGGCCGCACGCCTCCGCTCGGCGCCACCGCCGCGGCGGCGACCGCTCTCGCGGCGCTCGCCGAGGGGCGTGTGCGGATCCTCGTCGTGCCCGCGCGCCTGCTCCCGTTTCCCCTCCCCGAGCCCGCCTCGCTGCCCGGCCGGGCGCCCCTCGTCCGGCCCGGCGACACGCTCGACCCGGAGACGTTCGCCCGCACGCTCGCCGATGCCGGCTACCGGCGGGTCGAGGTCGTGGAGGAGGCTGGCGATCTCGCAATGCGCGGTCAGGTGATCGACGTCGGCACGCCGGACCGGTTCGCCCGCATCGTGCTCGACGTCGACTCGGTGGAGGCCGTGCACGAGTTCGACCCCGAGACGCAACGCTCGGGCGCCGCGATCCCGGGCCTCGCGGTCCCGCCGCTCCGCCTCTTCCCGTGCGACGACGGGGCGCGCACCCGCGTGGCCGCGCGGCTCGAGCACGCCGGGTATGCGGCCGCAGCGGCGGCCGCGCTCGCCGGTGGCGACCCGGCGCAGTGGGAGGGTTTCCTGGGGTGGACGGAGCCCCACGCGGCCGCGTGGCGGCTGGCTCCCACCCTGGTCGTGTGCGAGCGCGAGGCCGTGCGCGGCGAGATCGACCGGAGCCTCCAGGCGCTCCGCCGCGCCCGCGAGACGCTCGCGGGCGAAGGGACGCTCCTGCCGGCCCCGGACGAGTGGCTCCTCACCGCCGACGAGTGCCTCGGCGCCCTCGCCGCCGCCCACCGGATCGAGGGGCTCGCGCTCGAGGACGGTACCGGGTGGGCCCGGGTCACGACCGCGCCCACGCCCAACCTCGCCGCCCGTCCGCAGGCGCTGATCGACGAGCTGCGGGCGGGGGCGGCCAAGCGGCGGTCGCAGGCGCTCGTCGCGGCCGCCACGGGCGAGACGCAGCGCCGCCTACACCACCACACCCAGGCCGAGA
>DATKLI010000092.1:0-23325 GCA_035542455.1 Thermoanaerobaculaceae bacterium
CGATCCGCCGAGTCCAACGCCGGGCGAGTCGCGGCTCTGCCGCGGCGAGCGGGGGGCACGGGGGGTCTAGAGCGACGGGGCGGGCGGTGGAGCAGACGCATGACCCCCCGACCGGACAGATGGTCCGCTATCGAAGGCGCCTGTCGACGTCATCTGCCGTTCCCTGGGAGGGTGCGGTCGCGGCGGACCGTGAACCTCTCGTGCCCGTACCGCTCGCGCTCGAGCAGCGTGGCGCGCTCCCGCTCCGACGGGGTCGGCTCCGACGGCTCGAGGTCGATTCCGAACGCCGCGGCGAACCCGTCCGCCAGCGCGCGCACGAGCGCGGCGCGAGCGGGCGGTGCGCCGAGCAGGTCGGCGAGCGTGACGACCGCGGGGCGCAGCGCGGAGTCGTCGGCGAGCCCCAGGCACCCGGCCTGCAGCGGCCCGTCCCACCCCTCGAGGATGGAGCCGTGCTGCAGGATCGAGTCCCCGACGCGCCGCATCGCCGAGCCCACGAGCTTGCGTCCCCGCGCCACGACCTCACCCGCGGCCGGGCCGACGAAGCACGGGATCGCCTGCGTCGGCTTGACGAGCTCGCCCTTCGGCCGGCCCGACACCTCGGCCGGGACGCCGAGGGATGCGAGCCCCCGCACCAGCGCGAGGCAGATCGCCTGGTACGCGGCCTGGAGGTCGTGCGTGAGCGCGCCCCGCCCGAGCGGCGCCGCGACCGAGTACGTGAGCTCGAGGTGGTGCAGGACGGCGCGACCGCCGGTCGGCCGTCGGACGACGTCCACGCCGTGAGCGGCGCAGAACGCGGCATCGGCCGCCGCGTACGGCTGCGAGAACCCGAGCGAGAGCGCGGGCGGCGCCCACCGGTACAGGCGCAGCACCGGGGCCGAGCGCCCCGCGTCCACGGTCTCGACCAGCGCCTCGTCCAGCGCCATGTTCCACGCGCCGCGCCGCGCGCCGTCCACGATCAGCCGCCACGTCACGGCGGGTAGTGTAGCCGCAGAGACCGTGGTTCGTGGGTCGTGGGTCGTGGGTCGTGGGTCGACTGGGGCGAATCGAGCTGGATCATGACGCATTGCGTGTAGCCGCGCCGCCGAGAAACGGCGGTCAGGGCTCAGGCGTCACTGGCCGGCGGGGACGAGACAAGCGGGGCCTTAGCGAAAAGAGTGTAGCCGCGCCGGCGAGAGTGGGTCGGATGCAAGGCGGGCGAGGCGGGAGGAGCGGAGCGTAGCCGGAGGCTACGTGAGCATCCGATCCGCCGAGTCCAACGCCGCAGACGGTCCGCTATCGCCGGCGCCAGTTAGAGGCCTGCATTGCGGGCGACGACCGTGGCAGAAGCCTGCGCCACCGGCTTCACCACGATCTCGTCGATATTCACGTGCCCCGGTCGCGTCACCGCCCACACGATGCAGTCGGCGATGTCGTCCGCCACGAGCGGCGTGAGCCCCTGGTACACCTTCGCCGCGCGCTCGGGGTCGCCCGGGAAGCGCACCAGCGAGAACTCGGTCTCCACCAGGCCGGGTGAGACATCGGTGACGCGCACCGGCTTGCCGTTCAGCTCGAGGCGCAGCGTCCGCGTCACCGCCACCGCCGCGTGCTTCGCGGCCGTGTAGCCGGCGCCGCCCGGGTACACTTCCCGCCCCGCGATCGAGGTGACGTTCACGATGTGGCCGCGCCCGGCCTCGAGGTTCGGCAGCAGCGCCCGGGTCACGCGCATCAGCCCGAGGACGTTGGCCTCGTACATCCACGTCCAGTCCTCGTCGTGGGCCTGCGCGACCGGCTCGAGGCCGTGTGCCCCGCCGGCGTTGTTCACGAGCACGTGGAGCCGCTCCGGCACGGCGGTGCAGAACGCCGCGACCGATGCGGCCGACCTCACGTCGAGGGGGTGCGCGCTCCCGCCGGTCTCGCGCGCGACCGCCTCCAGCCGGCCGATCCTGCGGGCGCCCAGGATCACCCGGTACCCCGCCGCCGCGAGCGCCCGCGCCGTCGCCGCGCCGATCCCGCTGCTCGCCCCGGTGATGACGGCCACCTTCGCGTCCGACGTGCCCATGGCCCCTCCCCTGCCTCGCGGGCGCGCGGCCCGCCGCCGGAGAGAGTAGCGCACCCGGGCGCGCCCGGGGCGGTCAGCGGGAGAACTTCTTCGCCGTGTCGTACGGGGTGATGTCGACGAGCTCCCCGGCGGCGACCTGGGCCTTGACGGCCCGCCAGAACTCGACCGTGAACAGGTCGGCGTGGACCTCCTCGAACACGCCCTTGAGGCGCTGCGGGATCCCCGAGTAGCTCTGCATCTCGTCCACGAAGAAGTCGAGCGGCGTCGCCACGATCCGCTCCTCCTCCGGCGTGAGCTCCTCGCCCTCGCCGTAGGCGCGGGGCTTGCGCGCGAACGTGGCCTGCTCGATCGGGATCACGTCGTCGTAGTCGAAAAGCACGACGCGCCCGCGCCTGGTGACGCCGTAGTTCCAGGTGTTGAACAGGTCGCTCGGGAATATCCCGCTCGCCGCCAGGTCCTTGAGGAAGAACCCGAAGTCCAGGATCGTGCGCCGCAGCGCCTCCGGGTCGCGCTCCTCGCCGAAGAAGATCGGGAGCGGCGTCACCTTGCGCTGCACGTATGAGTGCCGGATCACCACGTGGTCGTCCTCGAGCGTCACGAGCTCGCCCGCCGTCGCCAGCAGCTCGCGCAGCAGCCCCTCGTCGAAGCGCTCGCGGCGGAAGCGCAGGTTCTCGAACTCCTGGGTGTCCACCAGGCGCCCGACGCGGTCGCGCCGGCACACGACCGCGTACTGCTCCATCACCTCGCGCCGCGTGCTGGTCTTGTCGGTCATCGCGACGCTCCGCACGAAGCACGGCCTGTCCTTGATCACCTTGAACACGTAGCTGTACGCCGGGAGCGTGAACACGGACATCACCGCCCCCTCCTTGCCGGGAGCGACGACGAACCTCTGCCTCGAGCGGTGCACGAAGCGGTGCAGGTCCCGGTAGAACTCGGTCTTCCCGTGTCGGTTGTACCCGAGCGAGTTGTACAGCTCGGCCACCGGCTTCTCTGGGAGGATCGAGCGGAGGAAGTCGATCAGGAGGTCGTGACGCTCGACCAGGACGTGGAAGTACGAGAACGCGAAGCTGAACACCTTGCTGACCTCGGGCTCCGAGAGCAGCACGGTGTCCACGAAGACGCCCGCGCTCCCGACGTAGAGCGGGAGGACGAGCGGGATCAGGCGGCCGCGCGCCACGATGCGGCCCACGAGGTACGCCGCCTTGTTGCGGTAGAACGCCGACCGGATCACCTCGATCGTGTACTCGCCTCCGGGGCCGACGATCGGCCAGAGGTGGAGGTCCACCTCCGCCGCGACCAGGGCCGCGTCGCGCTCGACGTCCTGGTACGGCGGCGTGAAGCGGAAGTCGTGCAGGAGGTCGCGGACGACGAGCCGGGTGTCGCGCCCTCCGGCGTACGTCCGGAACACCGGCTCGGGGGGCCCGATCTCGACGGGCCTGGGGTGCCAGTGGAAGAACTCGATCCGGCGGTTGATCCCCACCGTCGAGAACACCTTCCTCGTCACCGAGTTGAAGAACGTGCGCGCGAGCTCCGCGTCGTGCCGGCCGCGCATCGCGGCGCCGTACCGCTCCTTGACCTCCGCCCACAGCGCCTCGTCGTTGAGGCGGGTGCCGAGCGTCGCGGCGAGCCCGGTGGTGACCCCGGCGAGAGCCTTGTCGTACAGGTCCAGCCGCTCGAGGGCGTCCTCGTGCCGCCCCTTCCAGTCCTGGCTCTGGAACCGCCACCGGGCCCGCTTGGTGATGCCGACGAACTCGTCGGCGTACGCCTCGAACGCGCGCCGGATGCGGGCCGCCGCCGCGGCGGCCGGCCCCGGGACCCTCGACGGCTCCCCGCTCGCGGCGGCGTCGGCCTCCCGGCGTCTCGCGGTCACGGGTCAAGTATGCGCCCGTCGACCCCCGGTGCGAGGCGGGCTCGGATCCGCGCTGGTATTTGCACCTCTCGCGAGCAGAGGAGCAGGGGGGCGGAGGAGCAGAGGGGACAAAGAACCCAACTCTCGGCGCCGCATGCGCCTCTGCTCCCCTGCTCCCTAGCTCCTCTGCTCCTCTGCGCGGCGCTGCCGGAGGGAGCTCGAATTGACCAGCCCGGACCTAGGCCCGGCCTACCCCCAGTTCTTGAGCTGCGGCCAGATCTGGGCGAACGTCCACCCCTTCGGCCTGCGGCAGACGTAGATCGTGAAGTTCTGCGAGCGCATCGAGTACGAGTTCGACACGACGGCGCCCTCCTCGACGCTCGCGAACCGGCGCTCGAGCGCCTCGCGGGTGTCGCCGAGCACGATGACCACCTCGCCGGTGTACCCGCGCGGCCCCCAGTACCAGTACGTGAGGTGCCCGGAGATCGCCTTCGGCAGCCCGAGCCGCGGCCCGTAGAAGTCCACGGCGCCCGCCTGGCCGTAGTCCTGGCCGAAGATCGCGGCCTTCGCGCGCTCCTCGGGCGGCAGCGAGCGGTACACCTTCGCGACCGCCTCCGCCATCTCCGGCCACCCGAACCTGTCCGCGAACAGCTGCGGCAGCGCGCTCGACCTCCGGTGCTCGATCCGCGGCATCCCGACGCCGAGCGCCCGCGAGTAGCGGAGGAACGTCTCGGGCGGGAGCGTGGGCGTGAAGATCGGCACGAGCGCGGCCCCGGTCAGCGCGAGCACCCCGGCGTATGCGGGCTTCGCCCAACCCCAGCGCGGCCGCGAGAGCCACGCCTCGAGCGCGACCCCGCCGGCGGCGAACAGGGCGGGGTACGCGGCTGCGAGGTAGTAGACGCGGCCGTGCGTCGCGAGCAGAGTCGCGAGCGCGACGGCGTACGCGAGCGCGAGCGCGCGGTGCCGGCGCCCCGCCGCCGACGCCGCGAGCCACCCCAGCCCACCGACCCACAGCACGTCCGCCACCGGATTGAAGAGAATGAGCTGCTCCGCGACGAACGCGAGCGGCGAGAGCTCGACGTTGCGCCCGCTGCGGCGGATGTTGGCGAGCTGCTCGAGGTGAGGAAAGTGGTGCTGCACCATCCAGAGGAGGTTCGGGAGCCAGAGCGCCGCCGCGATCGCGCCGCCCACCACGAACCACCGGTTCGCGATCAGCCGGCGCTCCGGCAGCAGCGCGAGGGCCACCACGACGGCGAACCCGTACACGAGGACGGTGTCCTTGTTCTCGAGGCCGATCCCCGCGATCGTCCCGAATGCGACCCACCAGCGCGGCTCGCCCTGCGCGACGCGGACGAGGGCGTACGCCATCCCGGTCCACACCAGCGGCTCGACCGCGTTCATCGAGAGGATGCTGTAGAAGAGCAGGAACCCCGGCGCGAGCGCGACGGCGAGTGCGGCCACGCCCTGGGCCCAGCGGCCGCCGCCGAGCCGGCGCGCCAGCGCCCCCACGAGGAGGATCAGCGCGGACCCCTCGAGCGCCGGCAGCAGGCGGATCGCGAGCATCGAGTCGCCGAACAGCGCCCGCGCGACGAACGCCTGCACCGCGGTGAGCGGCGGCATGTCCACGTACCCCCACGCGAGGTGCTCGCCGCACGCCAGGAAGTACAGCTCGTCCACGAACAGCCCGTACACGCCGGAGGTCGCGAGGCGGAACGCCAGCATCGCGGCCGCGATCGCGGCGACGATCGCGGGCCCACCGGGCCGGCCACCGCTCGATCGGGTCGCGGCGCCCGCCGCGGCCGGCCTCGCCTCGCCTGGCATCGTCGCGTCGTCCACTGATGCGCCTCCCGCGGTCTCCCCGGCAGACGTGGGGACCCGGAGTATACGTCGCAGTCGCGGGACGGTTCCCGATACGGTGCGCCGGGCCGGAAGGCAGGTTGGACGGCCTCCGGGACGGCGCGATCGGCGCTTGTCTTTTTCCGGTCGCACCGGTACGCTCGCTGACCGGCCGGGTAGCCCGGGTGACCCCGCCCGACGACCCGCCCCAGGAGGCGAGATGAAGATCTCCCACCGCGCGGTCTCGATCCAGGAGTCACCGATCCGCAAGCTCGCGCCGCTCGCGGCCGCGGCCCGCGCGCGCGGCACCAAGATCTTCCACCTCAACATCGGCCAGCCCGACGTCGCCACCCCGCCGGAGTTCCTGCGCGCCGTCGCCTCGTTCAAGGACAAGGTGCTGGAGTACGGCCCCTCCGACGGCCTCCCGGAGCTGCGCGAGGCGATGGGCGCCTACTTCGCGCGCTACGAGATCGCGCTCGACCCCCGCGACGTGCTGATCACCAACGGCGGCTCGGAGGCGATCCTGTTCGCGTTCAACGTCGTCGCCGACGAGGGCGAGGAGATCATCATCCCCGAGCCGTTCTACACCAACTACACCGGGTACGCGGAGATGGCGGACCTCAAGGTGGTGCCGGTGCGCACCCGCGCCGAGGACGGGTTCCACCTGCCGCCGGACGACGTGCTCGACGGCGCGGTCACGGAGCGCACGAGGGCGATCCTGATCTGCTCGCCGAACAACCCGACCGGGACGGTGCTCGCGTGGGAGGAGCTCGAGCGGCTAGCGGCGTTCGTCGAGCGGCACGACCTGTTCCTGATCGCGGACGAGGTGTACAAGGAGTTCACGTACGACGGCCGCCGGCACCGCTCCGTCCTCGAGCTCCCGGGGATCCGCGAGCGCGTGATCGTGGTCGACTCGATCTCGAAGCGGTTCTCGGCGTGCGGCGCCCGCGTCGGCGCGGTGATCTCGCGCAACCGCGAGGTGATGTCGTCCGTGCTCAAGTTCGGGCAGGCTCGGTTGTGCCCGCCGACGCTCGAGCAGCTCGGCGCGGTCGCCGCGTACCGGCTCGGCGTGGAGTACTTCGAGGCGGTCCGCGCGGAGTACCAGCGCCGGCGCGACGTGATGTACGGCGCGCTCAAGCGCGACGCCGGGATCGTGCTCAAGCGCCCGCGCGGGGCGTTCTACATGATCGTGAAGATGGCCGGCGTCGAGGACTCCGACGACTTCGCGCGCTGGCTGCTCGAGGAGTTCTCGGACCGCGGCGACACCGTGATGGTCGCCCCCGCCGGCGGGTTCTACGCGACCCCGGGCGCCGGCAAGGACGAGGTCCGCATGGCGTACGTGCTCGAGGTGGACAAGCTCGAGCGCGCCATGGAGGTGTTCCTCGCCGGCCTCGACCGCTACCGGGCGGCGAAGCCCACCGCGGTGCACGCCCTCTAGGGGCCGGTGGTGCGCGAAGACCCCGAGACCGTGCCGGGCGTCCCCGTCGGCGAGATGCCGCTGGCGTGGACGCTCCTCGTCGTGGGGTGCGCCGCGGGGGCGCTGCTGACCGGCGAGTTCAGCCGCCTCACGCTCCGGATCGCCGCGCCGTTCCTCCTGGCGGGTGGGCTGCTCGCGCTCGCCGCCGTCCGCGCCGTCGGCCGCGGCGCCGTGCTCGCGACGCACGGCCCGTACCGCTGGGTCCGCCACCCGTACTTCCTCGGGGTGATCCTCATGCTCGTGGGGGCGATCGTCGCGATGCGCTCGCTGCCGGCGCTCGTGCTGCTCATCCCGGTGCTGCGCGTGACCGCGGTGCGCGCCCGCCGCGAGGACCACAACCTCGCGCTCCGCTTCGGCGACGCGTACGGCGCGTACTGGCAGCGGGTGTCGCTGATCCTCCCGCTCCGCCCGCCGCTGACGGCCGCCGAGGCCGCCGCGATCGCCGCGCTCGCACGGCCGGCGCCGGCCGGGGAGGCCGCCGCCCCGACCGCGGGCGAGCCCGCCGACTCGGGCGGGTGAGCCGGGTCACACCGCTCCGGCGGTCCGTGGAATAGACTCAATCTGGGGGTTGCTGACCGTGGTAGTGCTGCGCCCGAACCGCCTGACCGTGATCGCCGCGGCGACGCTGGCGGCTGCCGCCGCGTCCGCGACGTCGATCATCCCGCCCGAGAACCTCGGCGACCTCGCGCGCATCTCGGACGACGTCGTCCTCGCCGTGGCGGGCGCCCCGAGGACCGCGAAGCACGGCCCGCTCCTCTTCACCGTGACGACGTTCCGGGTCGTGAGCGCCGTCTCCGGCGGGCTCGCGCCCCGCGACCGCATCGCCGTCGAGGCGCCGGGCGGCCGGACCGCCACCGCGATGTGGCTCGTGCCGGGCTCTCCCCAGTTCGAGCCCGGGCATGTCTACCTGCTGTTCCTGCACGAGCGGCCGGACGGCACGTTCCTGCCCCAGATGGCGGCGTACGGGCTCCTGCGCCGGATCGCCGGGCGGGACGGCTCGGCGCTCCTCGCGCCGCTCCCCGAGCGGGCGGGGATCGAGCTGTTCGCGACCCCCTCGTCGGGCGCGGTCGAGCCGGTCGAGACGTACCAGGAGGCGCCGCTGCTCGCGCACCTTCGCGGCGTCGTCGAGCACCGGGAGACGTGGACGGCGGCGGCGGTCGCCGCCCGACCGGAGCAGATCCCCCTCGACGCCACGGCCGAGACGGTACCCGACGGGTGCGTGTTCGAGACGGACCAGCTGGACACCCATCCGATCCGCTGGCACGAGTTCGACCTCGGCCACTCGGTCACGGTCTACTACGGCGGCAACCCGCCCGCGGGCGACGGCACGCGCTCCGACGGCGGGACGTCCGAGCTCCAGGGCGCGCTCGCAGCGTGGGACGGAATCCCCAATACGAGCCTCGACCTGCTCTGGGGCGGTGGCCAGACGTACACGATGTCGTGCGACTCCGACCCCAACACCCAGGAGACGCCGGACTCCAGCCACGACATCGTGATGTTCAACGACCCGTGCGGTGACATCACGGACCTCAGCGGGTGCACCGGCATCCTCGCGTTCGGGGGGCCATGGTTCGGAAGCCCGACCAACACCCTCTCGACCGACGGCTCGACGTGGTGGACGGCCGTCAGTCTTTTCGTGGTGGTGAACAACGGGATCACCGACGGCTGCCTCTCGAACTCCAACTACCAGAACATGCTCACGCACGAGCTCGGGCACGGCCTCGGGTTTGACCACGTGACGAAGTACCCTTCGGTGATGAACCCGTCGTGCGATGGCGGCACGTGCAACGGGATCCAGACCGAGGATGTGACGTGCGCCCAGTACGTCTATCCTCTCGCCGGGCCGACCGGCACGCCGACGCCGACCCCGACGATCACCCCGACGCGCACGATCACGCCGACGCCCACGATCACCCCCACCGCGACCGTGACGCCCACGGGGCCGACGCCCACCCCGACGTGGACGCCGACCAAGGGGCCGACGCCGACGTGGACCCCGACCCCACCGCCCGCGCCGCCGCCGCCGCCGACCGGCGTCTCCGCGACCGACGGCGCGTACACGAACAAGGTCCGCGTTTCGTGGAACGCCTCGAGCGGCGCGGACTCGTACCAGGTGTGGCGCAACACCGTGAACGACACGTCGAGCGCCTCGTTCCTCGGCGTCTTCACGGCTTTGCTCTTCGACGACACCACGGTCACGCCCGGCGTGACGTACTGGTACTGGGTGCGCGCGCACAACGGCGCCGGGTGGAGCGGCTTCTCCTCCCCCGACACGGGGTTTGCCGGCTCGGGACCGACGCCGACGCCGACCCACCCCGGCCCCACCCCGACGCCGACGCCCACCTCGCCCGGTCCGACCCCGACGCCCACCTCGCCAGGCCCCACGCCGACCCCGACGCGGACGACGACGCCGGGCGGGTTCGCCGCGTCGTTCAAGTACACCCCCGCCACGCCGTTCGTCGGCGAGGACGTGAAGTTCACGGACACCTCGAGCGGGATCCCGCGCTCGTGGCAGTGGACGTTCGGCGACGGTTCGTCCTCGACCGACCGCAACCCGACGCACGCGTGGGCGGAGCGCGGGACGTACACCGTCACCCTCACCGTCAGCAACGGAACGGGCAACGCCCAGACCAGCTCGCAGATCACGGTCGCGGCGCGCGCTCGCAGGCACCTCGAGTAAGCCGCAGGGCACAGGGCTCCGGGCGCAGGGCACCGGAGGGAACTGCAGAAGAGCGGATCGGCTCAGGGGCGCAGGGGCATTACAATGATCCTCAGGAACGCCAGCGCATGGTGACGGAACGCGACGAACGCGCCGCCAGGCGGGACGGAGCCCCGGCCGCGCGCCGGAGGAGGCCGCGATGAGGCGCCCCGGCGCTCTTCCGCTCGCGCTCGGCGGCGCGCTGGTCGCGGCCGCGGCGTGGAGGCTCGCGACTCCGGCCGCGCAGGGAACTGTCCGCCGCGAGCTCGCGCAGTGGCCCGACGACGTCTCCGTGGCGCCGGCGACGGCGCCGGACGGCAGCGGCCAGGCGGCGCGCGCCCGCTTCTCGCCTCGCATTCTCGCGTCGCTCGCGGCGCTGAGCTCCGGCGAGACGGTCGAGGTCCAGGGGTGGCCGGTCGCGCCCGACGAGACGCGGACGATGACGCTCACGCGCGCCGAGCTGTACACCCCCGACGCGAAGGTGATCGTGGCCGACGGCCAGGGCGAGCACGCCGTCGCCCGCCCGGACCTGTTCCTGATCCTGGGCGCTGCGAGCGACGGCAGCGACGCCCGCGTCGTCCTCGTCTACGAGCCCGGTACCGGCTCGCTGCACGGGGCGAGCGCCGCCGACGGGGCCGAGTACGACTGGCTCGGGGGGGAGCCCGGCAGCGGCTCGCGCGTGCTGATCGCCTCGACCGACGCCGTGAGGGCCGCCCTCCCGGCGATCCCGACGTGGACGTGCGCGCAGGAGAGCCTGCCGCCGCTGCTGCAGGCGCCGGAGCCGCGCCTCGGCGCCGTGCACGCGATGAGGCTCTCGAGCCCGGGGTACATGATCGTCGCCGTGGACACCGACGTCGAGCTGATGGAGCAGAAGTTCTCGTACAGCTCCAACCCGAGCGCCGCGATCTCCAACGCGATGAGCTACCTCGCCGACGTCTTCGCGCGCATGAACGTGTTCTACACGCGAGACCTCAACCTCACGCTCGCCCAGGGGACGACGATCCTGCGCGTCGCCGAGCCCGACCCGTACGACCAGGCCCCCGACTCCGGAGGCAACGCGACCGGCGCCCAGCTCAACGAGTTCGGCAACTACTGGAGCGCGAACTACGGCTCGATCAGCCGCAGCGTCGCGGCGATGTTCTCGGGGAAGTCGATCAGCTCCAGCCTGGCGGCGGGGATCAGCTGGATCGGCTCGCTGTGCAGCACGACGTACGGGTACAGCTTCACGAACGTGTTCAAGGTCAGTTACAACGCGGGCGACGCGTCGGTCGTCGGCCACGAGATCGGGCACAGCTGCGGCGCGGTCCACACGCACTGCCCGGTCTCGATCGCCGGGACGCCGTACCCGATCGTGGACCACTGCTACAACGGCGAGAGCGGGTGTTACACCGGGACACCGGCGTGCCCCACCGCCGGGATCGTCAACACCAAGTCCGGCGTGACGGCGCAGGGCACGCTCATGAGCTACTGCAACGGGCTCGGCTGCTCGACGGACGTGTTCCACGACCGCTCGGAGCTCGAGATCGACCAAATCATCAAGACCGCTGGGTGCATCGGGAGCGGGAGCGGTCCCGGCGCGCCCGCGCCGACCGTGATCCCGAGCGGCACCCCCCAGCCGACGAGCACCCCGACGGCGACGCCCACGTTCACGCCGACCAGGACGCCCACCGTGACGCCGACGGTCACGCCCACCGGGACCGCGACGCCGACGCCGACAGCCACTCGCACGCCGCCGAACACGCCGACCGTGACGCCCACCAACACGCCGACGGCGACGCGGACGCCGACCCCGACGGCGACGAGCACCGCGACCGCGACGATCACCCCGACGCCGACGGTCACCCCGACGCCCACGAACACGCCGACCGTGACCCCCACGATGACGGTCACTCCGACCCCGACGGTCACGCCCACGCCGACGATCACGCCGACCCCCTCGCCGACCGGGACCTACACCCCGACGCCGACGATCACGCCCACGAGGACGGCGACCCCGACCGCGACCGTGACCCCGACGGCGACCGTCACCCCGACCCCCACGATCACTCCGACGACGACGCCGACCTCGACCGTGACGCCCACGGTGCCCACGCCGACGCCGACGTGGACCCCGACCAACGGGCCGACCCCGACCTCGACGCCTACGACGCCCGCCGCACCGCCGGCGCCTCCGACCGGCGTCTCGGCCACCGACGGCCTGTACCCCGGCAAGGTGAGCGTGACGTGGAACCCGTCGACCGGCGCGGACGCGTACCAACTGTCGCGCAACACGGTCAACGACACCGGCAGCGCGAAGGTCCTCGCGACGCTCGCCGAGACGCTCTACGATGACACCTCGACCACGCCGGGCGTGACGTACTTCTACTGGGTGCGCGCCCACAACGGGGCGGGGTGGAGCGGGTACTCCGTCCCCGACACCGGGTTCGCCGCGAGCGCGGGCCCGACGCCGACGCCGACTCCGCCCGGGCCGACGCCGACCCCCACCTCCACTCCCGGCGGCCTCGCCGCGTCGTTCACCTGGACGCCGGCGTCGCCGATCGTCGGCAGGAGCGTGAAGTTCACCGACACGTCGAGCGGGATCCCGCGCTCGTGGTTCTGGACTTTCGGGGACGGCGCGACCTCCGCCGACCGCAACCCCACCCACACCTGGGCGAAGCGCGGGACGTACCCGGTCACGCTCACGGTCGGGAACGGCACCGCCACCGCACAGACCACCAAGCCGGTGACGGTCGGCGCCCGCGCCCGCAAGCACGTCGGATAGAGATCGGGGTCGCGGCCGGCGACCGGCGTGGACGGAACCCGCAGGGCCGAGGCGCATCGCGTGTAGCCGCGTCGGCGCCGTTGGGCCTATCGCGAGACGCGGGAGCGGATCGCGCCGGAGTGTAGCCGGAGGCTACATGAGGACGCGTGGCCGCGACCCGCAACGACGCGAGAGGTCCGACGCCGCCGACGCCTACTTCTTGGAGCGCAGGACATTCAGTGCAGATCCTGCGCGGAACCATCCGACCTGCTCCGCGTTGAGCGTGTGCCTGCATGTGATCTCGTCGCTCGACCCGTCGGCGTGGTGCACGACGACCTTGACCGGCTTGCCGGGCGCGAGCGACGCCAGCCCCACGACGCTCACCCGGTCGCCTTCGCGCACCTTGTCGTAGTCGGCGGCGTTGCCGAACGCGAGCGGCAGCAGCCCCTGCTTCTTGAGGTTGGTCTCGTGGATGCGGGCGAACGAGCGCGCGATCACGGCGACGCCGCCGAGGTGGCGCGGCTCCATCGCGGCGTGCTCGCGCGAGCTGCCCTCCCCGTAGTTCTCGTCGCCGACCGCGACCCAGCGCATCCCGCGCCCCTTGAGGTCGCGCGCGATCTTCGAGAACTCCATGACCTCGCCGGTGAGCGGGTGCTTCCCCTTGCCGGGCTCGCCGGAGAACGCGTTGACCGCGCCCAGGAACAGGTTGTTGGAGATGTTGTCGAGGTGCCCGCGGAACTTGAGCCACGGCCCGGCCGGCGAGATGTGGTCGGTCGTGCACTTCCCCTTCGCCTTGAGGATAACCGGGAGCTCGACGTAGTCGCGGCCGTCCCACGCCGGGAACGGCGTCAGGAACTGCAGCCGGTCGGAGCCCTCGCGCACCTTCACGGCGACCGACGAGGCGGACGCCGGCGGCGCCACGTACCCCTCGGCCTTGAACACGAAGCCGCGCTCGGGGACCTCGGGGGCCGCCGGGGGCGCCGACAGCCTCACCGAGTGCCCGTTGACGGGGATCTGCTCCGCGACTGGGTTCACCGCGAGCGTCCCCGCGACCGAGTACGCCACCACGACCTCCGGCGACGCGATGAACGAGAGCGTCGCCGTGCTCCCGTCGTTGCGCGCCGGGAAGTTGCGGTTGAACGAGTTGACGATCGTGTTGGGCGTGCCTTTCGCGACGTCGTCGCGCTGCCACTGGCCGATGCACGGGCCGCACGCGTTCGCGAGCACGGTGGCCCCGAACTGCTTGAACACCTCGAGCAGGCCGTCGCGCTCGATCGTCGCGTACACCTGCTCGGAGCCCGGGGTGATCAGGAGCGGGACGCGCGCCTTGACGCCCGCCGCGAGCGCTTCGCGCGCCACGGCGGCCGCGCGCGTGATGTCCTCGTACGACGAGTTCGTGCACGACCCGACGAGCGCCGCCGAGATCTTGACGGGGTAGCCGTTCTCCTTGGCGGCGGCCGGCACCTTCGAGAGCGGACGCGCGAGGTCGGGAGTGTGGGGGCCGACGAGGTGGGGCTCGAGCGCCGAGAGGTCGATCTCGACGACGCGGTGGAAGAACCTGTCCGGCCTGGCCTCGACCTCGGGGTCGGCCGCGAGCAGGTCGCGGTTGGCGTTCGCGAGGTCCGCGATCGAGCCGCGCCTCGTCGCACGCAGGTACGTCTCCATGCGGGCGTCGTACGGGAACACCGACGTCGTGGCGCCGTGCTCGGCGCCCATGTTCGTGATCGTCCCCTTGCCGGTGCACGAGATCGACGCGCACCCGGGGCCGAAGAACTCGACCACGGCGTTCGTGCCGCCCTTGACGGTGAGGAGCTCGAGCAGCTTGAGGATGACGTCCTTCGGCGCAGTCCAGCCGGAGAGCTTCCCCGTCAGCCTCACGCCGATCAGCTTCGGCTGGAGCACCTCCCACGGGAACCCCGACATCACGTCCACCGCGTCGGCGCCGCCGACGCCGGACGCGAACATCCCCAGCCCGCCCGCGTTCGGGGTGTGCGAGTCGGTGCCGATCATCATCCCGCCGGGGAACGCGTAGTTCTCGAGCACGACCTGGTGGATGATCCCGGACCCCGGCTTCCAGAACCCGATGCCGTACCGCGCCGAGGCGGACTCGAGGAACGCGTAGACCTCCTTGTTCTCCTCGACCGCGCGCGCGACGTCGGCCGCCGCGCCGGAGCGGGCCCGAATCAGGTGGTCGCAGTGCACCGTCGTCGGCACGGCGGTGCGGTCCATCCCCGCCAGCATGAACTGCATCAGCGCCATCTGGGCCGTCGCGTCCTGCATCGCGACCCGGTCGGGCCGCAGCTCGATGTACGCGACGCCGGGGTCCAGCTCCGCCTTGTCGGGGTGCTCGAGGTGCCCGAGGACGATCTTCTCGGTGAGCGTGAGCGGGCGCTTCAGGCGCGCCCGCGCCTCCTTCAGGCGGCTCCGCGTGCGGTCGTAGACGGCCTTGACGAACTCCGGAGTGCTCTCGATCGCTGCCATTCCTCTCCCCCCGCGGGACAACCGCGCCGCGCGCCTCCCGCTTCCCGAAGCACCGACGGGGGCGAAGTATACCCGCAGGCTGGCGCAAAGACGAGTTAAGAGTTGAGAGTTAAGAGTTAAGAGTTCAGGGCGACCAACGCTACATCACCCGGGACGGGTCTGGCTCCTGCGCGTGGCCCGGACAGGCGTCGTTCAACTCTTCACTCTGAACTCTGAACTCTTCGCTGGAGTGGGTCCGGTACCCGCACCCCGGGGGGCGGGTATACTCGATGCGTGCCCCACCGGCTGAAGGTCGGCGACATCATGACCCGCGACGTCGTCACGCTCGCGGAGGACGACACGCTGGCCGACGCCCGCTCGTGCATGGAGCGCGGGCGGATCCGGCACCTCCCGGTCGTGCGCGGGAAAGAGCTGGTCGGGCTCGTCACGCATCGCGACATCCTCGCCGCGTCGTTCTCGACGTTCGCTCAGGTGAGCCCCCAGGAGGAGCACCAGATCTTCGTGCAGATCCCGGTGCGCGAGGTGATGCACGACGCGTACGCCGTGCCGCCGACGATGCGCGTGCGCGAGGCCGCCAGGATCATGCTCGACAGGCAGTACGGGTGCCTCCCGGTGGTCTCCGACGACCGGACCCTGCTCGGGATCGTGACGGAGGCGGACTTCCTGCGCCTCGCGGTCCGGATGCTGGAGGCGATCCAGGCGTAGGGACGCCCGCGCGAACCCCCGGGGCCGGTCCGACGTTGAAGCGTAGTGGAGGTGGTCATGCGCAGCTCCATCCTCGTAGCCGCCGTCGCCGTCGCGCTCGCCGCGGGCGGGTGCGCCCGGCCCAGCGTCCCGCTCTCCACCCAGGAGACCAAGACCTTCCCCGCGGCCCCGGGCAAGCTCGTGCGGTTCGACGTCCGCTCGCTCGACGTCGAAGTCGAGGTCGCTCCGGCGTCTGCCATCACGGCGACCGTCGAGGTGGACGCCCGCTCGTCGTCGCGGGCCGCCGCGCGCCGGTGGGTCGAGACGCACACGCCCGCCTTCGAGGACTCGGCGGACACGCTCGAGGTCCGGCAGGGGGCGAGGCGGTCGGGGATCGTGATCTTCGGGTACCTGAACGCCAAGGCCCGCGTCAAGGTGACGATCCCGCCGGGGTGCCGGCTCGAGATCCGGACCACCTCGGGCGACGTCGCCGTGGCCGGCGACGCGACAGTGACCGGTCCGGTCCGGATCACGACCACCTCGGGCGACGTCAAGGTGACGGGCGGGCTGAAGGAGCTCATCGTCAAGGCCTCCTCCGGCGACGTGGTGGTGCGCCGGCAGGCGCTCACCGCGCTCGAGGCCGACACGACCTCGGGCGACGTCACGCTCGAGAGCGGCAGCGAGCGCACGATCGTGGGGACCACCTCCGGCGGCATTCGCCTCGAGAACCTTACGGGCGCGCTCTCGGCCGACGCCTCGTCGGGCGAGGTGGCGGCGAGCTGGAGCTCGGTCCCGGCCGACGCCAAGCTCCGGGTCCGCACGACCTCCGGCGACGTGAGGCTCCGGATCCCCGAGGGCGCGGTGCTGCGCGGCCGGATCTCGACCAGCAGTGGCACCATCCGCTCCGACCTCAAGGGGGGGACGAGCGACCGCCGCGAGCACGAGCTCCTGCTGGACGCCACGGGCCCGGCTGCGGAGCTCGACGTGAGGACATCGTCGGGCGACGTCTCGGTCCACACGCACCCATAAGCGGCGCGCCCGAAGCGCCCGACCGCGGGTGCCGGGAGCCGGCCCGGATCGGTTCGGAAGATCGGACATCGGGATACTTCGTCCGGAAAACCGGATATAATTCGAAAGAATGGACGTACGGGACGACCGGGCGCCGGTCTCACTCGACTCGGCCCACTTCGTGCTGCCGCGGCGGGGATGGCTCAAACTGCACGAGCACCGGGGGCGGAGCGCGGTCCTCGCGCTGGCCGGGGTGATCGCGGTGAGCGCCGGGCTGATCGGCGCCGAGCGCCGGGTCAGCGAGTTCCAGCGCCTCGACTTCCGCACCATGCGGGCGGACCGCAGCTACGTCGTCCTGAGCGTCGGCCTGCGGAGCGGCGCCGCGCGCGCCGGGCTCGCACCCGGCGACGAGATCGTGGCGATCGACGGGGTGCCCGCGGCCAGCGTCGACGACCTCGAGCGCGCCCTCTACTCGCGCCGCATCTCCACGCTTTCGGTCGTGCGCGAGGGGAAGGCCCGCGACGTCGCCTACTACCCGCCGGTCCCGCAGGTCGACGTCCGCTACCTCCTGGTCGCGTTCGCGGCGATGTTCACGCTCGCGGTCGCGGGCGTCGTGTACCTCGGCCACCCGACCGCCCACGCGGGTAGGTTCCTCGCGCTCGCGGAGGCGCTGTTCCCGGCGGTCGTGGTCCCCTTCCCGCTCGAGCCCGACACCTCGTGGCAGCTCCTCCTCCTGATCCGGGACTTCGGCCGGCTCGCGCTCCCTCCCCTCCTCGTCGTGTTCTTCGCGAGCTTCCCGGCGCGGATCCGGCGATTCTCCTGGCTCTGGCTCGCGTTCGTGCCGTCGCTGGCGGTCGCGGCCGGGAAGACGGCGCTCGCGGCCGGGCTGCTCCCGCCCGTGGTGGGCGACGTCATGCTCCCGGACGCGTTCGACACCGCGACCGCCGTGCTCGCGATCGTCGGCGTGGTGGCGGCCGCCGGCCTCTCCGTCCGCACGTACGTGAGCTACCGGAGCGACCCGACCCGCCGGCGCCAGGTCGAATGGGTCGCGCTCGGCGCAGCCGCGGGGTTCGCGCCGTACCTTCTCCTCTCGCTGATCCCCCAGCTCGCCGGCGCCGAGTTCGAGGTCCTGACGTGGATCTCGCTCCTCCCGCTCGCCCTCGTCCCGCTCGGCGTCGCGTCGTCGCTCCTTGAGTTCCGCCTCTGGGACCTCGAGGACATCACCCGCCAGGTCGTCGCGACCGGCGTCGCGGTGCTGCTCGGGGGCGTTTCCTTCGCGTTCCTCAACTACGCGATCACCCAGTTCGGGTTCCGCCTCGGGAACTGGCGCAACCTGGTGGCGGTGGCGGGCGGGGTGCTGCTGGCGACGCTCACGGTACCCGCCCGCCGCCTTCTGCTGGAGGCGCTCGAACGCCTCCAGTACCGCGAGCGGCTGACCGCGAGGCGGGCGCTCACGACGTTCGCCGAGGAGGCGGTGGCGCACCGCGATCCCGAGACGCTCCTGCTGCGGCTCTCGCAGCTGCTGCGCGACGCGCTGGCGATCGAGCGCGTCGTGACGTACCTGGCGCTCGGAGGCAGGCTGTACCCCTCGGGCGCGGCGGACCGCTGGCCGGTGCTGGCGCTCGACGACGTGCGCGGGCCGTTCCCCACCGAGGCCGAGGCCGAGTTCCCGGGCCGCGGCCTGTGGCACCGGTTCCCGGTCGAGAGGGACGGGCGGGTGATCGGCCTCGTGTACTGCGGCCGCCGGCGGGGCGAGCTCCCCCTCGGCCACGGCGAGCGCCGCCTAGTCGGCGCGCTCGCGGCCCAGGCCGCCCTCGCGCTCGAGAACACGCTGCTGATGGCGAACCTCCGGCGCCAGGTCGAGGAGCACCGCCTGCTCGAGGACTACCTCGAGCGCATCTTCCAGTTCTCGGCCGCGGCGCTGTTGATCTGCGACACCTCCGGCAGGGTCCTGCGGGCCAACGAGCGCGCGGCGACCCTCCTCCACCGCGAGCCGGCCAACCTCGTCGGCGAGTTCCTCCACAGGCTCGTCGAGCTGCGCACCGAGTGGCGCGGCGTCCTGCCGGCCGACCTGGCGGGCGTGCAGGTCCGGTTCGCGACCGGCAAGGAGTGGCACACCTGCCTGGTCTCCACCTCGGCGCTCGAGGTCGAGCCCGGGCGCTTCGACGGCCGCGTCGTGGTGCTCGACGACATCACGGAACAGCTCAAGCTCGAGCAGCGTCTTTCGGAGCAGGAGCGGCTCGCCTCGCTCGGGCGCCTGGCGGCCGGGCTCGCCCACGAGGTCAACACCCCCGTCACCGGGATCGCGTCGTACGCCCAGCTCCTGCGCGAGCTGACGCCCACGAGCGACCCGCGCTCGCCGCTCGCCCTCAAGCTCGAGGAGCAGGCGTTCCGCGTGTCGCGCATCGTCACGAACCTGCTCGAGCTGGCGCGCCCCTCGGGGTTCGAGCGCCAGCTCGTGGACCTCTCGCTCCTCGCGCGCGAGGAGATCGGCCAGCTGCGGGCCGAGGCCGACCGCGCAGGCGTGACGCTCGAGATCGCGCCGGCGGAGGAACTCACCGCGTCTGTCAACCGGGTCCAGTTCGAGCTGGTGGTCCACAACCTGCTGCGGAACGCCCTCCAGGCGACGCCGCGCGGCGGGCGGGTGGAGGTGCGCGTCGGCTCGGACGACGGCCGCGTGTGGCTCGAGGTCCGCGACACCGGTCCGGGCGTGCCCGAGGAGCTCCGCGAGCGGATCTTCGAGCCGTTCGTGACCTCCCGCCAGGGACGCGGCGGGACCGGTCTCGGGCTCGCGATCACCCGCGACATCGTGGTCGCGCACGGCGGCTCGATCCGCGCGCTCGAGAACGAGGGCGGCGGCACCGCGATGCGCATCGAGGTCCCGATCCAACAGGAGAACGAATGAGAGTACTCATCATCGACGACGAGCCGGTTCTGCAGGACGTGCTGGCGACGCTGCTGCGCAGGGAAGGGTTCCAGGTGGTGCAGGCGATGACCGCGGGCGACGGGCTCCGGCAGGCCGAGGACGGCGACGTGGACCTCGTCCTGCTCGACCTGATGCTCCCGGACAAGCCCGGCCTGGAGGTGCTCCGCGAGCTCAAGACGCGCGACCCCGAGGTCGTGGTCGTCGTGATCACCGCGTACTCCTCGGTCGAGACCGCGATCGCCGCGATGCGCGACGGCGCGTTCCACTACATCGCGAAGCCGTTCAAGAACCAGGAGGTCGTCCTCACCGTCCGCAAGGGTCTCGAGCAGAGGCGCCTCCGCACCGAGAACCGCGACCTGCGCCAGCGCCTCGAGGGGCTCGGGACGCTCGTGTGGCGCTCCCCGCTCATGGAGCAGGTGATCGAGATGGTCCGCCGCGCGGCGCCGTCGCGCTCCAACATCCTCCTCACCGGGGAGTCGGGGACCGGGAAGGAGCTGCTGGCCCGGGCCGTGCACCAGCTCTCGCCGCGGGCGGGTGCGCCGTTCGTCGTCGTCAACACGGGCTCGGTGCCGACCGACCTCCTCGAGTCCACGCTGTTCGGGCACGTGCGCGGCGCGTTCACCGGCGCCGTGGCCACTCGCCGCGGGCTGTTCGAGGTCGCCGACACCGGCACGATCTTCCTCGACGAGATCGGCACGATCACGCCGCCGACGCAGGCCAAGCTCCTGCGCGTGATCCAGGAGCGCGAGTTCATCCCGGTGGGCGGCGAGCAGACCGTGAAGGTGGACGTGCGCATCATCGCCGCGACCAACGCCGACCTGCCCAGGATGGTCGCCGAGGGCACGTTCCGGGAGGACCTGTTCTACCGGCTCAACGTGATCACGATCGAGCTGCCTCCCCTGCGCACGCGGCGCGAGGACGTGCTTGCGCTCGCCAACCAGTTCCTGAGGCGGTACGGCGAGGAGAACGGCAAGCCCAACCTGGCGCTCACGCCCCGCGCGCTCGACGTGCTCGTCGGCTACCACTGGCCGGGAAACGTCCGCCAGCTCGAGAACGTGATCGAGCGCGCGGTCGTGCTGTGCGCCGACGACGTCATCGACGTCGACCTCCTGCCGGCCGAGGTGCTCTCGCCCCAGGGGGCGCCGACCGCGCAGCTCCCGCCCGACGGTCTCGACCTCAAGGACGCCGTCAACGCCTACACCCGCGCCCTCATCGAAGCGTCGCTCGCGCGCTGCGGCGGGGTCCAGCGCCGCGCGGCGCAGATGCTCCGCGTCCGGCCGTCCACCCTCAACGAGATGATCCGCCGGCTGGGGATCCAGGAGACCGAGGGCACCTGACCGCCGGGGGGCGACTCAGCCGCCCCACCCGACCAGGCGCCAGACCTTGAAGTGGCCGCCGCCCTTGAGCGCCTGCCACCTGGCCGCGCGCACACCGAGCGCCGCCGCGATCCCGTCGCGCCCCTCGACGTCGCGGCTCACCGCCACCGCGCCCGCGATCTCCCCCGGCGCCGGGACGCGCGTCAGCCCGCGCGGCGCGAAGACGATCGCGCGCTCCGATCCAGCCATCACGGCGTAGTAGTAGAGCGCCATCTCGTCGCAGTACGAGTCGCGGTTGTCGACGAACACCGCACCGCCCGGGCGCGCGGCGTCGAGCGCGGCCGCGACCGCCTGCGAAGGGTCGAAGTCGCGCGCCTCGTACTGCCCCGGCAGCAGCACCTTGGGGACCAGCCAGCGGCCATCCGCGAGCGCGACGTTGACGCCCAGCTGCCAGTACGCCTGCCCGAGCGCGGCGGTCGCGACCGCCGACGCGAGCAGCACCCTGGGGCGCGCCGCCAGGGCGCGGGACGCCATCCCCGCGACCGAGGCGACCGCGAGCGGGATGAACCCGGTGAACGAGCGCGGGAACAGGCGGACCCCTGAGAGCAGGACGATGACGGCCACCGCCGCGGCCGCGGCGCCGAGCAGCGCGTACTCCGAGGCGCTCCGCTCGCCCGCCTCGCCGCGGCCGCCCCGCCCCGCCAGCACGGCCGCCGCGGCGAGGACGCCGAACGGGAGAACGAGCGCGAGCACGACCTCGCTCGCGAGCGGCCAACCCGAGACGCCCCACCCCTTCCCGGCGTTGGCCTCGACGTCCCGCCACATCGGAACGTAGACGGCCAGGCCGGCCAGGACGGCGGCGTGCGGCGCGGCGAGCGCCGCGAGCGCGCGCACCCGCGGCCGGCTCCGGACCGCGGCGCGAGCGAGGTCGAACGCGGCGAGCGCCGCGAGAGGGAGGAGGCTCGTCACCACGGTCGCCACCGCGGCCGCGCCTGCGAGCGCGTAGGCGACGCCGCGCGCCGGCGTTCGCCGCTCGGGCGTCGGGACGATCAGCGCCGTGCACGCGGCCACGAGCGCCATCGCGAGGGCGTACCCGCGGATCTGCGTCGCGAAGCTCAGGAACGCCGGGAACGCCGCGAACGCCGACAGCACGACGGTCCATCGCAGGCGCGCGGAGACCTCCGCCGCGCCGCGGACCGCCCGGCCCGTCAGCCACACGGCCACGGCGGCCGCGATCAGCGAGGGCAGGCGGTAGATCGGCTCGAGGTGCCAGCGCGCGAGGGGCGAGAGGAGCACCGAGTACAGCACGTGGTTGTTGGGGACGGCGAGGTGCGTCAGCGAGAACGACGCGCCCGGGACGACGTAGCAGAGGATCGTGTACGCCTCGTCGTACCACATCTCCTTGCCGAGGCCCTGCACTCCTACCAGGACGAGCACCAGGGCGAGCACTGCCGGCCCGATTACCTGGCGAGGACGCGCGCCGCTGCCCGTCCCGTCTGTGGTCCTCGGGCCCTGCGGCGCCGCCGGCATCCTCTGATTATAGAGAGCCGACCCGCCGGGCCAGCTTCAGCGCGCCGCGCTCGCCGGCAACAGCGCCCGGCGCTGCTCGAGCAACCGGATGTGCTCGAGCTCGTCGGCGTGCAGCTCGCGGAGGACCGCGGCCACGGCGGGGTCCACGAGGTGCTGCGCCGCCTCCGCGAAGAAGTCGCGGGCGCGGACCTCGGACGCGATTGCGACCTCGAGCGCCTCACCCAAGGTGAACGACGAGCGCGAGCGGTCGAGCGGCGGGCCCTCGACGTCCCACTCGACGACGTTCCTCAGGTGCGCCGGAAGGCCCGCGAACCTCGACTCGCGCCGCGCGGTGACCCGAGCGCCGTGCGCCCCCTCGAGCTCGGCCATCTTGAGGAAGAAGCTCGCCGCGCCGAGGTCGCCCTCGGCCTCCATGTGGGAGGCGAGCGTCTCGTAGCGCTCGCGCGCCTCGTCCTCGATGAACGCCGCGATGTCGAGGATGTCCTGGGGCCCGAGCTTCGAGAAGTCGATGGGGATCGCCACGTGTCCTCCAACCCCCTGCAACGGCGACCCGCCTGCTGGAATTTCGACGGCCCACCCCGCCCGGGAGAACGGCAAAGGTCAAATGTCAAACGTCAAAGGGAAGACAACGAGCGACGTCCTGGGCGCGTCTTCCCTTTGACCTTTCCCGTTTTCCCTTTCACCTCGCCTCGCTACTTCGTCGCTGGAGTGGGCTTGGCGGTCGCGGACGGCTTGGCGGTCG
>DATKLI010000093.1:0-32108 GCA_035542455.1 Thermoanaerobaculaceae bacterium
GGCCGCGCGCTGCTGTCGGAGCCGGCGACCACGCTCGCCGCGCTCGTGGCCGCGGTGCGGAACGGGACCGCGAATGAGGCCTGACGCGAGAGCGCGCGGCCGGAGATCTCCTCCGGAGAGCGTCGCCGTGACGCGTGACACGTTCGCCGGGTGGAAAAACAGTGCGGAGAATGGTACTTTTTCCAGTAACGATGCGTTGATTCGGGATGAAGCACGCCGGGACGTCTCGGTGAGGGTGGATGAGAGGGACGGGCGGACGGCCGGCGGTCGGACACGGGGAGGTTTGGAGCCATGAGGATCGCACGGATTCCGGTGATCTCGACCCTGGCCCTCGGTGTTCTGTGCGGAGCCGCGGCGGCCGGCGCGACGTTCCAACCGCAGTCGTCGATCAAGCTGAAGACGATCCCGGCGCTGGGGTTGAAGGCGCACATCACGGGCCCGACGGGCACGCTGTACGACCAGACGGGCAGTCTGGTCGCGAACGCGCAGGGCAGCCTGGTGTACTTCAACCCGGTCTACTCCGCGTACAACGACCAGGCCGCGGACGACTTCACGGTCCCCGCGGGGTTCACCTGGATCCTCCAAGAGGTGGACGTCGTCGGGTCGTACGACAACCTGCCAGCCTCGACGGTGAACGTGTTCATCTACAACGACAGCTCCGGCCTGCCGGGCTCGCTCGTCCAGCAGTTCCTCTCCGTGACGCCGACCGGCGGCCTCGCGACCGGGAGCTTCGAGATCCCGATCTCGCCCAACCTGATCCTCGGGTCGGGGACGTACTGGGTGTCGGTGCAGGCGAACATGTCCGCGGACCTCTCGCAGTGGTTCTGGACGCTACGCGACCAGGGGAACCCCGAGAGCGGAGCCGAGGGCGCGTGGCAGAACCCCGGCGGCGGGTTCGGGACGTGCTCGAGCTGGGGCCACATCTTCACCGACTGCGGGACGTCGGCGCCCGGGTACGACCTCGCGTTCAAGCTGATCGGGCAGGTGGGCGACGCGGAGCTGGCGATCACCAAGACGGCGAGCGTCTCATCAGTAACTGGACCGATCGCGGGGCCGCCGTACTGGCCGGGCGCACCGTTCACCTACACTCTGTCGGTCACCAACAACGGCCCATACCTGGCGACCGGCGTCGTCGTCACGGACCCGATCGACCCGCAACTTGGGTACCAGAGCAACTCGTGCGGAGCGACGTTCGCCGCCAACACGCTGACGTGGACGGTCGGCAGCCTCGCGAACGGCGCCAACGCTCCCTGCACAGTCACGATCAGCCCGCTCGCAGGCGCGTCCGGCTCGATCGGGAATACTGCGACCGTGGCCGGCGACCAGCCCGACCCGACCCCGGGCAACAACGCGAGCACCGCCACCATCGTGTTCACCAACAGCGGCACGCCGGTGGACCTGCAGGTGACCAAGTCGGCGAGCGTGGCGAGCCCGGTCCAGCGCAACCAGCAGTTCACGTACGCGCTGACGGCGCACAACAACGATGCGTCGAACGCGGCGGTGGGCGTGACGGTGAGCGACCCGCTCGACGCCCAGCTCTCGTACGTCAGCACCGGAGCGTGCACCGGGAGCCACGCGTTCGCGGCCGGGACCTACACCTGGACGGTGGGGAGCCTCGCGGCCTCGGGCACCCAGACGTGCACCTTCACGGTCCAGGTGGGTGCGAGCGCCTCCGGCACCATCGGGAACACCGCGACGATCTTCGCCACCAACCCCGACCCGACCCCCGGCAACGACACCTCGACGGTGAACCTGAACGTCGCCAGCGCGGACCTCGCGGCGCTCAAGACGACCGGGTTCACGTGGGCGATCGAGCCGGGCGACACGACGACGTTCACGGTGACGGCCAGCAACGGCGGCCCGGACGGAGCGACGACGGTCCGGGTGCAGGACACGCTCGACCCGCAGCTCGCCTACGTGTCGGACACCTGCGGCAACGGGTTCTCGACCGGCGTGCGGACGATCGCGAGCATCGCGAGCGGCGGGTCGTCGCCGTGCACCGTCACGGTGCAGGCGAACCCGACCGCGCTCGGGGCGATCACGAACACCGCCTCGATCCTGTCGGCTGACCAGTTCGACCCGAACACGGCGAACAACACGTCGGCGCCGGTCGCGATCGGCGTCGTGCACAACACGGGGTTCGACTCCGTCCCGATGTACACCTACACGACGTCGCGCGCGGCGGGGGGCCCCGCGTTCAGCTGGGTCGAGATCTCCGGCACCGGGACCGCGCTCAACCTCGCGGACGACGGCGACGCCGACGTGCCGATCGGGTTCTCGTTCCCGTTCTACGGCGGCGCGCAGACGAGCGTGAGCGTCGGCAACAACGGCGGGCTGCTGTTCCTGCCCGGCGGACACACGAACAACCCCAACACCGCGCTGCCGGGGTTCGCGTCGCCGTTCATCGCGCCGTACTGGGACGACCTCGACGCGTCGGCCGGCAACGTCTACACGCAGACGTTCACGACGTGCCCCGCGACGCAGGGCGGGACGGGGCGGTGCTTCGTGGCGGAGTGGTACCAGCGCCCGCACTACTCCGGGATCGGGAGCGCCACCTTCGAGGCGATCCTGTACGAGAACGGCACCATCCTGACGCAGTACCTGACGACCGACTTCGGCGACGCGGCGCTGAACAACGGCGTCTCGGCGACGATCGGGATCCAGGGCACCACGCCGGCGGAGGTGCTGCAGTACGAGTTCGACACGCCGGGCTCGACGCCGCCGTCGTTCGCGATCCTGTTCCAGCCGAACGGACAGGCGATCCCGGTCCTGGGCGGATTCGGGCTGCTGGCGCTCGCTCTGCTCCTCGCGGCGGCCGGAGTCGTGGCGCTGCGCAGGCTGTGACGGTCTGACTCGCGTTGACGCAACGGCGCCCCGCTTCGGCGGGGCGCTCGTGCGTCCGGCGCACGCCCGTCATTCTGAGGCCGCGCAGCGGCCGAAGAATCCCCCCAAGCTGTGCCGGGCCGTGTCGCGCTGCATGCTTGGGGAGATCCTTCGTCGGTCCGCCTCCGGCGGTCCTCCTCAGGATGACAGGGGAAGACCGCTGTCATCCTGAGCGAGCGCAGCGAGCGAAGGATCCCCCCAAGTCCTGATCATCCGTCTCCGGGCAAGGCAGCGCAAATGCTAACATCCGGGCGATGCCGGCGGCGAACGAGAGCGCGGGCGAAACACGTTTCAGCGTTCGGGAGATCGCGCTGTTCCTGCACGCGCTCCGCTTGTCGGTGAAGGCGCAGCGCGTCCAGCGGCGGTCCCTCGAGGACGTCGCTGGGGCGCTGGTCCGGACGCGGCCGCTTCCCCGCGGCGTGGGCGCCGACGCGGCCGCGCGGGCGGCGGGTCGCGCGTGCTCGCGGGTCAAGCGGTGGGCCGGCGGGCTCGACACCTGCCTGACGAGGTCGCTCGTTGCGGGTGCCCTGCTGGCGGACCGGCCCGGCGTTGTGCTGCACGTTGGTTTCCGGGGGCAGGCGACCGGGCCGCTCCACGAGGGGCACGCGTGGGTGACGCTCGACGGCCGCAACGTGACCGACGCCCGGGACGGCGAGCACGCCGGGCCGTTCACCGAGGCGCTGCGGGTGCCGCTCCGCCGCGGCGGGGAGAGTAGACCATGACGGATCTCGCCGAGATTGCGGAGTTCCTGCGCTCCGAGCGCGTGACGCGCACGGCGCTGTCGGACGGCAGCGGCGTGGTCCTCGACGTCAAGGGGCTCGCCGTGTACTCGCTCAACGAGACCGGGATGTTCCTCGTGAACGCGCTGTGCGAGGGCGCCGCCGACGCCGACGCGCTCGTGGCCCGTCTCGTGGTGGAGTTCGAGGTGGACGAGGCGACGGCACGCGCGGACGTCGCCACATTCACTGAGCAGTTGGCGAAGGTCATGAAACCGTAGGTCGCGTTCGAAAGTTCCCAAGTTCGAAAGTTCGAAGGTTCAAAGACAAGACCCCAGAACCCTCGGGAATGGGTACGGCTGTGGGGTGTTGCGTCTCACCCTGGGTGAACCTTCGAACCTTCGAACCTTCGAACCTTCGAACCTTCGAACCTTCGAACCTTCGAACCTTCGAACCTTCGAACCTTCGAACCTTCGAACCCGCCTACTCGTCGTCGAGCAGCGCCAGCACCTCCGCCGGGTTCTTGAACGGCGCGACGAGGTAGACGCCCGCGGCGCGGCCGGGCGCGGCGCGCAGCATCTCGAGCGCGACCTCGCGGCCGATGGCGGACGCGTCGGCTCCCGCGGCCTCGAGCCGTGCGAGGAGCGCGTCCGGCACGAAGATGCCGGGCACCTCGTTGTGCAGGCGCAGCGCGAGCTTGAACGAGGGGAGCGGCCACACCGCCACGATCACCGGCAGCGGCGGCGTCCCGCCGCACTCGTCGAGCAGCCGCTCCCACGGCTCCCACGAGAAGAATACCTGGCTCATGGCGAAGTGGGCGCCGGCATCGGCCTTGCGCCGCAGGCGGTCCGCCTCGTGGCCGAGGTCGTCGGCGGCGGGGTTCACCGCGACGCCGAGGCAGAACGCGGGCGGCTCGCCGATCGGATTGCCGGCGCAGTCGAACCCCTCGGCCATGCGCGACACCGAGCGGACGAGCTCGAAGATGTCCACGTGGTAGACGTCGTGCACGCCCGGGTAGTCGCCGAGCTGCGAGGGGTCGCCGGAGATCGCCAGGAGGTTGCGAATCCCCGCGTGCCACGCGCCCAGGAGCTGCGACTGGAGCCCCATGAGGCTGGCGTCGCGCGGCGTGACGTGGGGGATCACCTCGATCCCGCACTCGCGCTGGATCTCCGCGGCCAGCCACAGCGAGTCCATGCGGAGCCGCGCGAGCGGGTTCGAGTTCACGTCCACCGCGTCGATCCGTCCCGAGGCGGCGAGCGCGCGCGTCGCCGTGACGATCCGCTCGGAGTTGGTGCCGCGCGGCGGGTCGAGCTGGACGATGCGCACGAACTGGCCCGCGGCGAGCCTCGCCGCCAGCGTCGAGGTCGGGCCGGGCTGCGGCGGCGACGGCGGGTGCGGGTGCTCGACGGCGACGCCGGCGTGCCGGGCGTGGATCGGCCGGGCCCCGCGCACGGCCTCGGCGACGGCGCGGATGTGCTCGGGTCCGGTGCCGCAGCACCCGCCGACGAGGACCGCGCCGAGCTCGACCGCTCGCCGCGCGAACCGGCCCAGGTACGCCGGCGTCGCGGGCGGCAGGAGGATGCGCCCCTCGCGGCGCACGAGCTCGCCGGCGTTCGGCATCACCGCGAGCGGTCCGGGCGGCTCCTCCAGGTACTCGAGCACGTCGAGCGTGCCCTGCGGCCCGGGGGCGCAGTTGATCCCGCATGCGAGGAGACCGCAGTCCGAGAGCTCGCGGACGCCGGCGGCGATCTCGGGGTGGATGCCGGGCAGCTTCTCGAACGGGAACGTGAGCATCGCGACCAGGGGGATGTCGGTCACGTCCCGCACCGCCTCGATCGCGAGGAGGAGCTCGTCGAGGCGGAAGAACGTCTCGAGCACGAGGAGGTCGGCGCCGCGGCCGGCGAGGATCGCGGCCTGCTCCGCGTGCGCGGCAGCGATCGCGGCGGGCCCCTCCGGCTCGTCGAAGTCGATGACGCCGGCGAGCGGGCCGATCGAGCCGGCGACGAGGCAGTCGCGGCCCGTGATCTCGCGCGCCTCGCGGGCGAGCTTGACGCCCGCGGAGTTGACCGCCTCGACGCGGTCGCCGGCGCGCAGCCGCTCGAGGCGCGGCCGCGAGGCCGCGAACGTGGCGGTCTCGATCAGCTCGGCGCCGGCCGCGATGTACGAGACGTGGATGTCGAGAACCTCGCTCGGGTGCTCGAGCGGCGCGAGGTCAAGGTGCGAGCCGGGCGGGACGCGCGCCAGCAGCTCCGACCCCATCGCGCCGTCCGCCACCACGACGTGGTCCGCGAACCGCCCGGTCAGCCGCTCGTTGCTCACTCGCCGCTCCAAGGCGCGGTAGTTAAGAGTGAAGAATGAAGAGTTAAGAGTTGAACGACGAACGACGTACTCGGGCAGAGGCGCATGGCCTCAGCCTGCGCAGGCTCGGAGAGAACCGGCTCGACGGGCGTCGCTGGGTTTCTGTCCTTCATTCTTAACTCCTCACTCTGAACTCTTCACTCGGTCTCATGCGAGGTACCTCGCATCCGGGTGGTGGAACACGACCGCCGACACGCTCGCCTCGGGATCCATCATGAACCCCTCCGTGAGGCGGACGCCGATCTCCTCCGGCCGCAGGAGGCGGAACACCTCGGCCTGCGGCTCGAGGTCGGGGCACGCCGGGTACCCGAACGAGAGCCGGATCCCGCGGTAGCGCGCCCGGAACCGCTCCTCCATCGTCATCCCGGGCGGGTCGGGGAACCCCCACATCTCGCGTAGCCGGCGGTGGAGCCACTCCGCCGACGCCTCGGCGCTCTCGAGGGCGAGTGCCTGGAGCGCGACGCTGTCGAGCAGCTTCCCCTCGGCGCGCAGGTCCGCGGCGCGGCCCCGGACGCCGACGCCCGCGGTCACGACGAAGAGCGCGACCGTGTCGAACGCGTGGGGGTCGGGGCACACCCAGTCGGCGGCGCACGCGCGCGGCTCGCGGCGCTGGCGCATGAACGGGAGGGCGGCGAGCTCGCCGCCGTCCGGGTCCATCACGACGACGTCGTCGCCGCGCCCGCACGCCCGGAAGTAGCCGTACACGGCGGCGGGCGCGAGCCACCCGCGCGCCGCGCCCGCGTCCTGGAGCGCTTCCACTCGGCGCAGGAGCTCGGCCGCGCGCTCGTCGCCCCCTTCGAGCAGCCGGCGCACCGACCCGCGCACGCCGAGGTGTTTGCCGAGGAGCATCTGCGGGTTGAGGTGCGTGAACACCTCGTCAAGCGGAAGCCGCGCCAGCACGTGGCGCTTCAGATCAGGAGGCTTGGGGATGACGTGGATCGTGGATTGTGGATCGTGGGTCGCAACCGAGCGGGACACCGGCGCCTCGCGGCCTTCCTGAGTCGCTCGCCTTGACGGCTGCTGCCCGGAAGCGGTTTCCGGGACGGGCGCGGCGTGGGACGTTTCAACCGTCTTCTCACGATCCACCGCCCACGATCCACGATCCACGGTCTTCATGAGGTCGTTGGCGATCGCCAGCCCCGCCATCGCGTCGCCGGCGTAGCGAACGGCGGCGCCGTACGCGGGCGCGATGCGGTCGCGCGTGAACGACGCCGAGAGCGCCGCGCCGCCCACGAGGAGCGGGACGCCGATCGCGGCCGCGCGCAGGTCGTCCGCGGTCGCGACCATCTGGTGCGCGGAGCGGACCAGGAGGCCGGAGAGGCCGATGAGGTCGGTCGGGCGCTCGCGCCACGCCGCGATGAGCCTGTCCGACGGGCACTGGACGCCGAGGTCCCGCACCTCGTACCCGTTCGTGCCGAAGATGATCCCGACGAGGTTCTTCCCGATGTCGTGCACGTCGCCGCGCACGGTCGCGAGCAGGAGCGAGCCGCGCGCGGCGGTCTGGTCCCCCGTGAGGCGGGGCTTGACGTAGTCCACGGCGGCCTGCATCACCTCGGCCGAGACGAGCACCTCGGCCACGATGAGCTGGCCCGAGCCGAACAGGCGGCCGACCTCGTCCATCCCCGCCATGAGCGGGCCGTTGATGACCGCGAGCGGGTCCATGCGGCCCAGCAGCTCCTCGAGCGTGGCCTCGAGGCCGGTGCGCGCCCCGTCGATCACCATGCGGGTCAGACGCTGCTCGGCCGGGAGGCGTTCATCGGCGACGGCAGCGCGAGGCTTGGCCTTCCGGTAGCGCGCCACGAACGCGTCCACCGCGGCCTTCCCTCCATCGAACAGCACGTCCTCCGCGAGCTTCACCTCTTCGGGCGCGAGCGTCGGGAAGCGGACCAGCTGCTCGGCGTTGACGATCGCAGCGTCGAGGCCCGCCAGCACGCAGTGGTGCAGGAACACCGCGTTGAGCACCTCGCGCCCGGCGGTCGGCACGCCGAACGAGACGTTGGAGATCCCGAGGAGGGTGAGCGCGCCCGGCAACCGCTCCTTGATGAGCTTGACGCCGCGCACGGTCTCGCCCGCCGACCCCTTGAACTTCGGGTCGCCGGTCGCCGCGGGGAACACGAGCGCGTCGAGAAGGACCTCGCGGCGGCGCAACCCGTGGCTTTCGAGGCACCCGAGAAGGCGCTCGGCGACCTCGGCCTTGCGCTCGGCGGTTCGCGCCATCCCGTCGGTCGGGTGCTCGTCGATACACCCGGCGACGACCGCGGCGCCGAACCGCCGCGCGAGCGCCGCGACGCGATCGAGCCGCGCGCCGCCGTCCTCGAGGTTGACCGAGTTGAGGACGGGCCGGCCTGGGATAAGCTCGAGCGCCGCGGCCATGACGCCGGCGTCGGTGGTGTCCACCATGAGCGGGACGCGCACCGCGCGGCGCAGCGCGGTCACCGCCGACGCCATCGCGCCCCTCTCGTCGCCCTCGGGGTCGGCGAGGCAGACGTCGAGCACGCCGGCGCGCCCGCGCACCTGGCGCCGCCCGACCTCCGCGGCCTCCGCCCACTTCCCCTCGCGGACGAGCTCCTTGAACCTGCGCGAGCCGAGGACGTTGGTGCGCTCGCCGACGAGCAGCGGAGGCGGCTCCTGGGTCAGCTCCACCACCTCGCCTCCGGCCAGGCGCGCCGGGTCGTACGCGGGCGGCACTCGGGGAGACGCCGCGTCGGCGACGGCGCGGAGGCGGCGGACGTGCTCGGCGGTCGTCCCGCAGCAGCCGCCGAGGAGGTTCACCCATCCCGCCGCCGCGAACCGGCCGAGGGTGCGCGCCATCTCCTCGGGCGACTCGTGGTACCGCCCGTCGCCGTCCGGGATCCCGGCGTTCGGAACGACCGAGACGAAGCTCGGCGTGAGCGCCGCGAGCGCGCGCACGTGCTCGGTCATCGGGCCGGGTCCGGTCGAGCAGTTGATCCCGACCCAGATCGGCCGCCACGGCTCGACCATCACGGCGACCGCCTCGAGCGTCTGGCCGCCGAGCGTCGTGCCGGTCGGCTCGATCGTGGCCGAGACCGCGACCGGCAGGCGGGGCGCGGCGTCGGTGCACGCGATGAGGGCGGCCTTGATGTTGAGGGCGTCCTGGCACGTCTCGATGAGCAGGATGTCGGCGCCGCCCTCGGCGAGACCCTCCGCCTGGGCGGCGTACGCGGCGACGAGGTCCGTGAACGAGATCCCGCCCGTCAGGGTGAGCGCCTTCGTCGTGGGTCCCATCGAGCCCGCCACGAAGCGCGGGCGGGACGGGTCGGCGGCCACTGCCTCGTCGCACGCCCGGCGCGCGATCTCCGCGGCGCGACGGTTGATCTCACGGCAGCGGTCCGCGAGGCCGTACTCGCCCAGCACGACCGGCGTCGCGCCGAACGTGTCGGTCTCGACGATGTCCGCGCCCGCGTCGAGGTAGCCGCGGTGGAGGTCGAGCACGACGTCGGGCCGGTGGAGGACGAGCGCCTCGTGGCAGCCGACCAGCGCGTCGCCGCCGTAGTCGGCCGCACCGAGGCCGCGCGCCGCGAGCGCGGTGCCGGTCGCCCCGTCGAGGACGAGGATGCGCGTTGCGAGGATCTCCGCAAGCGCAGCGCGCGGTTCGGGTTTCGTCACCATGCAAGTGTAAACGGAGGGGCAAGGCCGGATGCAGGTCAAAGGGCAAATGGGAGAGGGCAAAGGGACGACAAGACGGCCCGACCGGGCTTCGTTTTCCATTTGACCTTTCCCCTTTTCCCTCTGCCCTCACCGCGTCTGGACTGCACGAACGTCCGGTCGGTCTTCGTACCCGCTCACCGGCAGCGAACGCGGAGGAGCCGGCGTGAGCGGCGAGTGCGAATACACGCGGCGCGAGGCGCGTTAGGGGGGGAAGCGAAAGGACCTCGGACCCATGCAGAGGATCACGGTGAGGTTGTTGTGCACGGTGATGTCGGTGGCCGCGTTCGGCACGCTAAGCGCGCCCGCGGCGCAGCCGGACGTGGAGCTGCGCAGTCGCTCGGTGGTGGCAATCACGGTGTGCAGCCCCGACGGGACGGCAGGGCAGGGGAGCTGCCCAGCGGGGACGTCCGACACGCAGCAGATCGTCCTCGGTCCGAGCGGGGCCTCGATCAATCTCGAGGGGGTCCACGCCGTGAGCGACGAGCACTCGTCGGTGTTCCCGCCGGGTTCGTTGGGCGGGAACAGCGACTACCGCTTCTTCGTCGCCGCCGGCACCGACGTGAACCCGGACATCGGCGTCGTGGTGCTGTCCGGCGGGTCCGGGCCGGCCGCCAACGGGCAGTGGACGGTGGGGTTCGCGCCGGGGTACGGGTCGTACAGCGAGGGGTACGGCGCCGTCTTCCTCGAGCCGCTCACCGAGAGCCACTGCCCCTCGGTCTCCAGCGCGACCCAGCAGGACCCGACGTTCGACCTCAACTACGCGGCCTCCGGGTCCGTCGTCCCCGACGTCACAGACCTCCCCGGTCACCTCCTGATGATCTACGAGGGGACCGAGACGTGCATCGGAAGTACCGGCGGCACGAAGGCCGGGACGGGGGCGTACATCACGACGGGCGTCGCGACCTCCTTCGACAACGGTGTCACCTGGCCGTCGTACCGCGGGACCTCGACGTTCAACTTCGTGCCGCTGCCGCACTCGAACAAGACGAACGGCCCGAACCTCCCGTTCGGCGCACTCGGCGCCGGGGTCTGCTTCGGGATCGATTGCACCCAGACGCCGCCCGCGACGTACGGGCGGTACGCCGTCTTGAGCCCGCCGGTCTCGATGGCCTCGCTGATCGCGACCGGAGCCGCGATGGGGCCCAACACCGCGGACTCGGAGCCCTCCGCGTTCGTCGACGACGCGAGCCCCGGCCCGGACCGCTACGTGTACGAGGTCCACACGCACAACCCCGGCAGCGCTGCCCCGACGGCGGATCAGTTCCCGGACGGACGGACGATCGACCTGACGGTCGCCCGCGCGCAGCTCAACGGCGGGAGCGCCCCGCTCCAGTTCACCAAGTGGGACGGCCGCGGGTTCTCGTCGCTCGGCATCGGCGGCCACGAGGTGGCCATCCTGCCCGACGGCGCGTTCGAGAGCTGTGGCACCCTCGACCAGACGCGGACGGCCGGGTCGATCAGCTACGTCGAGGACACGCAGCAGTACCTGCTGACCTTCGTGTGCAGCTCCCCGGGCGACCCCGCGAACGGCAGCAAGGGAGGAGACAAGGGCGCCGCGTGGTTCTGGGCCACCAGCAGGGACCTCTCCGACCAGACCCTGTGGAGCACGCCCCAGGAGGTCCTCGGCTCCTGGACCCCGTTCGACACCGGCACGCCGGCGGGGTCGTACGGGTGCTCGAGCTTCCAGGGTTGGTACCCGACGCTCATGTCGCTCGACCACGCACCCGGCCATCTGGCGACCCGCGGTTACGTGTTCTATCTGTGGGGTTGCGAGGGCGGCGGCGGACCGAACGGCAACCCGCCCAAGCGGCAGTACAGCTCGCGCCGGTTCACGATCGCCGCCGACTCGGTCGTACGCAGGGAGGCCAGGCCGGAGGCGCACTGACCCCCCAGCCACCACCGGCGGGGTGGAGAGTCAGGATCCAGAAGTTAAGAGTTGAGAATTACGAGTGAAGAGTTGAACGACGATGCGAGGCGACCCCTGCCGCCTCCACCTCCTGAAGGGTTAACTCTTGACTCTTAACTCTTAACTCCTGACTCTTAACTCTTAACTCCCGACTCACGGGCAAGGCCTCCCGTTCGCAACTGAGTTCGTGAGAGGATATGAACCGGCGCGTTCCCGAGACGTACAACGGGCTGCCCGGAGGGTCAGACCATGGACCGGTTCACTCGTGGCGAGCGGTTGATCCTGGCGGTGGCGATCGTCGCGGCCGCCGCGTGCGGCACGTTCGCGTGGATGAACTTCACCCGGGCGTTCCCGGAGGCGCACCTCTCGTTCGCCGTCAACCGCTCCACCTCGGAGCCGGTGGCGAAGGCGTTCCTCTCGCAGCACGCCCCGGCGGCCGCTGCGGCGCTGGCGGGCCGCCGTCACGCGGCGATCTTCCGCGTGGACGACGACGCCAAGGTGTACCTCGAGCGCGAGCTCGGCCTCGACCGGATGGGCTCGCTCCTCGAGAAGCGCGAGGTGCGGCTGTGGAGCTGGGCGCACCGGTGGTTCCGGCCGGTGGACAAGGAGGAGGTCCGTGTCGCGGTGACGCCGGAAGGCGAGGTGGTCGGGTTCGCGCACGCCGTCCCGGAGGAGGCCGCCGGCCCGTCGCTCGACGAGGGTGCGGCGCGCGCGGTGGCCGAGAAGCTGCTCTCATCCGGTTTCGGGCTGGACCCCGCGAAGCTCACGTTCATCGAGTCGAAGCGCGAGGACCGGCCGCACAGGCGCGACTGGACGTTCACCTACGAGCGCTCCGGGTGGAAGGCCAAGGACGCCACGTACAGGATGCAGGTCCAGGTCCACGGCGACGAGGCGGCGTCGTACGGCGAGTACCTCAAGGTCCCGGACGCCTGGACGCAGGCGTACCAGCGCCTCCGCGCGGCCAACAACACGACGGCCCTGGTGGCCGACCTCGGGCTCATCCTCACGCTGCTGGCGGCCGTGTTCGTCATCTTCCGCGAGGGGCGCCGCGGCAACGTGCGCTGGCGCATCGTGATGCTGTTCACGTCGGTCGCGTTCGGGCTGTTCTTCCTCCTGTCGCTCAACGACCTCCCGATCGCTGCGTACGGGTTCGACACGACGGGGACGTACGGTGCATTCCTCGCGCGCCAGGTGCTCTCCGGCCTCGCGGCGGCCGGGCTGCAGTCGCTCTCGATCTTCCTGGTCGTCGCGGCGGGGGAGCCGCTGTTCCGCGCGCGCTTCCCGCAGCACCTGCGGGTGACGGCGCTGTTCGAGAAGGCGGGGTGGCGCAGCAAGAAGGTCGCCTTCGGGCTGATCCTCGGCTACTGCCTCGCCGCCGTGTTCCTCGCGTACCAGGTGGCGTTCTACCTGGTGGGCTCCAAGTTCGGCGCGTGGAACCCGGCCGAGGTCCCGTTCGACAACCTGCTCAACACCTGGTTCCCGTGGCTCGCGGTGCTGTTCATCGGGTTCTACCCGGCCGTGAACGAGGAGTTCATGTCGCGCGTCTTCTCGATCCCGCTGGTCGCGAAGCTCACGCGGTCGCGCGTCGCCTCGATCGTGATCCCGGCGATGATCTGGGGGTTCGCGCATGCCAACTACCCCGCGCAGCCGTTCTACATCCGCGGCGTGGAGGTCTCGCTCGCGGGCCTGTTCGTCGGGATCATCCTGTACCGGTTCGGCGTCATCCCGTGCCTCGTGTGGCACTACGTCGTGGACGCCGGGTACACCTCGATGCTGATGGTCCGCTCGGGGAACGTGTACCTGGTGGTCACCGCGCTCGCGGGCGTCGGCGCGCTCCTCGTCCCGCTCGCGGCGACGCTGGTCGGCGCGTGGCGGCGCGGCGGGTTCGTGGACGACCCGGCCGTGCTCAACGCGGCCGACCCGGCACCGCCCGAGCCGCCGGCCGCGGAGGCGCCTCGGGTCGCCCCGATCACCGCGCCGCCGCTCCGGGTGGCGCTCCCCGTGGCCGTGGCGCTCGCCGCGCTCGGCGCGCTCCTGGCGTGGAAGGCGCCCGACCCCGGAAAGGACGTCGGCGTCCGCTTGCGCCCCGCGGCGGTGCGCGCCGCGGCGGAGTCGTACCTGCGCACGCGCGGCGTCGAGGTGCCGCCGTGGCGTGTCGTCGTCACCGCCAACCAGGACGTGCTCGGCGCGCCAGCGCGCCGCTACCTCCTCGAGCACGGCGGCGTCGCCCAGGTCGCGCGCTCCGCGGCGGAGGTGCCGTTGTGGCAGGTGCGGGCGTTCCGGCCCGAGGAGCGGGAGGAGTGGCAGCTCGCGGTGGACGACGCCACGGGGAAGGTGGTGCGCTTCCAGCACTCGCTGCGCGAGGAGGCTCCGGGCGCCACGCTGACCGTCGAGCAGGGGCGCTCCAAGGCGGAGGCCGCGCTCGCGGCCGCCGGGTTCGACGTCTCGAAGCTCGAGTTCAAGGAGGCGAAGGACGAGAAGCGCCCCGCCCGCATGGACCACACGTTCACCTGGAAGGACCCGGCCCGGAGCGTCGCGGACGCCGAGTACCTGCTCGACGTGACGGTGCAGGGCGACGCGGTGGACGGCGTGACGCGCCGGCTCAAGCTGCCGGAGGCGTGGGAGCGGGCGCGCGGCAAGGCCACCGCGCTGTACTACGCGCGCCTCGCCGTCGCGTTCGCGTTCATCGCGCTCCTCGTCACGCACGGCCTCCTCGCGTTCTACCGCGGCGTCCGCGGCGGCATGGTGCCGTGGCGCCCGGTGGTGGGGGGAAGCGCCCTCCTGCTCGCGCTGTTCGTCGCGTCGCTCGCCGTCACCTCTCCGCTCGCGTGGGTGAAGTACGTCACGTCGATGCCCGAAGCGCTGTTCCGGGTGTCGATCCTGATCGGGCTCGCGGTCGTGACGCTGCTCATAGGGGTGCTCGCGGTCCTCGTCGCCGGCGCCCTGGCGGCGTGCTTCCCGGCCGCGCGCGCGGCCGCCGACCCCGCCGCACGGCGCGCCGTCGCGGGGCCGACCGCCGCCGCGGCGTTGGCCGTGCTGGGGGCATCGCTCGCCCTGCACGGCGCCGTGGGGTTGGCCCGGGGCGCGCTGCCCACGGCGTTCTCGGACGCCCCGGTGACGCTCCCCGGCGCGGTCGCCACCGTGCTGCCGGCCGTCGGGTCGCTCGAGGAGGGTGTGATCCTGCTGCTCCTCCTGCTCGCGTTCGCAGGCACGGCGCTCCACCTCTGGCTCGGCCTCGGGAAGCCGTGGCTGAAGGCGCTCGTCGTCGCGGGTCTGCTGCTGACGGTCCTCCCGGTCAGCTCCGGCGCGACCGCTCCGGAGGTCGTGGCGGGGTTCGTCCGGGCCGCGGTGACGCTCGGGCTCGGCGCGGTGCTCGTTCGGTTCGTGCTGGGCGCCAACCCGGCCGCCTACGTGCTGGGCGCCGCGTGGCTCGGTGTGTACGCCGCTGGGGCGCCTCTGATCGCACAGCCGGGCGGTTTCTACCAGGCCCAGGGGTGGACGCTCGTGGTCGCGGCGCTCGCGCTCTCCGCGTGGTGGCTGCTGCGCGGCCCGAGGCCCGGAGCGGCGAGCACGCCGGGGTAGGCGAGCGGAGGGGCAGAGGAGCGGAGGGGCAGAGGAGCGGAGGAGCAACGACCGTTCGAATGTTCACACGTTCGAAAGTTCGAAAGTTCAACGACACGGCCGGTGAAACAGCGGGAATAACCGACCACGGCGGAGGTTCTGTCTCACCTTAAGTGAACCTTCGAACCTTCGAACCTTCGAACCTTCGAACCTTTCTCAGGGCCGGGTGACGAGCAGGTTGGTCATCCCCCGGATGCGGTGGCAGAGCACCCGGCACATGAGTTGGAGGAACTGCGAGGCGGCGTCCGACGGGCGTTGCAGCACCTCGTCGAGGTCGTGCCGGGACAGCGCGAGCACGGTCGTCCCGCCCGCGCCGGCGCTGGCGTCGGCGCTCCGGAGCTGGTCGTCGACCACGGCCATCTCGCCGAACACCTCGCCGCGCCCCAACGTCGCCAGCGGCGTCTCGCCCCGGCCCGGCACGCGCCGGGAGATCCGCACCTCGCCGTCCATCACGATGTAGAGGCAGTTCCCGGGCGCCCCCTCGACGAACAGCGTCGCTCCGCCCTCGAAGCTCTGGGCGGGGAGCGTGGTGGCCAGGAGACGGAGCTCGGCGGCGGAGAGCCCCTTCTCAGCGAAGAGGTCGAGCTTGGCTCCCGGTTTGACGTCCGCGGCGCGCCCCTGCGCGGCAGTGGGCGTCTCGGCTTCTTCCGAGCCGAGCGGCATCTTGTCGCCGAGGAAGAGGTTCGCCTGCCGGATCTTCGCCGCGAGTGAGTGCCAGAACGCGCGCATGAGCGAGACGCCGAGCTCGTGGTCGGCGCCGATCGCCCGGTGCACCTTCGTCCCGTTGAAGCACAGCATCGCCGTGCCGCCTGCCGCGATCGCCGTGATGTCCCTGGGGTTCGAGTCGAGGAAGGAGACCTCGCCGAAGATCTGTCCCACCCGGACGCGCGTCACGGGCTGCCGCCCGGTCGGAGTGCTCCTGTGGCCCTCGACCGTCCCTCCGAGCACCACGAAGAAGTCATCGCCGCTGCTGCCCTGGTCGTAGACGACCTGGCCGGCGCCGACGAGCTGCTCCTTCGCGAGCATCGCGAGCTTCGAGAGCTTGGAGTCGGGGACGTGCTGGAAGATGCGGAACGCCCGCAGGTCCGCGTACGCGCCCGGCGCGCGTGGGGTGTCCGGCTCGTAAGGGCTCATCGTCCGAATCCCGTTCCGGTCCGCTCCCCCGCACCTCCTCGACGGCACCGGCCCATCGGATGAGCCCAACTCTAGCGCATGCAGCGCCCTTTGGCGAGACGCGCCGCTTAGGTCGGGGGACGGCCCCGGTCGGTCTTGGCGGCCTGGGCGTCGGTGAAGAAGTGAAGAGTTAAGAGTTAAGAGTTGAGAGTTGAGAGACCGGCAGGGCCGAGTCGATCGCCCGAGCGGGTCTCTGAACTCTTAACTCTTCACTCTCAACTCGTCCGTGAGCCGGTTTACACTGCGCGCGTGACGGAACCGCACCGCCTCGACGCCCCACTCGGGGTCTTCGACTCCGGCGTCGGCGGGCTCTCGGTGCTGCGGGCGATCCGCCGCGAGCTCCCCGGCGTCCCTGCGATCTACGTCGCCGACCGGGCCCACGTGCCGTACGGGCCGCGCCCCCTCCCCGAGGTGCGCGCGTTCTCGGAGGGGATCGCCCGGTACCTGATCGCCCGCGGCGCCCGCGTGGTCGTGGTCGCGTGCAACGCCGCGTCGGCGGGCGCTCTGCACTACCTGCGCGAGATCCTCCCGGAGGTCCCGTTCGTCGGGATGGAGCCGGCCGTGAAGCCGGCCGCCGAGACCACGCGGACGGGGAAGGTGGGCGTCCTCGCCACGCCGGCGACGTTCCAGGGCGCGCTGTTCGCGTCGGTGGTCGAGCGCTTCGCGAACGGCGTGGAGCTGCTCACCCACACCTGCCCGGGGCTGGTGGCGCGGATCGAGGCGGGGGACCTCGACGGTCCCGAGACCGCCGCGATCCTCGAGGGCGCGCTGCGCCCGATGCTCGCCGCGGGGATCGACACGGTCGTGCTGGGGTGCACGCACTACCCGTTCGTGATCCCTCTGATCGAGCGGATCGCCGGTCCCGGCGTGCGGGTGATCGACCCCGCCCCGGCCGTCGCGCGCCAGGCCGCCCGCGTGCTCGCCCAAGCCGCCCCCGAGGCCGCGGCGCCCGGGTCGAGCGCCGACGAGGCGTCGGTCAGGTACCTCACGAGCGCCGACTCGAACGGCCTCTCCGCTCTGCTGCCGCTGCTGATCGGCGAGCGCCGGCCGGTCGGCCGGGTCCGCTGGAGCGCGACCGGCCGCCTCGAGGACGCCCCCGCGTAGAGGCTGCGATCGCGGCGTCCGTCGCCGTGCTTCACCCGTCCCGCACGATCTCACCGACGGGCCTTGTGCGGTCTCATCGTCGGGAATAGCCCGCCGCAGGGGCGGCTTTTCCCGGGTAATGAATCCCGGCATCCAAGTCGGCACGGGGGAGCGATGAGGGTCGCGGTCGCGCGAGAGGTGCGCTCCGGCGAGAGGCGCGTGGCGCTGGTGCCGGAGTCGGTGAAGAAGCTCGTGAAGGCTGGGATCGCCGTGTCCGTGCAGGGCGGGGCCGGCGAGAACGCGTACTTCACGGACTCCCTCTACCGGGACGAGGGCGCCGAGATCGAGAACGACGTGAGGGCGCTGTACGGCGCCGCCGACCTCGTCCTCAAGGTCCAGGCGCCGGCGTTCAACGAGGCGGCCGCCGCGGACGAGGTCGAGATGATGCGGCCAGGGAGCATGCTGCTCGGGACCCTGATCCCGGCCCGCCACCGCGACGTCCTGGAGAAGCTGGCGGCGCGCGGCGTCTCGGCGTTCTCGATCGACCAGATCCCGCGCATCACGCGGGCGCAGGCGATGGACACGCTCTCCTCGATGGCGAACATCGCCGGGTACAAGGCCACGCTCATCGCCGCGAACCACCTGCCCAAGTACTTCCCGATGCTGATGACCGCGGCGGGGACCGTGTTCCCGGCCAAGGTGTTCGTGATCGGCGCGGGCGTCGCCGGCCTCCAGGCGATCGCGACCGCGCACCGGCTCGGCGCAGCGGTCGAGGCGACCGACACCCGGCCGGTGGTGAAGGAGCAGGTCGAGAGCATCGGCGCGAAGTTCGTCGGGGTCGTGGCGGACGAGGCGCAGGACGCGTCGGGGTACGCGAAGGAGCTCTCGGCCGAGTTCTACCGCAAGCAGGCGGAGCTGATCGCGGAGCGGTGCGCGGCGGCCGACGCGGTGATCACGACGGCGCTGATCGGCGGCGTGAAGGCGCCCAAGCTGATCACGGCAGAGATGGTGAAGGCGATGAAGCCCGGGTCCGTGATCGTCGACCTCGCCGCCGAGGCCGGCGGCAACTGCGAGCTGACCCAGCCGGGCCGGACCGTGGTGGACCACGGGGTGACGATCTGCGGCCCGGAGAACCTCCCGGCCGAGATCCCGTGGCACGCCAGCACGCTGTACTCGCGCAACCTGACGGCGTTCGTGCTCGCGTTCTGGAAGGACGGCGCCTTCAGGCTCGACCTCGACGACGAGATCATCCGGGGGTGCCTCGTGACGCACGGCGGCGAGGTCCGGTTCGGCAAGGCGGGAGCAGCCGCCTGAGCGGGAAGGAGACGGGAACCGATGGCGTCTGACTTCGAGCTCTCCCTTTTCGTGTTCGTGCTCGCGACGTTCCTGGGCCTCGAGATCATCCGCCGCGTGTCGCCGCTGCTCCACACGCCGCTGATGTCGCTCACCAACGCGATCTCGGCGATCGCGGTCGTGGGCTCGATCCTCGTCACGGGGCGCCAGGAGACCACGCTCTCGACGGTGCTCGGGACCGCGGCGGTCACGTGCTCGATGATCAACATCGTCGGCGGGTACCTGATCACGTACCGGATGCTCAAGATGTTCAAGAAGAGCGGCAAGGGCGCGCGATGATCGACGCGATCATCCCGGTCATCTACGTCGCCGCCGCCGTCTCGTTCATCCTCGCGCTCAAGTGGCTCTCCACTGTGCAGACCGCCCGGAGGGGCGTGATCGTCGGCGTGCTCGGCATGGCGCTCGCAGTCGGGGGCACGCTGGCCAAGCCCGAGATCGTGAGCTACCACTGGATCGCTGTCGCGTTCGTGATCGGGACGATCATCGGCATCCCGATGGCGATGATGCCGATGACCGCGGTGCCGCAGCGGACCGCGCTTTCCCACGCCTTCGGAGCGCTCGCGGCGGCGCTCGTCGGGACCGCCGAGTTCTACCTCCGGACGCCGAAGATCGACGTCTTCACGATGGCGGCGCTCGCGCTCGAGGTGCTGCTGGGGTTCCTCACGTTCACCGCGTCGCTGATGGCGTTCGGGAAGCTGCAGGAGGCGCTCCCGACGCGTCCGATCACGTACCGCGGGCAGAACGTGGTCAACCTCGCGCTGTTCGGCCTCGCCGCCGTGTCGGGCGTTGTACTGGTCGCGAGCCCGGGGCGGACGTGGCTGTTCCCGGTCTTCGGCGCGCTCGCGCTCTTGTTCGGTGTCCTCCTCATCATCCCGATCGGCGGCGCGGACATGCCGACGGTGATCTCGCTGCTGAACTCGTACGCGGGGCTGTCCGCGTGCGCGATGGGGTTCGTGCTGGACAACCACCTGCTCATCATCGCGGGGGCGCTCGACGGCTCCTCCGGCCTGATCCTCTCGATCATCATGTGCCGGGCGATGAACCGGTCGTTCACGAACGTTCTGTTCGGTGCGTTCGGGCAGGTCAAACACGGAGCCGCGGCCGCCGAGGAGCGCATCGTCCGGAGCGCGACGCCGGAGGAGGCCGCGCCGATCCTCGCGAACGGCGGGCTCGTGATCGTGGTGCCGGGGTACGGCATGGCGGTGGCGCAGGCGCAGCACAAGGTGCGCGAGCTGTTCGACACGCTCACGAAGCTCGGCGTCGAGGTCAAGTTCGCGATCCACCCGGTCGCGGGGCGGATGCCAGGCCACATGAACGTGCTGCTCGCCGAGGCCGACATCCCGTACGACCGCCTGGTCGAGATGGACGAGATCAACTCGGACTTCGGGCAGGCGGACGTCGCGCTCGTGATCGGCGCGAACGACGTAACCAACCCGGCCGCCCGCCACGACGCGGCGAGCCCGATCTACGGCATGCCGATCCTGGACGTCGACAAGGCGCGCACGGTGATGGTGGTCAAGCGCGGGATGAGCCCGGGGTTCGCGGGGATCGACAACGAGCTGTACTACATGGACCGGACGCTCATGATCTTCGGGGACGCCAAGGCGGTGGTCGGGAACCTCGTCAAGGAGATCGCGGCGTCGAACGGCATGCACTGACGAAGACGAGTTAGGAGTTAGGAGTTAGGAGTGAAGAGTTGGGCGGCGGCGAGTCGGGTGCGCCGTCGCCTCGCCGTTTGGGTCTTTGAACTCTTAACTCTTCACTCTCAATTCTTAACTCCTGGGTCCACCCGTCGCGGCGCAAACACGGGTAAGATGGCTCCGTGAACCGAGTCTCATGGGACCGCTACTTCATGAACCTCGCGCTGGAGGCCGCGACGCGGTCGACGTGCCCGCGCAAGAGCGTCGGCGCCGTGGTCGTGCGCGACAAGGCGGTGCTCGCGACCGGGTACAACGGCTCGATCCGGGGCCTCGCGCACTGCACCGAGGTCGGCTGCCTGATGGAGAACGGCCACTGCGTGCGCACCGTGCACGCCGAGGCCAACGCGATCCTGCAGGCGGCGCGGCACGGCGTCAGCATCGACAAGGCGCACATCTACGTCACCGCCTCGCCGTGCTGGGACTGCTTCAAGCTGATCGCGAACGCGGGGATCGCCCGCGTCCTGTACGGCGAGTTCTACCGCGACGAGCGCATCCGCGAGTTCGCCCGCGAAGGGGGGATCGAGCTGGTGCACCTCGGTCTGGAGGCAAAGCGATGAGCGCAGTTCGACGTGTCGGGGTCCTGACGGGAGGCGGCGACGCGCCCGGCCTGAACGCGGTCATCCGCGCGGTGGTGCGCTCGTGCAAGGTCGCCCACAGCGTGACGGTGATGGGGATCTCGGAAGGCTTCATCGGCCTGGTCGAGATGAAGGCGCGCGAGCTCACGATGGCGGATTCCTCCGGCCTCCTCGTGCGCGGCGGGACGATCCTGGGGACGACGAACCGCGGCAACCCGTTCCGCTACGCGTTCAAGCGCCCGGACGGCGTCGAGGAGCTCGTGGACGCGTCGGCCACCGCCAAGAAGAACGTGGAGCGGCTCGGCCTCGACTGCCTGATCGTGATCGGGGGCGACGGCTCGCTCTCGATCGGCGAGCGGTTCTGGCGCGAGCTCGGCATCCCGGTCGTCGGCGTCCCGAAGACGATCGACAACGACCTCTCCGCGACGGAGCTCACGTTCGGGTTCGCGACCGCCCTCGAGTCGGCCACCTGGGCGCTCGACTGCCTCCACACCACCGCCGAGAGCCACCACCGCGTGATGCTGCTCGAGGTGATGGGCCGCGACGCGGGGTGGATCGCGCTCCACGCGGGGCTCGCGGGCGGTGGCGACGTGGTCCTGATCCCGGAGATCCCGTTCAAGTTCGAGCCGCTGATCGCCAAGTTCCGGGCGCGCGAGCGGCGGGGGAGGCCGTTCTCCCTGGTCGTCGTGGCGGAAGGCGCCGCCCCGGAGGGGAGCGGCCAGGTGTTCTCCGGCCAGGACGCTGTGACGGGGTGGAAGCGGCTGGGCGGCGTCTCGTACCAGATCGCCCGGGAGATCGAGTCGCGCGGCGGGTACGAGGTCCGCGCGACGGTGCTCGGGCACATCCAGCGCGGCGGCAGCCCGGTGCCGTGGGACCGGATCCTGGCGACCCGCTTCGGCGTGGAGGCCGCCCGGCTCGCGGTGAGCGGTCAGTTCGGGCACATGGTCGCCCTGCGCGGGGACGAGATCGTGGCGGTGCCGCTGGCGGAGGCGATCGGCCGCCTCAAGCGGGTGGACCCCGACTGCCAGCTCGTCAAGACCGCGCGCGCCGTCGGCATCGTGTTCGGCGACGAGGACCCTGAAGTCGCCGACGGCTCCGAGGGCTGAGCCCACCCGTGGACCTCGGCGCGACGGTGCTGGAGCTCGCGGATGCGCGGCTGCCGCTCGACGCCGCGCGCGTGTTCGGCACGCCGCGGCCGCTCGAGGTGGAGCTCGGCGTCGGGAAGGGGCTGTTCCTGCTCGAGTGGGCGGGAGCGCACCCCGAGATCGGCGTGATCGGAGTCGAGCGGGCGCGCAAGTACCTCGAGCTCGCCGCGCGGCGCGCCGCGCGCCGCGGCCTCGCGAACGTGCGGCTCGTGCATACCACCGCGGAGGACCTCCTGTTCCGCTGCCTCGCTCCCGCGAGCGCGGCGGCCGTGCACGTGTACTTCCCGGACCCGTGGCCGAAGAAACGCCACCACAAGCGGCGCTTCTTTCGGGCCGAGAACGCCTCTCGTCTCGCCGATGTCCTCGCGCCCGGCGGGCTGCTGCGGGTGAAGACGGATCACGAGCCGTACGCGGGCGTGATCCGCGAGGTGCTCGCGGCCGAGCGGCGGCTCGCCGCGGTGCCGGTGGACGACGCGTTCGACGCGGTCCCCCGGACGCACTTCGAGATCAAGTACGCGCGGGAGGAGCGCCCGGTGTACCGGTTCGCGTACCGCAGGCTCTAGACTGCACGTGCGAAGATGTTCGAAGGTTCGAATGTTGAGGACGAGGGGGAGACGGAAGAGGGAAGACGGAAGAAGGAGTACACGGCGCCGACGGGTCTTTGCCTTCCCTCTCCCTTCCTCCGTCTACCCTTTCCCCTTGGTTGTTGAACCTCTGAACCTTCGAACGCCTGGCTGGGGGTGGCGATGACCAAGGTGCTGTGGCTCGATCCGTTCGGAGGCGCGGCCGGCGACATGCTGCTCGGGGCCCTCATCGACCTCGGTGTGGAGGAGCGCCGTCTCGCCGCCGTGCTCGCCGGGCTGCGTCTCGACGGGTGGCGGCTCGAGGGGTCGCGCGGCCGCCACAAGGGGCTCGCCGGCACGCGCGTGACGGTCCACGTCACCGAGGGGTCGCACCCGGCCCGGCGCCTGCGCGACGTCGAGGACCTGCTCGCCCGCGCGGAGCTCCCCGGACCCGTGCGCACGACCGCGGGCGCGGCGTTCCGGCGCCTGTTCGAGGCGGAGGCCGAGGTCCACGGGGTCCCGCTCGAGAAGGCGCACCTGCACGAGCTCGCCGCCGTGGACGCGGTCGTCGACATCGTGGGCACCTGCGCGGCCGTCGACCTGCTGGGCGTCGCCCGGGTCGTGTGCGGGCCGGTCCCCGTCGGCTCCGGCACGGTCCGGACCTCGCACGGCCTGCTCCCGGTGCCGCCGCCTGCCGTGGCGCGCCTGCTGCGGGGCGTCCCCCTCGCCGCGCACGCCGCCGTGGGGGAGATGACGACACCGACCGGGGCGACGCTCCTGACCACCCTGGCGAGCGAGTTCGGGCCGTGCCCCGGCGGGACGGTGCTCGCGGTCGGCGTGGGCCTCGGGACGCGCGAGTACGAGGGGCTGCCGAACGTGCTGCGGGCGTTCCTCCTGGAGGAGACCGCGCGGCGCCCCGCGGGGCGTCCGGTGGTGGTGGTCGAGGCGACGGTGGACGACGTGAGCGGCGAGGCCCTCGGCACGGTGTTGGAGAGGTTGCGCGACGCCGGCGCGCTCGACGCGTGGTGCCTCCCGGCGACGGGCCGCAAGGGACGGCCCGCCTGGGAGCTGCGCGCACTCGCGGAGCCGGCAACCGCCGGTGCGGTGGCCGCCGCGCTGTTCCGCGAGGGGATCACGCTCGGGGTCAGGATGGTGGAGTGTGTCCGGCCCGAGCTGGACCGGCGCACGGTCGAGGTGCCAACGCAGTACGGCGCGATCCCGGTCAAGATCGCGGCGTTCGAGGGCCGCGTCGTCTCCGCCAAGCCCGAGCACGACGAGTGCGTGGCCGCGGCGCAGAGGAGCGGCGCCAGCGTGGCGGCCGTGACCGACGCCGCACGCGCCGCCGCTCCTCGCGTCGGCTCTCCCTGGACAGAAGCCGACCGCAGTTAAGAGTTCAGAGTGAAGAGTTAAGAGTTAAGAGTTGGAGAGCCGCACCACGGCGAGTAGCTTTCTGAGTGTCGTTGACTCTTAACTCTCAACTCTTAACTCTCAACTCTTACCTCGAGTGATCAGCGGTTGGAGAGCCACGCGGGTTCGAAGCGCGCGTGCGGTACGCTGAACGCCAGACCCGCGGCTGCGGTGTCGCACGTCGAGCCCTCGAGCAGCATGGTGAGCTGGTCGCGGGTGATCGGCGCCCCAGGGAAGTGCTGGACCGCCGAGACCGCGAGGCGCGCCATGCCGAGCGGGATGTGGACGAGCGTCCGCCGCACGCCGAGCGCGCGCGCAACGCGCCGGACGACCTCGTTGTACTCGAGCGCTTCGGGACCTCCGAGCTCGTACGCCTGCCCGATCGTCGCGCGGTCGCCGAGCGCCGCGACGAAGCAGCGCGCCGTCTCGGCCACCGAGATCGGCTGCACCCTGTACGTGCCGGATCCGAACACCGGGAAGATCGGGAAGCGCCGGACCGCCGCGGCGAGCGCCGTCGTGAACCCGTCGCCGGGTCCGAAGATCGTCGACGGACGGAAGACCGTCCAGTCGAGCCCCGACCCCTTTACCGCCTCCTCGCCGCGCCACTTCGAGCGGTGGTACTCGGTCGCGGCGCCGGCGCGCGCGCCGAGGGCGGACATGTGGACGAGGCGGGAGATCCCGAGCTCGCGGCACACCGTGATGACGCGCTCGGTCGCGAGCCGGTGCGCACGGTCGAACGTGACGCCGCGGCGCGGCGCCTCCCGGATGATCCCGACGAGGTGGATCGCCGCGGAGCACCCCTCGCACCAGCGCTGCCACCCGTCGTCGGCGGCGTCGGCGCACACCTGGATCACGCCAGGCCGCGCCTCGCCGGAGCTCAGCGTGCGGGAGAGCGCGACCACCTCCCATCCGCTTTCGAGGAGCTGGCGCCGGATCTCGCGCCCCACGAACCCGCGCGCACCCGTGAGCAGCACCCGGCGGCCCGAGTTCTGTGACGCGTGATGGGCGCTCGCGGGCCGCGTCATTCGCACCTTCCTCCTCTGAACTCGCGAATGCTAGCATGCCCCGTGCTCCGAGCCGTTCTCGCCGATCTCCATGTCGGGCAGGGTCCCGGCGACCTCGAGCGGTTCGTCTCGTCGGTCTCCGAGGTGCGTCGGCGCGGCGCGGACGAGGTCGTGTTCCTCGGAGATCTGTTCCGCGCCCTCGTCGGCTTCTCGCGGTTCTGGGACGAGACGGTGCGGCGCGGCCTCGAGGAGCTGGCGGCGCTGCGCCGCGGGGGCGCGCGCGTCGTGCTCGTCGAGGGGAACCGCGACTTCTTCCTCGACGCCGCCGACCTCGACCCGTACCGCGACGCCGGCGGACCCGTGCACTCGTTCGTGGCCGGCGGGAAGAGGTTCCTGCTCGAGCACGGCGACCTCATCAACCGCGCGGACCGCTCGTACCGCTTCTGGCGCGCCGTCTCCAAGAGCGGCCCGGCGCGGCTGTGGGCGCGGCTGCTGCCGAGGCGGCTCGCCCAGAGGATCGTCCTCGGGACCGAGTCGCGCCTGAAGGAGACGAACTTCAGCTACCGGCGCGACCTCCCCGCTGCCGATCTGGCGGCCGCCGCGCGGAGGCATTTCGCGGCCGGCGTGGACGTCGTCCTGTGGGGGCACTTCCATCGCTCGTGGGTGCTGACGGAGGGAGGCCGCGAGGCGCGCGTCGTGCCGGCGTGGCTCGAGACCGGCGCCGTGGTGTGGATCGCCGACGACGGGGCACTCGCGATCGTGGAGGGATGAACAGGCCAAGTCGTTGACAGTTCATCGCGTTCGTGGTACCAAGTGTACGAAGTAGAGAGCCGAGGCGAGGTGATTATGGGTGGGACACTCCTGCTTGCCGACGACAGCATCACGATCCAGAAGGTCGTGGAGCTCACCTTCGCCGAGACCGAGCACAAGGTGGTCGCCGTGGGGAACGGGCGCGACCTGTTCGCCCGACTCTCCGAGGTCAAGCCCGACGTGGTGCTGTGCGACGTGGTGATGCCCGACATCAACGGCTACGAGGTGTGCCAGACGCTCAAGAGCGACCCCAACACGCTGCACCTGCCGGTCGTTCTCCTCACCGGGACGTTCGAGCCGTTCGACCGTGACCGCGCGCTCGCCGCGGGGTGCGACGCGATCGTGACCAAACCGTTCGAGGCCCGCGAGCTGATCAACGTGGTCGAGGACCTCCTCCGGCGCGCCCAGTCGGTGGCCGCGATCCCGATGCCGAGCGAGGCCGGCGACCAGGGGATCCCCGAGGGGGTGCCCGCCCTGGAGTTCAGCACGACCGGGTTCGAGCAGCTCGCGGCCCGGATCCAGCCGCCGCCCCCGATCCCGGAGGACGGGATCGAGCTCACGGCCAGCTCGCTCGGCGACTCGAGCCCGAAGGCGCCGATCCCGGCGCCGCCGGAGCTGGCCGAGCCGGCGATCTCGACGGCCGTGTCCGCGATCTCCCAGTCGTTCGCCTTCGGCGGCGACGAGGTTCAGGCGCCGGCCCCCGCCCCGATGACCGAGGCGTTCGCCGCGGAGCCGCCCGCACCCGCCCCCGAGATTCCCCCGTTGACGACCGAGCCGCCGGCGTTCGAGCCGGAGCCGCCGGCGCTCATCCCCACGCCCCCCGCGCCCGCCCCGGCCGCAGAGCCGTTCCCGGTCGGCAAGCACGCGACCGAGACGGCGCACGACCTGTTCGCACCCGAGCCGGAGCCCGCACCCGCCCAGGAGGTCGAGCGGCCCGGGATCCCGGTGTTCCCGGCGGAGGCCGAGCCGATCCACAAGGAGATGCCGACCCAGCGGCTGCGCATCCCGCCGACGCCGGTCGCACCGCCCCCGGCGGAACCGCCCGCACCGGCCCCCGTCGCCGAGAAGGTCGCCGCGGCCGCGCCTGCACTGGCGGTCGGCGCGCTCTCCGCGGAGGTCGTGGAGCAGGTGATGCGGCGAGTCAAGGAGATGATCCCCCCGTCCCAACCGGCTCCCCCGCCGCCGACGGCGGCCGACCTGCTCACTGGTGAGCACGTGGAGCGCATCGCGCGGCGCGCGGCCGAGCTCGTCCCGCGCCCGCCGGCGCCGCCGACAGCGGCCGAGATTTTCACAGACGAGCACGTGGAGCGCGTCGCGCGGCGCGCGGCCGAGCTCGTCCCGCCCCCACCGCCGCCGCCGACGGCGGCCGAGATCCTGACGGACGACCACGTCGAGCGGGTCGCGAAGCGCGCGGCCGAGCTGGTGCCTCCTCCTGAGTCCCGGAGCGCGGAGCTCTCCGACGCCCAGATCGACAAGATCGCGAAACGGGTCGTCGAGCTCGCCGCTCCGCAGCTCGAGCGCATCGCGTGGGAGGTCATCCCGGACATGGCCGAGATGCTCGTCCGCAAGCGCATCGAGGACCTCGAGAAGGCCGCTGAAGAAGAGAGCTGACAGCTCACAGCTCCCTTCTCTCAGGTGCGTCTCTTCTTGGGTGGGCGGGGGAACTGTTGGCTGTCGGCTGGTCGGGTGGGCGGGGAAAAGCCGTCGGCCAGCCTGACGAGTGGGGGGCTGTCGGCTCTCGGCTGGAGGTCGGGTGGGGGAGAGCGGTCAGCCGCCGTCTGCGGCTACTTCAGCCCTTCGACGAGGTAGAGATCGGCGAGCGTCCGGTGGTAGCCGTAGACGTACGTCTTGCCGTCGGGCGTCATCCGGATCGGGTTGATCCGCTCGACTCCGGCCGGGTCCGACGGCATGAGCTGGCGCCAGAGCGTCCTCTCGCCCGACGCCACGTCCAGGCGGAAGACGCGCGCCGGCAGCTCTCCCGGGCGATAGATGTAGAGCGAGCGGCCGTTCGGCGCCCACTCGACGGGCTCCTCGCCCACCGCGAACCCCGGGATCGGACGGGCGGGGCCGTCGCCGACCGGATAGAGGTACCCCTTCTCGTTCGGGCCGACCGCCGCGACGGACTCGCGGTCCGGCGAGATCATGAACGCGGTGGCGCTGACGCCCTCGGGCGTGATCGCCCTCGGCTTCCCGCCGTCCACGTCCTGCACGTAGAGGCGGACGCCGTGGTCCGCCTCGTTCCCCGAGAACACGATCCGCTTCCCGTCGGGGAACCAGCGCGCCCAGATGTGGTTGATCCCGTCGTTCGTGAGCTGCTTCGACTCGCCCGCCCGTGTGGGCAGCAGCGTGAGCTGCGCCGGCGAACCCTCGGGCTGGCAGATCACCCAGCGCTGGTCGGGCGAGAGGGCGACCGCGGCGCCCTCGCCGAGCCGGACGGCCGGCGAGCCGTCAGTCTTCCGGAGGTAGACGGTGTACGCCCACGTCCCGCCCTTGCCGTACGTCCCGCCGCCCTCGCCCTCCTCGTCGAACAGGATCGTCTCCCCGTCCTGCGAGAGGTCGGCTGGGTACGAGTAGTCGAGCCACGAGAGGTCGAGCTCCTTGTCCTTCTCCCGCGCGGAGCCCAGCAGCTCCCGCCGCCAGCTGGCGCGGATCAGCAGGATGCGGCCGTCGCGCCAGATGTCGAGGAGGATCAGCGTGCCCGGCATCGCCGAGACGAGGCGCTCGCGCCCCGCGAGCGAGACGGCGTACAGCGCCCGGTTCGCCCCCACGCGGCTCCCCGTGAACCACACCTCGCTCGCGTCGGGCGACCATGCGAGCCCCTGCGTCGTGTAGAACCCGCTCGCGAGCGTCTTCTTCTTGCCGTCGGTGCCGATCACCGCGACCGACCCGCCGTCGTCGCCCTGCATCGGGTGGTCGAGGAACGCGATCAGGTCGCCCTTCGGCGACACCCGGGGGTGGCTGATCCATCCGCCCGTCTCGTAGAGGGGCTTGCCGATCGGGTACTCGAGCCGGTTGTGGCCGGCGACGTCCCGGACGACGGCGAGGTTGTTGCCGTCGGGCGACCAGTCGGCCCACTGGATGTCGTCGAGCACCTCGCGGGGCGCGCCCCCGGCGAGCGGCGCCCGGGCGAGCGTGCCGACGCTGACCCACGTCCCGGTCGGCCGGCTCCTCAGCAGGAGCGCCATCTCTCCTGCGGAGGACACGGCGAGGAGCTGGGTCTGGTTCAGGCCGAGAGGGCGCGACTCGGGCGCGTCCAGGCGGGCGGTGAACACCTCGACCGGGTTCCCCTGCCAGGCGGCGCTGTACACGATCGTCTGCCCGTCCGGCGCGAAGCGCGCGGCCCGGATCGCGCCGCGGCGGAACGTGAGCTGCCGGTACCGCGGCTCGGAGGGCGCCGGGGCCTGGAACGCGCGCCTGCCGACGAGGACCCCCGCTCCGAGTCCGGCGGCCAGCGCCAGCACCGCAATGGGGACGAGTCGTCCCGCGTGGCGCCTGCGGGGCGCCGGCGCGCGCGCGGGGGTGCCGCCGCTCGCCGCCTTCGAGACCCGGTCGGAATCGGTGTCGCGCTTGAGCCGCTTCAGGTCGGTGCGCATCTCCGCGGCCGTCTGGAAGCGCAGGTCCCGGTCCTTCTCGAGCGCCTTCGCGATCGTCTCCGCGAGCTTCGGCGGGAGATTGGGGTTCGACTCGAGCGGCGAGACGGGGACGCGGTGGAGGATCGCGTCGAAGATCGCGGCCGAGGTGCCCCCCGGGAACGCCTGCCTGCCCGTGGCCATCTCGTACAGCACGACCCCGAAGCTGAACAGGTCGGTGCGCGAGTCCACGTCCTCGCCGAGCGCCTGCTCTGGCGACATGTAGGCCACCGTCCCCATGGCGAGGCCCGGGCTCGTGAGCGGGCCGGCGACTGTCGGCTCGCCGGCGTGGGCAGGCGCCCCGACCGTGTCCGCGGCCGTGTGACCCCGCATGACCAGCTTGGCCAGTCCGAAGTCGAGGATCTTCGCCTGGCCGCGGCTGGTCACGAAGATGTTCGCCGGCTTGATGTCGCGGTGGACGATCCCCTTCGTGTGGGCCGCGTCGAGCGCGTCCGCGATCTGGATCCCGAGGTCGAGGAGGGTGTCGGTCTTGAGGGGTCGCGCCTCGATCCGGTGCTTGAGCGTCTCCCCCTCGAGCAGCTCCATGGTGATGAAGACGTGCCCGTCGTGCTCGTCGATGTCGTGGATCGTGCAGATGTTGGCGTGGTTGAGGGCGGACGCGGCGCGCGCCTCGCGCCTGAACCGCTCGATCGCCTGCGCGTCCGTCGCCATCTCCTCGGGCAGGAACTTGAGCGCCACGAAGCGGTGGAGCTTGGTGTCCTCGGCCTTGTAAACGATGCCCATCCCGCCGCCGCCCAGCTTCTCCACGATGCGGTAGTGCGAGACGCTCTTGCCCACGGAGGGAAGGCTGCCGTTCATGCTCGTGTCCCTCGCTCTCCCGCCCCGTGTCCGCCTCCACCGCCACGGTGTCCTCTGGGGGGGAAGCCGGAGCGGAGTCCGGCCGCACCGCGGTCGGTTCGCTGGCCTGGTTCCGTTTTCATTGCCCGCCAGAATAATTGAGATCGAGCCTCTGTCAAGCCCTCGGAAGTCGGCCGCGCTCCCCAGGCGGGGCCCGACACCCCGTCCGCCCGGTGTGCCTGTGCCGGAGCTCGGGACCCTCCAGCTTTCGACTTTGGACTTTCGACCTTCGACCGGGTGGGCGGGGGCGCTGTCGGCTGTCAGCTGTCAGCTGGTCGGGGGGCTGGGGGAGAGCTGTCAGCGGCCTTCGCGGCGGTGACAAGGTGGCGGCGGGCGGGCGTCTTTCCTAGCATGGAGGCGATGGCCCCCCCGATCCTCGACGCCGCCGACCCCGCCGCTGCGGCGGCGCGCGGGCTCGCCCGCGCAGACGCCTGGCGCGAGCCGTCGCGTTGGGTCGAGCTGTTCCGCGACCTCGCGGCCGGGGACGCCGAGGCGCTCGGGGAGCTGTACGACATGGCGGGCCGGCGGCTGTACGGGCTCGCGCTGTGGCGCACCGGCAGCCGCGACCTCGCCGCCGAGGTGGTGCAGGAGACGTTCGTCCGCGTCGCGGAGTGCGGCGAGCGGCTCGGCCGGGTACGCGACCCGCGGTGGTGGCTCCTGTCGGTCGCGCACCGGCTGGCGGTGGACGCCGTGCGGCGCGCCGCGCGGCACCGGTCCGAGCCGATCGAGGACCACGCCGACCTGGAGGCCGAGCCGCGCGACCACGCGCGCGCCCTCGACGCGCGGCGCGCGTGGGCGCTGGTGGCGCGCCTGTCCCCCCGCCAGCGCGAGGCCGTCTGGCTGCACGACGCGGCGGGGATGAGCCACGCCGAGATCGGGCGCTGCCTCGGGATCCCGGCGTTCACGGCGGCGAGCCGGTACCGCCTCGCGCTCGCGGCGCTGCGCAGGCTGCTCGGGAGCACGACATGAGAGACCGTCACGACGAGATCGCGCGGCTGCTCGCCGCGCCCGTGGAGCCGGATCCGCCGGAGGCGCTGCGAGAGCGCGCGCTGGCCGCGGCCCGCGCCGCATGGGAACGCCCCACGGACCGCTGGCAGGCGCTCTGGGAGAGCCGCCCGCTCCGTGTCGCGTGGTCGGTAACCGCAGTGCTGCTCCTCGTCGCCAACGTCGTGGTCCGGGTGACGTCGAAGCCGGCCAGCCGTGTGGCGATCAGGCCGGCTGCACCGCGTGCGGCCCGCGGCGCCGGTGAGCTCCAGGCGATCGTCACACTGCCGCGGATCCGCGCGGAGTACCTGGGGTTCGGCGCGGCGCCGCCGGCACGCCCGCAGAAGGCGCCCGCTCGGCAGCCGCGCCAGGGATCGGAGGACAAGTCATGAGGGATGCGAGGAACCGTTCGGCTCGATTCGGCGTGGTCTGCGCAGTGGCGGTCGTGGTCATCCTGGCCGGAACGCTCGTCGCCGGGGCGCTGCGGGGGGCGAGCTCCTCCGCGCCAGCTGGCCCAGCGCCGCCGGCGTCCGCCGTTCCCCTTCCCAGGCCGTGCGACCTCTCGGCGCTCGAGTTTCCGTGCTGGGGTTGCTTGTGGGCGCAGAAGTGGCCGTTGCGGTACAGGACCGACCTCGACATGCTCGCCCCGCTCGGGACCGGAACCGCGAATG
>DATKLI010000094.1:0-5395 GCA_035542455.1 Thermoanaerobaculaceae bacterium
GAGTGGAACCCCAGCCGCGTCAGGAACATCTTCATCTGCTCTGGGGTCGTGTTCTGGGCCTCGTCGAGGAGCATGAACGAGTCGTTGAGGGTCCGCCCGCGCATGAACGCCAGGGGGGCGATCTCGATCACCCCGCGCTCGATGTGGCGCGCCACGCGGTCGTACCCCAGGATGTCGTAGAGCGCGTCGTAGACGGGTCGCAGGTACGGGTTCACCTTCTCCACGAGGTCGCCCGGGAGGAACCCGAGGCGTTCTCCGGCCTCCACGGCGGGGCGCGTCAGGACGATCCGCTTCACCCGGTGCTCGGCAAGCGCCGCGGCGGCCATCGCCACGGCGAGGTACGTCTTCCCGGTGCCGGCGGGCCCGATCGCGAAGACGATGTCGAAGCGGTTGAGGGCCTGGATGAACAGCCTCTGCTTGAGGTTGCGCGGGACCACGAGGCGCTTCACCGAGTCGGGGATGGACGCGTCGGTGAAGAATTCGACGAGGTCGACCGCGGGATCTTCCTCGAGCACGCGGAGCGCGGTGCGGAACTCCTCCTTCCCGACCGCGTACCCGCTGGCGACGAGCTTGCCGAGCGCCTGGAGGAGCTTCCCGGTCAGCTCCACCGCCTCGGGCTCGCCGTCGACTGCGACCGTGTCTCCGCGGGCCGTCAGGCGGACGCGGAGCCGTTCGCCGAGGTACCGGAAGTTCTCGTCCAGGGTGCCGGCCAGGATCTCGAGGTCCCTCCCGGGGAGGGTGAGCTTGGTCATGCCGCGAGTCGCTCCAGCACCCGGCGGCGGACCGCGCGGCCGACCTCCGACGTCGTGCACCGGCCGCCGAGGTCGGGCGTCACCTCGCCGGCGACGACGGTGTCGGCGATGGCGCCGTCGAGAGCGTCCGCGAGGTCGTCCCTGCGGACGTGGCGGAGCAACAGCCCGAACGAGCCCAGCGCCGCCAGCGGGCACGCCGTGCCGGTGCCGGCGATGTCCGGGGCCGATCCGTGGACCGGCTCGAACATCGAAACGCGCCCCGGGTGGATGTTGCCGGAGGCAGCAAGCCCCAGCCCCCCTCCGAGCATCGCCGCGAGGTCGGAGAGGAGGTCGCCGAAGAGGTTCTCCGTCACGATGACGTCGAACCGCCCCGGGTTCCGCACCATCTCCATCGCCGCGACGTCGGCGTAGAGGTGCTCGGTCGCAGCCCGGGGGAACGAGGCCGCGACCTCGGCGAACACCTTCTGCCAGAGGCGGCCGGCGAACGGGAGGGCGTTCGCCTTGTCCACGAGCGTGACCTTGCACCGCGGGCGGCTCGCGGCGATCTCGAACGCGGCGCGGACGATGCGCTCGACCGCCCGCCGGGTCACCACCATCTCCTGCAGCGCCGTCTCGTCGGTCGAGTGCTCGTGCACGAGGCCGCCTACGCCGCAGTACAGCCCCTCCGTGTTCTCGCGCACGATCACCATGTCGATCTCGTCGGCGGACGCCGTCTTGAGCGGGTTGAGCCGCTCGTGCATGCAGCGGACCGGTCTCATGTTGATGAAGAGATCGAGCTGGAAGCGCAGCCCGAGCAGGATCTCGCGCATGTACTCCCCGTCCGGAACCCTCGGGTCCCCGAACGCCCCCGCGAGGATGGCGTCGAACGTGCGGAGGCGGTCAAACCCATCGCCGGGGACCGCCCGCCCGGTCGCAAGGAGCCTCTCCGCCCCCCAGTCCAGCTCCTCGAGCTCCGCCCGGAGGTGGCCCTCCGACCGCAGGTCGTGCGCGAGCGACACCGCCTCGGCCACGACCTCGCCGCCGATTCCGTCACCGGGGATGACGGCGATCCGGATCGGCACCGAGTCGGAGGCAGGGGTTTCGCGTCGGGTGGGTCTTCCCATGAAAGCTGCTCAGCTTCTCCCGGCCCAGAGCACGTCGGCGACCTCGCCCCTGCGGTTGAGCCACCGGGCCAGCACGAAGAGGGCGTCGGAGAGCCGGTTCAGGAGCGGAACCACGACCGCGGCGTCCTCTCCCCGCGCCGCGAGAGCGACGACGCCACGCTCGGCCCGCCGGCACACGGTGCGTGCCAGATGCGCCAGCGCAGCACCCCGGGTCCCGGCCGGCAGCACGAAGTTCCGCAGCTCCGGGAGGTCGGCTTCCATCGCATCGATCCACGTCTCGGCCCAGACGGGCCGGAGCGCGTCGTCGGACAGGCGTCGCCTCCCACGGGGGTCCGCCAGGAATGCGCCCACTTCGAACAGGAGAGCCTGGATACGCTCCAACTCGGTTGCGGCCTCCGCCGGCAGCTGTTCCGCCCGAAGCACGCCGAGAACCGCGTTCAGCTCATCGACATCCCCGTACACGGCCACGCGCAGGCTGGCCTTCGACACCCTCGAACCGTCGCCCAGACCCGTGGAACCGTCGTCGCCGGTCCGCGTGTAGACCTTCACTGCCTCATGCTACCACCGCCCGCACCGCGCCCCGGCCCACGGCCGAGGAGGTCGGCGACCTTCGTGAGGAACTCCTCGATGCTGAACGGTTTGATGAGCAGGTCCGCCGCAGCGAGGACCTCGTCACCCGAGGGATCGTACCCCGTGCAGATGATCACCGGTACCCCCGGGGTGCACTCCCTGAGGCGCCGCAGCGCCTCACGCCCATCCATAACGGGCATCACGAGATCCAGGACGACTAGGGAGAACCTGTGCGGCTCGCCCACGACCTTCTCCACGACCTCCTGGCCGTTGGACGCCTCCACGACCTCGTACCCGACCGATCTCAGCGCCGCGGCGAGCGGTGTCCGGACCAACTCCTCGTCATCGGCAAGCAGCACCGCGCCCACGCCAGCCGGCGCCTCGCGCGCCGGATGGGGGGCGGCCTCCCCCCCGACGCAGCTGAGCTCCAGCCACAGGCGGCCGCCGAGGCCCGGACGGACGGTCCCGCCCGTCCGGCCGCCGAGTTGGGCGGCGATGAGCTCGGCCAGAGCTTGCGCCGCACGTCGCGACGACGACAGGCCCCTCTCGACGTCGGCGTTCTCCGCCTCGTTGTCGTGGGTGCCGGTGTCGGAGACGGTCAGGGCGACGGTCCCCTCCGTCCGCCCCTTGCGGAGCGCGACCTCGAACGCGCCGCCGTGCTTCATCGCCGCCACGGAGGACGAGAGGGCCACGTCCAGCCACAGCAGGAGCTGAGACGCGTCCGCGATCACCCTGTCCTCCTCCGTCTCGCGGCGGACCACCGCCCTGATCGCACCCGGCAGACCCGGCCGGGCCTTCTCGATCCAGCGCGCGAGCAGTGCGCCGAGCCGCACCGGCCGAACGGCGCCCGACCCGCTGCGCGAGACCGAGACGAACCGCCGCAGGTCCTCGACCGACGCCGTGACCAACACCTGGGCGAGACCGAGCGTCTCCTCGGTCGGCCTGCCGCCCTTCATCTCGTCGAGCAGCCCGAGGAGGGCCTGGAAGTTGTTGCTTACCCTGTGTGCAAGTGTCGTCGCGAGGTGCGAAAGTGCCCGCTCGCGCGCCGCGGCCGGGAACTCGCCGGAGCTCGCCCGAGCAGTCCCGAGCTCGGAGATCACGAACAGCACGCCGGTTACGGCATCCCCCGCGCGCACCGGAACGGCCTTGAACTCGATTGGAACGGCCTCGCCGCCGCGCGCGAACACCCTGATCTGCCCTCCCGCCGTCCTGCCTCGCCGGGCGCGCGCCATCGCGGCGAGCACGACCCGCCGGTGCTGGTGGTCCACGAGATCGACGAGCGGTCGGCCCCTCAGGAGGCGAAGCTGCTCGCCGCCGCGCTCGACGGCCGCCGCGTTCACCCACCTGAGGTTCCCCGACGCATCCGTCAGCACGACGGCCAACGGGATCGAGTCGATCAGCGTCTCCAGGACGGCGTCCGCGTGCGTCTCGGGGCCAGCGTCCGCCCAGGTGAGGTACACGAGGCTGGCATCCTGCTCGCGTTCCGCCGAGGTGGTCACCTTTGCCACGAGATCGCGACCGCTCGCGGGCCGGAGCCGGACGATCATCCATCGCCGGGTGTCGGGGTCGGGCCGCTGCTCCTCGATGTGGCGGAGGAGCGGCTCCCGGTCGCCCTCGGCCACGAACGAGAGGAAGTCGTGGCCGATGAGGCGGCCGCGTTCGCCCGCGGCCAGCCGGTCGGACGCGGCGACGTTGGCCGCCACCACCCGGGAGCCCAGCAGGCACACGACTGGCGCGGGGCCGTGGTTCGCGAGGCCCCGCCACCGCCCCTCACGCTCCCGGCTGTCGGCCACCGCCCGCCACCGGTCGACCTCGTGTTCCGCCACGCTCTCGCCGACCCGCGACCGTCGCCAGGCGACCGCCGTCGCGAGCGTCACCGCCATGAGCCCGACGAGGACAAGCGTACCGGTGAGGAGCACGGGGCGCGCGCCGCGGACCGCGAGGCTGGCGGGAACGAGCGCTCCGACCACGATCTCGCCGCCCGCCGCGCTGACGGCCTCCACGACGCCGAGAAGGCGCGCCCTGCCCTTGTCCGCACCGAGACGAACGGCCCAGTGACTCCCCGCCTGGGCGCCGTCGGGTCTACGCAGCGCCACCCGCCAGTCCGATCCCAGCAACTCCTCGAGCGACGCTGCTGACCGGGCGCGGTCCCACCCGGACGCCAGGATCAACCGGCCGTCGGTCGCGGCCAGGAACGCCACGCCCTGGCCGCCGGCGGTCAGTGCATCCAGCAGCGTCGTGCCGGTGCGCCGGAGATCCACCGCAGCACCGACCGCGGCGACGTCGCCCTTCGCCCCGGGACCCGCCGACGAGATAACGTAGACCGTTCTCTCCGGAGGGACGGCCCCCACCGCAAGAAGGACCGTCTGCCCCGTCTCCCCGATGACGCGCCGCGACGCCTCGGTCAGGGCGGCACGCTCGTCGTCGCGCCATTCGCGGGGCGGCGTCGCTGCGACCAGCCCGCCCCCCCGATCGAACGCCACCACGGAGGCGAGCATCGCGGGTGCACCCGCCTGGAGCTGCACGAGGTCGGCGGCGCACGCGCTCGGACCGGACTGAGCCTCGCTCCCGCATCTCTCCGCCGTCGAGCGGAGGGCCGAGGCGAGGCCGTCGAGGCTCTCCCTGATGTGGTTCCCCACAAGCCCGAGCGGCCCCGCCATCTGGTCGAGAAACACGTCCTCGACGACGCTCTCCGCCGAGCGCTCGAGGAGCAGCACCGCGGCGCAGACGGCGACCGGCACGGCGATCACGCCCGCGAGGACCGCGACGGCGCGGCGGGGGGGACGCGAGTTCATCGGCCTGAGCTATTCTAACGCCCAGGGGGAATCACATGCGACCAATTCTCGCTCTCGCCGCCTCGGCCGCCACCGTTGCCGCCCTGGTGCAGGCCGCGGATCGGCCGGAAGGGCGTTCGTTCGCAACCCGGTCCGTCGTCGTGGCGCGTCACGGGATGGTGGCGGCAGCCCACCC
>DATKLI010000095.1:0-27529 GCA_035542455.1 Thermoanaerobaculaceae bacterium
GCCCCGCGTATAGAAACAGGCCCATCACCGCTAGCGCGACTAGCGAGGCGCTCGCGATGGCGCCTCGCCCAAGCCAGGCTCTGGCCGTGGTCTTCAGCATGGGCGCTCCGGGTGTTGCCTAACGCAGATTAGAGGGACTAATGGAAAACGGGAAAGGACGACTGCCAGGCTTTGTGTGCTCGCGGGTGATGAAGTCATAGGGCCACCCTAAGGGCCGCTCCAATCCCATGATACGCCTCCCCACCAGGCGTGACACCCGCCAGGTTATGCGGACTCCGAGTCCGCATAACCGGTCCACAGGCGGACGGTGCTCCTCGAGCTGACGGGATGGCCCGCATCGCAGGTTCACCAAACCGCGGGAGGGGGTACTCAACCTGCCGGCGCCGCGAGAGGCCGATTGCGCCGGAGCCCGCGAACCCGAGGGCCAACAAAGAAAGCCTGCACGCAATGGGAGCCTGGCAGGCGTGGGGGGATTCTTCGCTCGCTGCGCTCGCTCAGAATGACAGCGGGGGACGGAAGGCGGCCCTCCTCAGGATGACAGCATCCTCTTGCTGTCATTCTGAGGCCGCGCAGCGGCCGGAGAATCCCCCCACGCTGCGAAGGGCCGAGTCGCGCTGCATGCTTGGGGAGATCCTTCGTCGCGGCGCCGGTGGCGCCGCTCCTCAGGATGACACCAAGGGTGGAGGGCGGCCCTTCTCAGGATGACAGCGGTGGACGAAGCAGGTGTTGCGCCTACTCCTCGCCGAGGGTCACCAGCGGGACGGGCGGGCGGGCGGCGACCCGCAGCACCGGGTACGGCGCCGGCTCGTTGCTCCACTGGCGCACGATCGAGCGGTCGAGGAACCCCCACGCCGCCAGGCTGTCGGCCGAGGCGGGCTCGAGCAGGACGGCGATCACGCGCGCGAGAGGCTGCCGCATGTCCACGAACACGGAGCCGGCGGGAAGATCGGCGTCGCTCTTCTCCAAGTGGCCCGGGAGCGAGAGAAGGACGTGACCCTGGAACACCGTCTTCTCCGGCTCGACCTTTTCGATCACCCACCGCTCCGCGGCGACGCGGCACGGCTCTGCGAGCCGCTGGAGGACGATCCCGTGGGCGAGCAGGTTGCGCACGACCTCGTCCTGCCCGGGCACGACGACGTATCCGGCGGGGAGCGCGATCGTCTTGACGGGGGCCGTGAGCGCGAGCCACGGCACCGTGTAGTCGTGCGGCACGCCGGTCGGCTTCACGCGCACGCCGCCCATCCACGGGTACTTCGCGTTCTCCTCGACCGTCAGCGGCTCGGTCGTGAACTCCCATCCCTTCACGGTGATCTCGCCGCGCCGCTCTTGCGCGGTCTCGGTCACGAGCCGCCCCCCGGCGAACGAGGCGGCCGTCTCGGTGTCGGCGCGCCGCACGAGCGCCGAGATTGCGGACGCATTGGCGTTCGTGAACTCGAGGACGGCCCCGATGTACGCGAGCGACGCCTGCACCCGCGTCTTGAACTCCGCGTACGAGTAGTTCTCGTCGAGGATCGTGAGGCGGTTGCGGAGCCCGACGTAGTTCGTGCCGTAGCGCGCCTCGATGGCGTCGTCGAGCCATCCCTTCTCGGGGTGAGCGCCGTCCACGAACTCGCCGTACGGCAGCGTGTCGAACCCCGACGCCTCCGTCGTGCGCTTCGCGGCGGCGGGGAACAGCCGCGTCCACATGAACTCGGTGAGCGACCGCGCGCAGTTGGCGTTCGCGCACGTGGTGTAGGTGACCGGCTCGCGGTGGTACGAGCCGTTCGTGGTGTGCATGTCCACGAACAGGACCGGGTCCCACGTCGAGAGCAGCCGCACGAGGCCGCGCACCTCGGGCGACTCGAGCTTGGTGTAGTCGCGGTTGAGGTCGAGCATCTGGCCGTTGTACCGGACGCCCGCGAGCTCGGGGCCGTTGTCGTGGCGGTTGTGGCCGAGCTTGTCGTTCCCGTCGGCGTTGAAGATCGGGATCACGAGGATCACCTGGTGATCGAGGAGCGCGGCCTCGCGGCCGCTCGCGATCTCGCGGATCAGGATCTGGCACGCCTCCTTCCCCTCGATCTCGCCGCCGTGGATGTTCGCCATCACGAGCACGGCGGGCTTCCCGGTGGCGCGCAGCTCCGCGGGCGTGCGGACCCCTTCCTTCGAGAGGACGACGAGCGGGATCGCGCGCCCCTCGGCGGTGGTCGCGAGCGTCGCGAGCGTCACGAGGTCGGACGTCCTCGCGACCTGGTTGACGAAGTCGACGACCTCCCGGTACAGCGAGGTGCGCGAGTAGTTCGTGGACTCGACGACCGTTGCCGGTCCGGCGGCGAGAGCGCCGGCCGCGAGCGCGAGCGAGAGAGCCAGAGCCGCCACCTTCACGTTGCCTCCCCGGCGGCCTTCTCGGGCGGGCGCCGCCAAGGCCGCCAGGGTAGCAGGGCGCGGGGACGGCCGCGCCGCTTCCCCGCTCCTCTGCTAGCCTGCCGCGGGGCGCAAAGACAGTGCGGAGATCGCGGACATGGACGCCGGCCGCCGTCGGGCTCGCGGCCGTCGCGTGCGCGGCGCTCGCGGCCGCCGCGGCGGCCGGGCCCGAGGTCCGTCTCGCGGTCGAGGCGCCGGCGGAGCTGCAGCCGCAGGCCGCGTCCGTGCGCTCGATCGGGGCGGGGGATTGGACGTCGCTGCTGGACCTGGTCGGCCTCGGCACGGCGGGTGCGCCGATCCGCGTCGTGCTGGCGCCGGAGCGCTCGCCGCTGGCCGGGCGCGTCGCGTCGTGGGTGAGCGGGTACGCGGTGCCGACGCTCGACACGGTGGTCCTGTTCCCCGGCCGCGTCCCGACGTACCCCGACCGGAACATGGAGTCGCTCGTGCGCCACGAGGTCGCCCACGTCCTGATCGCCCGCGCGGCCCGCGGCGGCGAGGTGCCCCGGTGGTTCGACGAGGGCACGGCGACGGTGGCCGCGCGCGAGTGGGGGATCGAGGACGGCGCCCGCGCCGCGCTCGCGACCGTCGGGCCCGGCCCGCACTCGCTCGGCGAGGTGGACGCCGCGTTCTCCGGGGGCGGGGCCGCGACGTCGCGCGCGTACGCGACCTCCGCCGCCCTCGTGCGCTACCTCCTGCGCACCCACGGCGACACCGCGGTCGCCAAGGTCCTCGCCCTCACCGGCAAGGGCGGCGACTTCGAGTCGGCGTTCGAGTCCGCGACCGGGGAGAGCGCCGACGGGTTCGCGCGCGCCTACTTCCGGCGCGAGGCGCTGTGGTCGGCGTGGGTGCCGTTCCTGACCAGCTCGACGGTGCTGTGGATGGCGATCACCCTGCTGGCGCTGGTGGCGATCCGGAAGCGGCGGGAGCGCGACGCGAGACTGCGCGAGGTGTGGGCGCTCGAGGAGCTGCGCGGGAGGACCGCGCACGGCGAGTCGGAGGAGTCGGAGGACGGGGACGACCCGACGCGCTGGAACTGACGGCGGCTGGCGCTTCCGCGTAAACCCCCGGCCCTCCGCAGCCGTACAATCCGCACACGCCCCCGCGGGCCGCCGGAGCGGTGTGCCCGGTGCGGGGCGGCGCGCGCAAGGAGGATCGTGATGAAACCACATCTCGCAGCGGTTGCGGTGCTCGCCGGGGCGGTCGCGTTCGCGCCCGGGACGGCGCCCGCGGCCCAGGCCCCGTCGTGGGTCATCCCGACGGTGGTGAAGAAGCTGCCGAACGGGCTCACGGTGGTCGTCTCCGAGGACCACACGACGCCGACGTTCGGGATCTCGGTCGTCTACAAGGTCGGGTTCCGGCTCGAGCCGAAGGGGCGCACCGGGTTCGCCCACCTGTTCGAGCACATGATGTTCGAGGGGACCCCCGACTCGCCGAAGGGCGTGTTCAACAAGGTCATCCAGGGCGGGGGAGGGATCAACAACGGCTCGACCCGGTTCGACTACACCGACTACATCGAGTCCGCGCCCGTCTCGGCCCTCGACCCGATCCTGTGGCTCGAGGCCGACCGCATGAAGGCGCTGGACATCTCGGTCGAGAACCTGAACAACCAGCGGGACGTCGTCAAGGAGGAGATCCGGGTCAACGTCAAGAACCGCCCGTACGGGCTGTTCTTCTGGACCGACCTGTGCGGCCTGGCGTTCGACCGGTGGGAGAACGCGCACGACGGGTACGGCTCGTTCACCGACCTCGACGCCGCCAAGATCGAGGACGTGAAGGCGTTCCACACGACGTTCTACGCCCCCAACAACGCCGTGATCGGGATCGCCGGCGACGTCAAGCCAGACGAGGTGTTCGCGCTCGTGGAGAAGTACTTCGGCGCGATCCCCTCGCAGCCGCTCCCGCCGAAGCCGGAGCTGTCCGAGAAGCTCGGCGACAAGGAGCGCACGCTCACCGAGACCGACCAGTTCGCGCGGGTCCCCGCGGTCGCGATCGGCTACCGCATGCCGGAGCCGGGGAGCCCCGACTACATCCCGGCGTGGGTGCTCGGCGACCTCCTCGTGTCGGGCGACGCGTCGCGCCTTTACCAGGCGCTCGTGAAGGGGAAGGAACTGTTCCTCAACCTCGATGGCGGGGTGCACTGGCCGCTCGGCAACGCGATCACCAACGGCGGCCCGACGATGATGGTGATCTTCGGGCTCTACAAGCCGGTGGGGCCGGGCCGGCAGATGGTGGACGCCGTGCAGCAGGAGATCGACGCGGTCGCCTCGAAGGGCGTGACCGCCGCCGAGCTCGAGCGCGTCAAGACCAAGATGATCTCCGACCACTTCTCGAACCTCGAGATGCTCATCAACCGTGCGGACACGCTCGCGATCCGCCAGGCGCTCACCGGCGACGCGGCCTCGATCAACAAGGTGCCGGCGCAGATCGCGGCCGTGACCGTCTCCGACGTGAAGCGCGTGGCGGCGAAGTACCTGACCGTCCCGAACCGCTCCTGGATCGACCGGCTGTCGGCCCCCAAGCCGCAGCAGGGCGCCAAGTGAGGAGGCAGACCATGAGAGCCCGAATCCGTATCGCCACTCTGGTCGTGCTCGCGGCGGTCGTCGCCTCCGGCGCCGCCGTCGCGAAGCAGCCGACCGTGATGCCGAAGGACCTGCCGGCGTTCGGCGCCGACAAGCCGCTTCCGGTTCCGACCATCGTCTCCGAGACGCTCCCGAACGGCCTGACGGTGTGGATCGTGCCGCGCCCGGGGTTCCCGAAGGTCGAGGCCACCGTCGTCGTCCGCGGCGGCAACGCGGCCGACCCGGCGGACCTGCCCGGGGTCTCCGACCTCCTGGCGTCAGCGCTCAAGGAGGGCACCGCGAAGCGGACCTCCCGGCAGATCGCCGAGCAGATGCAGGCGATCGGCGGCACCCTCGACGCGAGCAACGGCACCGACGCGACGTTCGTCGAGGCGGACGCCCTCTCGAGCGGCGCGGTCCCGCTGATCGAGATCGTGGCCGACGTGACCGAGAACCCCTCGTTCCCCAAGGACGAGGTCGAGCTCGTGAAGGCGAACGCGCTCGAGGCGCTCAAGGCCGAGGCCTCGCAGCCGGAGTTCGCGGTCGAGAAGGCGTTCCGGACCGCCGTGTACGGCGACCACCCGTACCACGTGATCACACCCACCGAGGCGAGCATCGGGATGGTGACCCCCGAGCTGCTCAGGGCGGAGCACGCGCGCAGGTTCCACCCGGACCGCGCGCTCCTCGTCGTCGCGGGCGCCGTCGACCCCGAGGCGCTCAATCCCGTCATCCGCAAGGCGTTCGCGGGGTGGAAGTCGAGCGCCCCGGCGCCCGCTGAGGTGCCGCCGGCGCCGCCGGCGCGCGACGCCCGGACGATCGTGGTCGTCGACCGGCCGGGCTCGGTGCAGTCCGAGATCCGCGTCGGGCGGCAGACGATGACGGCGAGCGACCCGGACTTCTACAAGATGGTCGTGGCGAACACGATCTTCGGCGGCGCGTTCGCGAGCCGCCTCACGGACAACATCCGGGAGGACAAGGGGTACACGTACTCGCCCGGGTCTTCGAACCAGATGCGCCAGCTCGGCGGGCTCCTCCAGATCCGGGCGGCGGTGCGCAACGACGTGACCGCCGGCACGCTGCTCGAGATCTTCTACGAGCTCGACCGGATGGGCGCCACGCTCCCCACCGACGAGGAGATGACGCGAGCGAAGCGGTACCAGAGCGGCCTGTACCTGCTCAGGAACTCGCTCAACGGCGCGATCGTGAGGACGCTCGCGACGAACTGGGTGAACGGCCTCCCGCCGGCGGCGCTCTCGGAGTTCGTCCCGAAGGTCAACGCCGTGACGGCGAGCGACGTGCAGGCCGTGGGGAGGAAGTACATGACCTCGCTCTCCGAGACGGTGGCGATCGGCGGCGATGCCGCGAAGATCGTGCCCGCCGTCGCGGAGTTCGGAGGCGCGAAGGTCGTACAGCCGTAGAGCGCGGGCGGCCCGCCCGGGCCGCTCTTCGGGTGCGGATCACGGCGGCCGGCCTCGCGCCGGCCGTCGCGTCTGCGGCCGGCGCCCGACGCTTCGCGCGCGGCCGGACGGCCGCCCGTGCCCCGGGGTATCCTGGGTTCAGGAGAGCCCGGCGATGACCGTCAAGGTGACCGTGAAGGGCAGGTTCGTCTACAACGGCAAGGTGTACGGCTCGCTCGAGGAGCTGCCCGAGCACGTGCGCGAGGCCTACGAGAAGGCCGCAGGGTCCCCGGGCGGGTTCCCCGCGGGTTCGGCGGTCGCAAGGAAGATCGTCTTCAACGGCGTCGAGTACGACTCGCCGGACGCCATGCCCGCCGAGGAGAGGCGGCTGTACGAGAGCGCGCTCGCGATGGCGCGGAGCGGCCACCTCGTGCCGGGCGGCGAGCCCGGGCGGCCGGAGCGGCTGTCGGAGACGGCGGCCCCGACGGTCCCCGTGTCGGCGGCGCCGATCGAGCCGGGCTCCTCCGGGGCCCGCCGGGTCCCCGTCGCTCTCGTGCTCGGCCTGGCGCTGCTGCTGCTCCTGCTCGGGTTCTACCTCTACACCGCCGCCGCGCCGAAGTAGCCGCACCCGGGATCTGCGGCTCCTCGGCGACGGGTCAACCGGCCCAAAGGTGGCGCGGCGCCCGGGGTGAGGTCGCCACACCGAAGCCGGCCGTAGGATCATAACTCATTTATTATGAGGTTGATGCGCTCGGAGCGGGCGGATCGACGGCTGGCGGCCGAGGGGGCTTGACAAACCTTCTGACTGTATATAGCGTATATGTACAGTGAGGACGGTGCCCATGCTTCTCCACCTGACCGATAACTCGCCGGAGCCGATGCGGGACCAGATCGCGCGGCAGCTGCGGGGGAGGATCCTGACCGGGGACGTCGGCGAGGGGAGCGCGCTCCCGCAGACGCACCGGATCGCACGGGAGCATCGCGTCAGCCCTCGCGACGTCCGCCGGGCGTTCGAGGAGCTCGCCGAGGAAGGGCTCCTGCGCCGGGACGGCGAGGAGCGGTACGTCGTCGCCACATTGCCGGCGAGCCGGCGCCGCGAGCTCGCCGTGCGGCGGCTCGCCGACGATCCGCGCGAGCAGGAGCTGTCGCTGCGGGAGCTCGAGATCGCCCGCGACATCCAGCGCCGGCTCCTCCCGCCCGCGCTGGTGACGGGCGAGGGGTACGCCGTCGCATCGCGCAGCTTCGCGGCGCGCTTCGTCGCCGGGGACTTCTACGACGTCCTGCGCCATCCGGACGGCAGCGTCGGCGTGGTGGTGGCGGACGTCGCGGGGAAGGGGTTCGGCGCCAGCCTGCTGATGGCCTCGGTGAAGGCGATGGCGCCGTTCGTGGCCGCGGGGTGCGGCGTGGCGGAGACGCTGCACGAGCTGAACCGCCGCCTGCACGCCGAGCTCGGGCGCGGGCAGTTCGTGGCGCTGGCATACGCCCGCTTCACCCCCGCGACGGGCGTCATCGAGCTCGCGAACGCCGGGATGCCCGACCCGTTCGTGATGCAGCCGGGGGCGCCCCCGTTCGCGCTCGAGGTACCGGGGCCCCGGCTGCCGCTCGGGCTCCGGGACGACGTGGCGTACACCTCGGTCACCCGCACCGTCGGCGCGGGCGCCCGCGTGCTGCTGTTCTCCGACGGCATCCCGGAGGCGCGCCGTCCCTCGGGCGAGCAGCTCGGCTACGACGGCCTCGCCGACGCGGTGGCGCGGGTCCCGGCCGGCGGCCGGGGGCCGGTCGCCGCGCAGGCGTGGCTCGACGCGCTGCTCGACGAGGTCGAGCGCAGAACGAGCCCGGTCCAGGATGACGACTGGACGGCGGTCGTCGTGGACTGCCCGGGACCGGGGGGCGCGTGATGGACCTCCTCCTCCACCTGTCCGAGCTCACGCCCGAGCCGCTGCACGGCCAGATCTCGCGGCAGATCCGCGCGCGCGTCCTGGCGCGCGACATCGGAGGGGACGAGGCGCTGCCGTCGATCCGCGCGCTGGCGCGCGAGCACCGCGTCAGCGTGATCACCGTCCAGCGGGCGTACGAAGATCTCGAGCGCGAGGGGATCATCCGCTCGCGCCCGGGAAAGGGGTTCTTCGTGGTCGCGATACCCGAGAAGAGGAAGCAGAGCATGGCCGAGCAGAGGCTGGAGATCGGTCTCGGGCGCCTCGTCGCGGAGGGCGCGGCCGAGGGGCTCGAGAGCGCGCAGATCCGCGAGGTGTTCGAGCGCGTGCTGCGCGAGAAGGGAGGGGCGCGATGAGCAGCTCCGCCGCGTTCACCCTCACCGGAGTCGTGAAGCGGTACCCGGGGTTCACGCTGGGTCCGATCGACCTGGCGCTCGAGCCGGGCACGGTCCTCGGGTTCGTGGGACCGAACGGGTCGGGCAAGACGACGACGCTCAACTGCATCGCCGGGCTGGTGCGGCCGGACGCGGGATCGGTCGCGGTGTTCGGCCGGGCGGTGGACCAGACGGCGCCGGCGTGGAAGGCCGACGTGGGGGTCGTCGGGGAGACGCACGGGTTCTACCGCGGCACCACGGCCGAGGCGAACCTGCGCTTCCTCTCCTCGTTCCTCCCGGAGTGGTCCGACGCGCGCGCGCGCCGGCTCGCCGTCCGGCTCGGCCTCCCGCTCGGCAAGAAGGTCGAGGAGCTCTCGAAGGGCCAGCTTGCCAAGCTCGCGCTCGTGGCCGCGCTGGCCCACGGGCCGCGCCTCCTGCTGCTCGACGAGCCGACGTCCGGGCTCGACCCGGTCGTGCGGGCCGAGGTCCTCGACGTGCTGTGGGAGGTTCTCGAGGACGGGGAGCACGCGATCTTCTACTCGACCCACGTCCTGTCGGACATCGCGCGCCTGGCGGACGAGCTCGTGTTCCTGCGGGAGGGCGGGATCCTGCTCCGCAGCTCCAAGGACGCTCTCACCGAGCGCTGGAGGCGGATCTCGTTCCGGCTCGCGGACGCCGACGTCGCGGTGGCGCACGCGGTCGAGTACCGCCGCGTTCGCGCCGAGCACCAGGTCGTGAGCGACGACGGCGACGCTACGCTCGCGCACCTGCGCGAGCTCGGAGCCGACGCGATCGAGCAGTCGCGGATGACGATCGACGAGATCGCGGTCGCGATCCTCAGGGGAGGAAACCATGTGGCGACTCCTTAGCGAAGAGCTGCGCGTCCACCGGAACGTCCTGCTGATCGCCTGGGCGTTCGGGGTCGCGATCTACGGCCTGGTGCTGTTCCTGCTCTGGCTTGTGGGCGGCGCCAAGGACCGCGCCGAGTTGCCCTCGATCGCCACGCAGCTCCCGCTCGCGTTGCTGATCGCGTCGATGGTGGCGTGCTTCATCGTGACAGGCACCGACCGGGCCGAGAGGCGCGTGCGCATGTTCATGATGCTGCCGTTGTCGGTCGCGCAGGTCGCCCTCGCGCGGGTGCTCCTCCCGATCGTCTTCGTCCTCGCCGGCCTGGCGGTGTCGCACGTCGCGTTCGCCGGGATGCTCGCCGTCCAGGGGGCGCCGTCGTCGTGGACCCGGCACCTCAAGGTGGACTTCATCGGCCTGCAGCTGCTCCTGTGGGTGCTAGTCGCCTTTGTGGTCCGGGAGATCATCGAGCGCAAGAAGGCGAGCGGGTGGAGGGCGGTGTTGCTGCCGAAGGCGCTGCTCGTGGGCGCGATCGCATTCGTGGTGTGGCTCGAGGTGGGGCCGATCGAGAGCGTGCCGGCCGGCGCGGCCGTCGTCGCGGCGCTCGACGCCGCGCTCGCCGGGTCCACGTTCGTGATGTTCCGCCGGCGTGTGGACTTCACGCGGTAGGCACGCGGGCGGAGCAGAGGAGCAGAGGAGCGTGCCCCATTCGCAGGTTCTGGAACGAGTTAAGAGTTGAGAGTGAAGAGTGAAGAGTTGAACGACAGCTACAGCGGCTCCAGCAGGTTAGGTACGCCGTCGTCCTTCAACTCTCCACTCTTGATTCTTCACTCTTAACTTGTTCCCCAACCCCTCCGCTCCTCTGCTCCTCCGCTCCCCTGCTCCCTGTCGTGGCGCTGAGTCGCCGGAGATTGAAACCATTCTCGGTGGTGGCGCGTATCCAACCACGCCCGAAAGGAGATCGATATGGGGATCCGCGTTCATTCCTTCGCCTTCATCGCAGCGACGGCGCTGACGGCTGGCGCCGCGTTCGCTCCGGCGCAGGTGCCGCTCACGCTCCCGCAGGTGAGCCAGAAGGCCACGGTCAGCCAGACGATCGGCCTGACCGAGATCGCCGTGACGTGCCACCGGCCGGCGGTCAAGGGGAGGGCGATCTGGGGCGGGCTCGTGCCGTACGGGAAGGTGTGGCGCGCCGGGGCCAACGAGAACACCACGATCAGCTTCACGTCGCCGGTGACGGTCGGCGGGAAGGAGCTTCCGGCCGGGACGTACGGGCTCCACGTCCTGCCCACCGAGCACGAGTGGACGTTCATCCTCTCCAACGTGTCGTGGGCGTGGGGCAGCTTCACGTACGACCCGGCAGAGGATGCCGTGCGCGTGGCCGCGACGCCGGCGGCCGCGCCGTTCCTGGAGCACCTCGAGTACACGCTCGACGCGCCGGGCCGGGACCGCGTCCTCGTCACCCTGCACTGGGAGAACCGGCAGGCCTCGTTCCCGGTGGAGGTCAAGACCGACGACGTGGTGCTCGCCAGCATCCGACGCGAGCTCCGCTCCCTGCCGCGCTTCAGCTGGCAGGGGTGGGATCAAGCGGCGCAGTACTGCGCACAGAACAAGGTGGACCTCGACGAGGGGCTGACCTGGGCCGACCGCTCGCTCTCGATGAACGAGAACATGACCAACCTGATGACCAAGGCCGCGCTGCTCGAGGCCAAGGGCGACGCCGCGCAGGCCGCGACGCTCCGCGCGAAGGGGCTGGGGATCGGCAACGAGACGCAGGTCAACCAGTACGGCTATCAGCTTCTGGGCGCGGGGAAGGTGGGCGACGCGATCGCGGTGTTCGCGAAGAACGTGAAGGACCACCCGCAGTCGTGGAACGTCTACGACAGCCTTGCGGAGGCGCAGGCGGCCAAGGGCGACACGGCGGCGGCGATCGCCAACTACGCGAAGGCGCGCTCGATGGCCCCGGCGGCGCAGTACGACCGCATCGACGGGGAGCTCGCGAAGCTGCGGAAGAAGTGACGGGGGCGGCCGCGGGAGGCCGCCCGGGTAGAATTCCCGGGTGACCTCCCCGGACGACCTCGGGGCCCAGCGCTGGCGGATCCTCGCGAGCGCGATGGTGAGCTTCTTTGCCGTCGGGCTCACGTTCTTCGCCGTGCCGCCGCTGGTCGGACCGCTGCGGGCCGCGTTTGCGCTGTCCAACCTTCGGATCGGCCTCCTGATGGGGGCGATTGCGGCGCCCGCGATCGTGCTCTCGATCCCGTTCGGTGCGGCGCTCGACCGCTGGCCGCCGCGCTCGGCCGGGCTGGCGGGGCTGGGCGCGATGCTGGCCGGTGCGGTCGCGTTCGCGGTCGCCCCATCGTACGGGTGGCTGCTCGCCGGGCGGCTCGTGTTCGGCGCCGGCGCGCTGCTCATGAACCTCCTGCTCGCCCGGATCATCGCGGTCGCGTTCGCGGGGCGCGAGGTCGCGCTCGCGATGGGGCTGTTCACCGGGACGTACGCCGGGAGCATGATCGTGCTGTTCTCGGTCCACACGGCGCTCGAGAAGGCGCTCGGGTGGCGGGCCGAGATGGGGATCCTGGCGCTCCTCGTCCTCGTGGCGATTCCGCTCCACGCCGCCGTGATGCCGCGGGGCGCGCCGCGCGAAGGGGGCGCCGCCGCGGGGGACGGCGGCGGGCGGCTGCCCGGGCCGCTCGTCGCGCTCGGCGCCGCGTGGATGCTGTACTTCGTGCCGTTCTCGGCGATCGCGACGTTCGCGCCGGAGTGGGCGGGCGGAGGTGCCGCCGGGCTGCTGGTCACCAGCGTCATCACGTGGGTGGCGCTGTTCGGCACGCCTGCCGCCGGCGCCCTCATCGACCGCACCGGTCGGCCGACCGCGTGGTGCGTTGGGGGTCTCGGCCTGCTCGCCGCGACGCTCGCGCTCATGGCGGGGCGCGCCCTCGCGGCGCCGGCCGCGATGGCCGCCATCGGCGTCGTGGCGTCGCTCGTCCCGCCGGCGTTCTACTCGCTCCCGTCGAGGCTGGTGCCGGCCGGACGCGTCGGCCTCGCCTTCGGGTTCATCACGGCGCTGTCGAACCTCGGCACCGTCGTCGGTCCCGCGGTCGCGGGCGCCGTGCGGGACGCCACGCCCGAGTGGGCCGCCGTGTGGGGCACACTCGCCGGCGTGGCGGTCGCCGCCGGCGCCGTCGCGGCGCTGGCGTGGCCGCCCCGGTCGCGGAGCGACCCGGCGCCTACCGCTTGACCGGTCCCAGGTACTTGTCGAGCCAGTCAAGGGTCTCGCGGATCATCTCGTTGCGAGGCAATTCGGCGTGTCCACAATCGTAGAGCAGCAGCTTCTTTTCCTTCTCGGCGCTTCCCAGCAGGCTGAAGAATGGCAGCTGTGAGGACTGAATCGGAAAGCGGTCGTCGAGGCGACCTCCCATCATGAGTGTCGGTGTTCTCACGTGAGGGAGGAAGTTGATGGGCTCGGCCTCGGGGAGAGCGGACCGCCCCTGGAGACCGCCAGCCAGCAGCACGGCAGCGATGAGGCGGGGCTCGACCGCCAGGAAGATCGGGGCAACCGAAGCCCCCAGGCTGAGCCCTGCGAAAGCCACCTTGGTGTGATCGAGATCGGTCCGCGTTTCAATGTAATCAATGGAGCGGCCCAGGTCCTTCGACCACCACACCATGTGATCGCGCCAGACGGCCGGGGGGTTGGTTTCAGGCCCGCCGAGCTTGAGTCCGTCGCGGCGACTGTATGTTCCCTTGTAAACTGGAATCAGGAGCGCTCGCCCGCTCTTTACTACGAAGTCGAGGCCATCGAGTGACGCAGTATCGAACTTGTCTTCCAGCAGCGCCCAGGCGCCTGGGAAGTAGACCACTACCTGATACGGCGGCTTGGCCCGAGCCGGGAGAACGAGGAACCCGGGCTCCCTCTCGCCGCCGTACGCCGCATCGAAACTGACCCGCTCACAGCTCCAGTCATTCCCGGGTTCCGACCGTTCGCTCCTTGAGTTCAGCGGGGACCGATCGTAGTAGTAGATGCTCTTCAGGACGGAGAACACCTCTGCAGACGCTGGCTTCTCACTGGCCGGCTCCCGCGGTACCCGCTCGAGCTTTCCAAAGGCAGCCTGGGACGGGGTGGTCAAGAGCCTCATGCAGCGGAAACCGAACTGCGGACCGCGCTCCCAGGGAGACTGCGCGTCAGTCTGGACAAACATGTACGGTTCGTCGTCGTAGCCGCCGCCGAGGATGAAACGTTTCCCGCCCGTTGTCTCGTTGAAACACCACTCCTTGACGTTCCCCGCCATGTCTGTGGTTCCAAAACCGCTCAGGGTGCCAGGGCTACCGACGGACTGAGTGCCCTGTCTGCGGAAGTTGCTCCCCGGCGCGATGACCGCGGCAAGGTCCATCTCGGCAGCCAAAGTCCAGTGATAGGCGGTGGGCAGAGTTTTCCCGGCGAACTCCGCATACGCGGCTGCCTCGAACCAGCTCACGCCGGCGACAGGGTGATTCTCCGAACCGTTTGGGAAGGAGCCAGCCTCCCAAGTGGCAGGCCCCCGCCTACCCGTTGTGTCGCGGAACGACGAGACGGCGTCCTCCCACGACAGTGTGCGTCCACCGCGAACGAAGGGCTGCTTCCAGAACTCGCGCCTCTCGTACCCTCCCGCAGCGACGAAACGCTTGAACTCTCCGTTCGTCACCTCGTGGCGGTCGATCAGATAGTCGTCCAACGTCACCGGTGGCGCAGCGAACTGGAACGGGGAACCCAGAGTGGCCTCGCCCCCGAGCACCGGCACCATTTCGGGAGGGACCTCTCGCTCGGGTCGCAGACGGACCTTCGTGCCGTGGGGGCCGGCGATGAACCACATCTGGGGGTGTGCGATGAACTCCGTAGCGGCAAACCCCGGCTTAGCGATGCGCCACACGAAGAGGTCGTTCGGCATGCGGATCTTGGCGATGGGCGTTGTCCCGACGACCTCCCACGCGTCGGTCGGGGATCGGTACGGTCGCGCCGACACCTGCGCGCCGGCAGGCGTGGTGTCGAGCGTGACCTCCGCGGTCGATCGCTGCCACAGCTGCGCGAGGGTGGGATCGTCCGGAAGGACGGCGCGCGCCTGTTTGGCGAGTGCCGCTGCCTTGGGATAGTCTTCGGCTTCCACGAGTCGCGTGATCTCGGGGATGGACGCGAGCGCCTTCCGTTCGCGCGTGTACCGATGCCCTAGCCAGACTGCCGTCGCCGCCACGATCGCGAGCCCGGCGGCTCCGAGCACGACTACGACGACGTGTGCCCGGTTGGCAGGCGGCGCCTCGGGGACAACCGGACGGCTCGCTGCCGAGGTGTCGGCCGGCTGCTGGAGCGCGAAGGCGATGTCGTGCGCGGAGTGGAACCGCCGCTCGGGGTTCTTCTCCAGGCAGTGCTGCACGATGCCATCGAGCGCCGGCGGCAGGAAGTGTCCAGCCTGCGACAACGGCGGGGGTTCCTCCCTCAGGATCGCCGACATCGTGTCGGCCGCGGTCTCGCGCCTGAACGCCCGCCGGCCGGTGGCCATCTCGTACAGCACCGCCCCGAACGAGAAGATGTCGGAGCGGTAGTCGACGGCGAGGCCGCGCACCTGCTCCGGCGACATGTACCCCGAGGTCCCCATCACAGTACCCGGGGTCGTGCCTTCCTCGGGAGGCGTCGTCAGGGTCCGGTCCGAGTCCGCGCCTCGGTTGGTGAGGAGCTTCGCGAGCCCGAAGTCGAGGATCTTGGCGCGGCCGTCGGCGCAGATAAACACGTTCTCGGGCTTGAGGTCGCGGTGGACGATCCCCTTGTCGTGGGCCGCGGCGAGGCCGCGGGCGATCTGGGCGCCGAGGTCGAGCACCTCGCGCCCGGAGAGAGCCCCGACCTTGAGCCGCTCGCGCAGCGACTCACCTTCGAGCAGCTCGGTGACGAGGTAGGGTGCGCCGTTGAAGGTGCCGACGTCGTGTACCACGAGGATGTTGGCATGGTTCAGCGCGGCGACGGCCCGCGCCTCCTGCTCGAAGCGCCTGAGGTGCTCGGCGTCGGAGGCCAGCGAGGTAGGCAGGACCTTGATCGCGACCTCGCGCCCGAGCCTCGTGTCACGCGCTCGGTAGACCTCCCCCATCCCGCCCGCGCCGAGCGGACCGACGATCTCGTAGGGTCCGAGGCGTGCACCGTTCGCCAGGCTCACAGCGGAGGCCCTGGCCCGGAGTGAGGAGCCGGGAGCAGCGTTGACGGGCGCATCCGCCTCAGAACCTGATCCCGAGCGAGACCACGACGGTGCGCGGCGTCTGGTAGTCGGTCGGCGCCACCGGCCGGCCGAACTCCGGTCCCTCCTGCCAGTTCGCCCCGAGCGCCGTGCACTGCGACGGGGTGTCGCTCTGCGGGCACTCCACAGGCTTGGTCGTGAACGGGTTGAACGGTGTCAGATAGTGCTTGTTGCTGGCGGTGTAGACGGACGTGTTGCCGCCGAGGGCGGCATGCGCGTTGAAGACGTTGGTCACGCGCGGCTCGAGGAAGAACTGCAGGTCGGCGCCGAGCGCGGGCAACACGAATGTGTACGTGAGCGATACGTCCGTTTGCGCCAGGCTGTCCCAGCGGAACGCGTCGCGCGCGGTGAAGTAGTAGGTCGGGCCGAAGATACCCGCGGGCGGCGTGACGTACGGCGGTGTCCCGGGCGGCAGGTACGACGGCAGCATGGTGATCGGCCCCGCCGCACCGTAGGGCGTCCCGGAAGCGTAGGTCTCCAACACCCCGATCGAGAGCCGGTCGCGGCCCGCCCCGAGCACGTCCCACACGCCGAACAGGCGGAGGCGGTGGCGCTGGTCGGCGGCCAGGTAGCCCTGCGGGCTGTACTCGGGGTAGGCCTTGTACTCGGGGTAGGCGAAGGGCGTGCTGACGCCGAACCCCTCGTAGTTGCCCCTGAGCGTGGACCAGGTGTAGTTGCCGCCCAGGTTGACCGAGTCGGAGACCCTGTACGACGCCGAGACGTGAACGCCCCGGTACTCGCGCTTGAGAAGCGAGCTGTCGTTGCCAACGAGCGTGAGGTCGTAGACGGTGCCGAACTGATCGGTGACCGTCGTTCCAGTGGTTGCGGAATCGTAGAAGTCCCGGAACCTGCGGCTGACGAGGTCGACCCTGACGGTCCCCTTTCCGGCAAGCCGGGCGCTGAACCCGACGGCGACTTCCTGGGTGTTCGGAGAGTTGAGGCTCCTGGGGATCACCACGTTGAAGCCCGGAATGCTCGCGTACACGAGTTGGGCGTCCTTCTGCGCCTGAGTCAGGCCGTTGAACCACTGGAACACCGCGCCGATCGCCTGGCCGGCGGTCAGGCAGTTGGCCTTCGTCGCGGGGTCGCAGTTGGTGTTGATGTCGGGGCCGGCGTAGAGGTAGCTCAGGGACGCGGGCTGGCCGCCCCGCGCCGAGGAATCAGCGACGGTATTGAGGATCGCCGCGACGTACCTGGCGTAGCTCGCGTTGAACTGGACCGCATTGTCGCCGCCGGGGTCCCAGGTCACGCCGAGTCGAGGGCTGACGTTCGAGTCCCTGGTCGTGACGGCGCCCGAGGCGTTGACACCGTGGTTCCTGTCGTACCGGACGCCGGCGTTGAACGAGAGGTGGTTGTCGAGGCGCCAGGCGTCGTTGACGAACGCCGACGTGGTTTGGAAGTCGTTTCCGCCCGTGAGCTGGAAGATCGGGTACCAGCCGATGACGTCGGCGCCGCCGACGACCTGCGGGTACGGCGTCCCGCTCGCGTCAAGCAGGAGGTGGTTCGGGTCGGCGAACACCGACCCTGCGCCGTAGAGGTAGAGGAAGTACCCAGAGCCGGACTGGTAGTTGTTGGCGGCGCGCACGTCGTGGAACTGGTCCCAGCCGAGGACGAGGTCGTGCGAGCCCGCACCCGCGGTCGAGAGGAACCACGACGCCTTGGCCAGGTAGTCCTCGTTATCACGACGCTCGGCGCTCCTGTCGCAGACCGCGCAGAAGATCGGCGAGTTGTAAAAGCCGGAGTAGCCGAAGTTGACGAAGTCGTCGATCGGTGTGCCTCGCGCGAGGTCGGTGTAGCGCGAGCCGCCGTTCTCGTAGGTGAGCGTCCTCCGGGAGTACTGACCCTCCACGAAGAAGCTGTCGGTGAGCACGCCCGTGTAGTTCGCCGCCCAGAGGCGCTGGGGGCGCTGTCGGTCGTAGATGCTCGCAACGTCCATGACGTCGATCCCGCCGCCGATGTAGCCGTATCCGAAGTCGGTGTGGTCGAGCCCGAGGTAGGAGCCGAGCACCCTGTGGCTCGGGTTGAGGGCCAACGTCAGCTTGGCCTCGTAGCGCTGCTCGTGCTGCCCGGTCGAATAGGGAATGTCCGTGAAATATGTCTGGGCGTTGGAGCGAGTGCGGATCGCACGAAGTGCCGTGAAGAACCAGAGACGGTCTCTGAGGATGTACCCGCCGAGGGTCGCCTCGTGCTGGTTGTTGATGGTGTCCGCGCGCGGGGCGGCCGTGGCCGGCGTCGGCGCGGTCCACTTGTCGTTCGTGAGCGTATCCCGGTACGAGCCGTGGAACTCGTTGCCACCGGACCGCGTGAGCATGTTCACGACGCCCCCCGTGAATCGGCCGTACTCCGCCGAGACGCTCGACACCGAGGTCGTGATCTCCTGGATTGCGTCCTCCACGAAGAGGCTGAGGGGCTGGCCGGACACGTTCTCGTTGACGACGACGCCGTTGACCATGAACTGACTCTGAGTCCACACGGCCCCGGCGATACTGATGGCGCCCCCCGCAAACGGGTTCGCCACGACACCCGCCGTGAGTAGCACTGCGGTGCCGAGGTCCCTGCCCACGGGGAGCTTGTCGATCAGCGCCTTGTCGTACGTGGTGGAGGCCGTGCCCGTGGCCTGCACCATGTCGTGGCTCCCGGCGACCGTGACGACCGCTGCCACCTGGGCCAGCGGCATCGTCGCGTCGAGCTCCTGCGTCTGCGCGGCGTTCAGCCGCACCGACGCGGTGACGGTCTGGAACCCCTCCAGCTCGAACCGCGTCTCGTACTCGCCCGGCGGGAGGTACTTGAAGATGTAGTCGCCTTCAACGGTCGTGCCGGCGACTCGGGTTCCCTGGAGGCTCGGGGACGACACCGTCACCGTCACGCCGGGAAGAGCGGCCTTGCCATCGGAAACGTGGCCCGTAAGCGTCGCGGTCGGGTTCTGGGCCGTGGCCCACGCTGCGACGAGGAGCGCCCAGACCCCGATTCCGATGCTCCGAGAGGTCAGAGACAACGGCGGTTCGGGCCGCACCCGGCCCGCCGGGGCGAGAGAGGCCGCGGCCGGCCCGGTCCCCGGCGCCCACGGCCTGTTGAGGGGAACCGTTACTACAGGCTGCCGGTCATCGGGCGTGCGGCGGTGTTCCTTTGCCTGCCGACCGCTGCCGGTACGCAAGCGTTCAAGGTCGATGCTATCGAGGTGAGGAGCCTCGGTTGCCATCGGTGCGCGGTGCATGGAGTTCTGGGTTCCGGAACGCCGCGCCGCCACGGCGGATTCCCGCAGCGGACGCCTGCGCCCGCCGCCTGAGCCCCGGCCCGTCGGCACCCCGGCCGCGGGCGAGGTATCCTCTCCCCCGCGGAGGGCGGAGCGGAGCCCGGCGCGGAGGACACGATGGAGCTGAACGAGGCCATCACCACGGCGATCGGCTACGAGACGAAGGTGCGCGACCACTACACGCAGGGCGCGGAGAAGATCCTCGACCCGCGCGGGAAGAAGATGTTCGCGACGCTCGCCCGCGAGGAGCAGGGACACCTCGCGTACCTCGAGAGCCGGCTGGAGGAGTGGCGCCGGACCGGCCACGTCTCGACGCCGGAGCTCGCGACGGTGCTGCCGCCGGCGCAGTGGATCGACGAAGCCAAGGCGAAGGTCTCGCGCAGCCCGGCGGCCACGATCGCCGTCCAGGGCGAGATCGAGCTGCTCAAGATTGCACTCGAGCTCGAGCGCCGGACGAGCGGCTTCTACCGGCAGCTCGTGGAAACACTTGCACTGAAGGAGCGCCCCCTGTTCGCCCGCTTCCTGGAGATCGAGCAGGGTCACCTGGCGCTCGTGCAGGCCGAGATCGACGCGCTCGCCGGGCACGGCACGTGGTTCGACGTCATGGAGTTCCGTCTCGAGGCGGGGTGACCGGCGCACCGGCATCGCGGCGGCGCCGTGTCGGCTGGACCGACCGATAGTACAATGCGTCACAAGGGTGAAGGCATCGCGGTTCGCTCGTGCGGGAGGTGGAAGATGAGACGGGTTTCGATCGTCGTTGCTCTGGCCGCGCTGCTCGCGGGAGGGTGCGGCGGCCCCAAGCTGATGGTGGGCGTCGTGCTCCCCACCAGCGGCGTGCACAAGGGGTACGGCGCGTCGCTCATGGCGGGGATCAAGGTGGCCCTCGACGACGCGGTGGCCAAGCAGTCGCCCCCCGGCATCGAAGCCCAGTACCGCGACTCGCTCTCGAACCCCGAGTACGCGGCCAAGGAAGCCAACGAGCTGTTCAAGGCGGGCGCGCTCATCATCATCGGCGGAGCCACGACGGCCGAGGCGATGTCGATGATCCCGGAGGCCGAGGCGGCCAAGCGGGTGATCATTTCGCCGTCGGCGAGCAAGCCGGGGCTCGCCGAGTCGAGCAACCTCTTCTTCCGGACCGTCCCCTCGGACGACTTCGAGGCGGCGGCCGCGGCGGACTTCCTCGTCGGGACCCGCAAGGCGAAGACCGTCCTCGTCCTGTTCCAGCAGGGGCTGTACTCCGAGGGGTTGCTGCCGGTGTTCACCGCCGAGGTCGGCAAGCTGGGAGCCAAGCTGATGGAGAAGCTCCCGATCGGGCCCACGGACTGGGACAAGGGGATCACCGACTTCCTCGCCGCGAACAAGCCGGATGCGATCTTCATCTGCGCCTACGGTGAGGAGACGCTCGCGACGCTCGGGGTGGTGCGCGCCGCCAAGTACGAGGGCTCGATCTGCGCGACGTCGGCGTTCGTCACGGGCGACGTGGTCAAGCGGGCCGGGGCGGCGGCCGAGGGGCTCTACGTCCCCTTCGTGAGGCTCGACCTCGACTCGCAGCAGGAGCCGATGAAGTCGTTCGTGAAGCGGTTCAGGGCGGCCAACAACGGCGCCTCGCCGGACCTCTACGCCGCGTACGGGTACGACGCCGCGCTCACCGCGCTCTACGCGCTCCAGGGGCCGCCGCCGAAAGACGCGAGCGAGCTGCTCGTTCGTCTCATGAGCCTCGGCGACAAGCAGGGGGTGACCGGAAAGCTGGCGTTCGACAAGTCGGGCAACATCGCGCACCGGCCCCGGATGCACGTGATCAAGGGCGGGAAGCTCGAGGACTGCGACCCGTCACCCGCCTCGTAGCAGGGAAGAGGGGAAAGGGTAAAGGTCAAAGGGACGACGAAGAACGCCCGGCCGCACTCGGCCGGGCCTCTTGCCTTTCGTTTGTCGTTTCCCGTTTTACCTTTTCTCGCATGCTGACGCGAAGTAGTTGCCGCGGATCGCGAGGTCGGCGATCGCGAGCCCGTCGGCAGCCGTCCTCGTGAACGGCGCGTTCGCGTCCCGGCCCGCCACGGAGCCGTCCTGAAGCACGGCGAAGTCGCGCGCGGTGTTCAGGAGGTTGCGGCCCATCGCGCTCCCCGCCACGACACGCCCGTCCACGCCCAGCAGGTAGAGGATCGTCGGCATGACGTCGATCTGGCCGCCGGTGACCTCGAGGCGCTCGCCCGCCAGCCCGGGTGCGTACACGATGAGCGGGACCAGCTGGCGGGAGTCGAGCATCCAGGGCGCCGCGCCCTCGACCTCCTGCACCTCGTCGGTGTAGAAGCGGTGGACCGACGCGTGGTCGCCGTAGAACACGACGGCCGACCGGTCGAGGACGCCGTCCCGCCGCAGGCGGTCGAGGAGGAGGCCGATCGACCGGTCGGTGTACCGGAACGCCTGGAACGCCCTCCCGAGGCAGCTCGCGCCGAAGTCGCCATCGAGCTTGAGCTCGCGGCACCGCTCGGGGAGGTCGAACGGGGCGTGCGACGTCAGGGTGACCATGAAGGCGTAGAACGGCTCGGGAAGGGCCGCCGCCCGGGCCGCGGCCTGCGGCAGGAACTCCTCGTCGGAGATCCCGATGCCGAGGATCTGGGTGACCTTGAACGCGGACTCGTCCAGGCAGGCGTCGAACCCGATCGCCGCGAGCGCGTTCTTCCAGTTCCAGTAGACGGCGGGGTCGGGGTGCATGGCGATCGTCGCGCGGTACCCGGCGTCGCGCAGGATGCGCGGGAGCGAGTTGTACGAGTCCCGCGGGAAGCGGAAGAACGTCGAGCCCTTCCGGACCGGGTACACCGACGTGTTGGTCATGAGGTCGGCGTCCGAGCTCGACCCCTCGTGCACCTGGTCGTAGATCGTCGGGAAGAACAGGCTGTTCGGGAGGAGCCCGTCGAGCACGGGCGTGATCGGCTGTCCAGCGACGGAGCGGCCGATCACGAAGCTCTCGAGCGACTCCACCTGCACGACGATCAGGTTCCGACCCTTGAGCAGCCCGCGGTACCGGTTGTCCGGCGGCGTCTCCCGCGCGGCCGCGAACCAGGCGCGGATCGTCTCGCGCTGGGCCTCCGAGAGCGTGAGCGGCCGGTTCTGGAGCCAGACGTTGTAGACGTCCAGGACGTGGAAGCCGAACGGAGACTGGAACGAGATCGACTCGCGCGCCTCCCAACGCGGCTCCACGAACCGGTGGTTCGGGTCGGTCCCGTTCACGTCGATGGCACGGTGCTCGAGGACGAGACAGACAAGCGCCGCCGTCACGACGAGGGCGGCGGCCGCGGCTGCGCGCCGGGCGCCCCGGTAGAGCGACCGCCGGAGAAGCACCGCAGGGACGAGCACGACGAGGTCGGCGAGGAAGAGCAGGTCCACCGGCCGGGACATCGAGACGACGCTGTCCCACAGTCCCGAGAGGTTGCCCCGCTCCTGCCACAGCATGAACGAGAGGAACGTGCTGTACGCTCGGAAGTACCACAGGTCCGCGATCAGCAGGGCGGACAGCGCGCCGTCGAGCGCGAGGTAGTACGCGAGTCGGCGCCTGCCGTTCACGAGGAGCCCCAACGCGGCCGGGATCGCGATGAACGACACGAAGATCGGCACCGAGAACTCGTACGAGTGGAGGTAGGCGAGGTCGAGCACCGAGTGGTCGGGGTTGTTGATCAGCACGACGGCCGCGAACGACTTCACGACCAGGATCGCGACGACGAGGAAGAAGAACGGGTCGCGGCCGAGGCCGGCGAGCTGAGCGAGCGCCGCGGCGCGCAGGGAGAGGGATCCCCCCCGGCCGGCCGTGCCGGTGTCGTGGGTCACGGCCCGATGCTAGCAGGCGGCGCGCGCGCCGGCATTGCGGGGGCGGCACCCGGTCGGGGCCGTGCTATCGTCGCGACGGATCCCACAGGAGGCCCCCCGTGAACACCCTCAAGGCAATCGCCGTTGTCGCCGTCGCAGCGCTCGCCGTGCCCGTCGCCGCCCTCGCCCAGGAGGGCGACGTCGAGGGCGGCAGGGACCACCCGCTGTTGACCCGGATGCCGGGGTACTACATCTCTCGCTACGAGGAGAAGGAGTTCGAGGCCCACACGTTCAAGGTCGGCGAGCAGGACGTTCAGGTCGAGGGCCACCTGACCCAGATTCGCTACGCCCTCGCGAGCGGCGCGAAGGAGGCGAGCCGGCTGCAGATCCTGCGCAACTACGAGGCTGCGATCGGCAAGATCGGCGGCAAGGTCCTGCGCAGCGACTACGACGGCAGCTCGTTCCTGAAGGTCGTGAAGGACGGCAAGGAGGTCTGGGTCCACGTGGACGCCTACATCACGTCGGAGTGGACGCTCTGGATCGTCGAGAAGGCCGCGATGAAGCAGGACGTAGTCGCCAACGCGGATGCCTGGCACGCGGACATCGCGAGCAGCGGGCGCGCAATCGTGTACGGGATCCTCTTCGACACCGACAAGGCGACCCTGAAGCCCGAGTCGGACCCCGTCCTCCGCGAGATCGCGGCGTTGCTCGCGAAGGACGAGTCGCTCGGCCTCCTGGTGGTGGGGCACACCGACATGACCGGCGAGCTCGCCCACAACATGAAGCTGTCGGACGAGCGCGCCGCGTCCGTGGTGTCCGCCCTCGTCACGCGACACGGCGTGGCGGCCGGGCGCCTCAAGGGGTACGGCGTGGGACCGCTGGCTCCGGTCGCGTCCAACGACACCGAGGACGGCCGCGCGAAGAACCGGCGGGTCGAGCTGGTGAAGCGGTAGCGGGCCCCCGCCCCGGCGTCACCGTCTCCGGAACAGCGCTTCGACGCTGAACCGCCCGGCCCCGCGCGCCGCGATGAAGAGGAAGGCGAAACAGTACAGCAGGGCGAGCTCCCCGTGGTTGACGATCGGGAGAAGGCCGTGGGGCGCGTGGCCGATGAAGTAGGCGAACGCCATCTCGCCGCTGGCGAGAAACGCGGCTGGGGCGGCGCCGAGCCCGAGGGCGATCAGCGGCCCGGCGACCAGCTCGATGACGCCGGCGGCCAGCAGCTTGCCGGGCGGGACGTGGGTCATGCCGAAGAGGCCGAACACCTTCTGCGCCCCGTGGAACGCGAACAGCACGCCGAAGAACAGCCGGAACAGCGCGTAGGCGGGATCGGTGAACCGCTCGAGAACCCTCACGCGAGCCTCCCGCGGCCGGCGTGCCGCCGCGCGTCGTGGGCGCAGCGGCCCTCCCGGCCGCATGGGGGAGAAGCGCGGAGTCCCCGCGTTCATTCCGCTCCGGCGCGAACGGATGGTGCGCGAGTGCGGAGGGTGGCATGATGGTCGGCGGATGGTGCGCGCGGGGCGATCGGGATGAGGACGGTCTCCTGGAACGACGGGCGGGTCGTGCTGGTCGACCAGACACGGCTCCCCGAGCGGCTCGAGCTGATCGAGACCGACGACGTCGAGCGGGTCGCGCTCGCCATCCGGCGCCTCGAGGTGCGCGGGGCGCCCGCGATCGGCGTCGCCGCGGCGTACGGGCTCGCGCTCGCCGCGTTTCGCTCGCCGGCGATCTGCGCCGAGGGCGTGCTCGCGGACCTCGAGACGGCGCGCGAGCTGCTCGCCGCCACGCGTCCCACGGCCGCCAACCTGTTCTGGGCGCTCGACGGCATGATGGCGTTCGCGCGCCGGCGGATCGAGGCGGGGACGGAGGGGTTTCCCGAGGCGATGGTCGCCGAGGCGGAGCGGATGGCGGACCGCGACGTCGAGGTCAACCGGCGGCTCGCCGAGGTCGGCGCCGAGCTGATCCCGGACGGCGCGCGCGTCCTCACCCACTGCAATTGCGGTCCGCTGTGCGCCGTGGACGTCGGGACCGCGATGGCGCCCGTCATCCACGCGCACGGGCAGGGAAAGCGGCTCCACGTCTACACCGACGAGACCCGCCCGCGACTCCAGGGGGCGAAGCTGAACGCCTGGGAGCTCGCCCGGGCCGGCGTGCCGTACACGGTGATCACCGACAGCACGGGGGGGTGGCTGATGAGCCGGGGAATGGTGGACCTCGTGATGATCGGGGTGGACCGGGTGGCGGCGAACGGAGACACCGCCGCGAAGATCGGCGTCTACTCGCTGGCGGTGCTGGCGCGCCACCACGCGGTCCCGTTCTACGCCGTCTCGCCGCTCTCGACGGTCGACACGGCGCTCGCGAGCGGCGCGGAGATCCCGATCGAGGAGCGGGACCCCGACGAGGTCCGGAAGGTCAACGGCACGCTGGTGACGATGCCCGACGCCCCCGTGCTGAACTACGCGTTCGACGTGACGCCCGGCGAGCTGATCACCGCCATCGTCACGGAGCGGGGGATCGCGCGCCCGCCGTACTGCGAGGCGCTGCGGGCCCTGGCGTCCGGGTGAGGTGGAGGCGCGAATGGCGGCGAGGACGGGGTTCATCACCGGGACCGGGCTGTACACGCTGCCGGGCGTGACGGAATCGCGGCCGAGAGAGGTCGAGACGCCGTTCGGCGCGGTCGCCGTGGAGCTCGCCACGCTCGGCGGCGCGGAGGTCGTGTTCATCCCGCGCCACGGCAAGGGCCACACGATCTCGCCCAGGGAGATCAGCTACCGCGGGAACGTCTGGGCGATGCGCGCGCTCGGCGTCGAGCGCATCCTGGCCACCAGCGTGTCGGGCTCGATGGTCCCGCAGTGGGGACCCGGCGCCCTCGTCCTCGTCGAGCAGTTCCTCAACTTCACGTCCGGGCGCTCGGACACGTACTACCCGATGGACGGGCGGCTCGCCCACGTAGACGTCACCGAGCCCTACTGTCCGACGCTGCGCGCACAGCTGCAGGCGTGTGCACGGCGGCACGGGATCGACCTCGCGTCGGGCGCGACGTACGCCTGCATGAACGGGCCGCGGTTCGAGACGCGCGCCGAGGTGGAGATGGTCCGCCGCCTCGGGGGCCACCTCCTGGGCCAGACCAACTACCCGGAGTGCGTTCTCGCGAGGGAGCTGGCGATCTGCTACGCCACCGTCGGGGTGGTGAGCAACTACGCGGCCGGGATGCAGGCGGCCGTGACCGCCACCGAGGTCGCCGAGAACGTCCGGAAGTGCGGCGAGGCGCTGGCGGAGCTGTTCGCGGCGTTCGTGCGCGAGGAGCCGGCACACGGCGACTGCGCCTGCCGGCACGCCCTCGACCACGCGGAGCTCTGAGGCCGCGGGGCGGCCGCCGCCGGGGCCCGCGGGGCAAACCTGCCCGGGCCCCTTCTCGTATAGGAAGAAAGCGCTCGCATCTCTGCCCAGGCGCACGATCAGGAGGGAACCACATGAGCAGGATCGTGAAGGTGGTGTCGCTCGTCGTCGTCCTCGCTTCCCTGGCAGCGGTCGCGACCGCGGCGGAGAAGCCGGCTCCTCCGAGGATGAAGCCGGCTCTCGTCGTCATGGACGTCCAGAACGCGTTCCTCCCGTACATGGACGAGCAGGACAAGAAGACCGGCCTCGAGACGATGAACTACGTGATCGCGCTGTTCCGCGACAACGGGTTCCCGGTGATCCGCGTGTACCACACCGACCCGAGCGAGGGGCCCGCGCCGGGCACCGACGCGTTCGAGTTCCCCAAGACCGTCGCCGTCAAGGACGACGACCCGAAGGTCGTGAAGAACTTCCCCGACGCCTTCAAGAAGACCGACCTCGACAAGGTCCTGCACGAGAAGGGCGTCAACACGGTGTTCCTGGCCGGCCTGAGCGGCGTGGGGTGCGTCCTGGCGACGTACTTCGGAGCCGAGGACCGCGACTACCAGGTGTTCATGGTCAAGCACGCCCTCATCAGCCACGACCGCGCGCTCACGAAGACGGTCTACGACATCTGCCAGAACATCAACTACGGTTCGCTCAAGCTCCTCCTGGAGACTGCGAGAGCGCAGTAAGACCGCCGGCGCCCGTGCCGGGAGCGCCCGCGCCCATTCGCCCGGCGGGGTAAGCCGCCCGCGGCGCGTGGCGCCCTACTGCTCGGGGCGGCACGGGTCGTCAGGCTCAGCGCTCGAGGAAGTAGTCCACCGTGACGACGACGCGGACCCGCTTGTTCGGGTCCGTGTCGCCGGAGTCGCCGCCGCCGCCCTCGCCTTGCCCCTGCGCGTTCTGGTCGCGGTCCGTGACCGAGAACAACCCCTGGCTCGCGCGGCGGATCGCCCCCACCGCGCTGCCGCTGTCGGCGGCGAACTGGACCGCGGCCGCGCGGGCGCTCCGCGTCGCCTCCGCCAGCATCTCGGGCTTGATCGTGTTGAGCTGCGTGAACAGGAAGCGCGGTCCCGACGACTGCCAGTCGTTCTTCGAGGAGAGCACGACGCCCGCGCGCACCAGCTCGTCGGTCATCCGGCTCACCTGCAGGACGCGGTCGACGTTCTTCGAGCGCACGACGATCGTGGCCTCGACGACGTACCGCAGCATGTCGCGCATGTTCGCGCCGCCGTAGTCCGCGGCTTGGCGGTCGGAGACGCGCAGATCCTGGCCGGCGATCTCGTCCCCGGCGAGCCCCTTCTCGGAGAGGAACTTCAGCACCTTGGTGCGCGAGG
>DATKLI010000096.1:0-12879 GCA_035542455.1 Thermoanaerobaculaceae bacterium
TTTCGGCCTGGGCACTCTGTACGGCCGGGTCGCGGTACAGACCGTCGGCGCTCTGAAAGGAGTTGACGTACGAGACCCACTCCGACCGCTCCTGCTCCGTAAGCGACTCAAGGTCACCAGCGAGGTGTCGAAGTAACGCCGCAAAAACCGAGGCATAGAGGACAGGAACACCGCGCTCCCTATACAGATAACGGCCGTAGGGAACGCCGGGCACCCGCAACCTCTCGGTGTACCCGAGAGCAGAGGCAGTCAATCGTTGGAGATGGACAGGCGTCATCCTTCGGTTGAGATTTCGCATCAGCGTTGCACTGAGGGCTAAACTGTTGCGAGCCTTCCACTTCCCTAGAGCCGAGATGACCTGGCGGTGCCATGCGGGCTCGCGGCGGTTGTGAACGCTCATGATTGAGCCTCAGCCATCCCTTCATGAAAGCGAACTTGGCAAGCCAGGGCCACAGCACCGTCCTCGGCTGTTAGCAGATATCCTGTCCCAAAGACGTCGTTCGGGCTGACGTCGAATTGGATTGCGGATTCCACCTTGTCACACAGGATAGCCTGGTGAGTTCCGAGCGACACACTCAACGAGTATCCGCCAGGAGTAAGCGGCGGCGAACTCAGTGTAAACTCGACCATACCCTTCGAAGGGAAGCGACTGGGCGGCATACCCGCCATGTAGGTATTGAACCCACCGACGCGTACTCCAGCTGAGGTCCACAGGATGAACCCAGCACCAGCGAGAGGCTCGCGTTCCGCAGAGGCATCGTAGCGAATCTGGACCACGATGCGCTCCCCGGACAGGTAAGTGCGGCTCACTTCACCTCTGGCGTTCAACAGTCTCACCCTTTGGAGGATCGGCCTCATTCGCGGCAAGCGGCCGAGGTGAGTCCTCAAGTCGACGTCGGCCCAGTTGTTGCCCTCACTTTCGCGTAGGTAGGCAGCAACGACCTCAGCAGGACGTCCGCAATGGACAATCCGACCGTTTCGGATCATCAGCACCTTGCTGCAAAGCGACTGGATGGATCCCATGTTGTGGCTGACGAGGAGAACCGTCCTGCCTCCCACCGCCACTTCGCCCATCTTCCCAAGGCACTTCTTCTGGAACGCTACGTCGCCTACCGCGAGCACCTCGTCCACCAGCAAAATCTCGGGCTCGAGATGCGCGGCGACGGCGAAGGCGAGGCGGAGGTACATCCCGGTGGAGTAGTGCTTCACCGGCGTGTCGAGGAACCGGTCGATCTCGGCGAACGCCACGATCTCGTCGAAGCGGCGCACGATCTCCGCGCGTTTCATGCCGAGGATCGCGCCGGACAGAAAGATGTTCTCGCGGCCGGTGAGCTCCAGGTGGAAGCCGGTGCCGACCTCGAGCAGGCTGCCGACGCGGCCGTGCAGCTCGACGCGCCCCTCGGTCGGCTCGGTGATGCGCGCGAGCACCTTGAGGAGCGTGCTCTTCCCCGCGCCGTTCCGGCCGATCACGCCGATCACCTCGCCCGGAGCGACCTCGAACGAGACGTCGCGGAGCGCCCAGATCGTCTCGACGGCGCGCCCGCCGCGCCGGAACGGCGCCGCGAGCGCGTTCTGGAGGCTCTCGCGCAGCGACTTGTAGCGCGGGCGCTGGCCGATCCGGAAGCGCTTGGACAGGCCCGCGGCGCGGATCGCCAGCGCACTCACGGACGTCCTCCCGCGCGCAACGCCGGGAGCTCACACGACATCGGCGAACTCCCTTTCCACGCTGCGGAAGTACAGCGCTCCCGTAAGGCACAACACCACCGCGACGGCGGCGCTGGCCGCGATGAGCGAGGTCGGCGCGGTGCCCCGCCCGAGCGTTGCCCAGCGGAACCCCTCGACGACCCCCGCCATCGGGTTGAGGCCCAGCACCCATCCGGGCACGCCGAGCCGTTCGAGCCGGGGCGTCACGGCGCTCGCCGGGTAGATCACGGGCGTCACGAAGAGCCAGAGCTGGACCAGGAACGGGACGACGAATCTCACGTCGCGGTACTCGACGTTGAGCGCGGAGAGCCAGAGCCCGACGCCGGTGACCGACAGGAGCGCGAGCACGAGGATGAACGGCGCCGCCACGATCGCGGCGCCCGGCCACACCCGGTAGTGCGCCATCATCAACACGAGGAGCGGGCTCGCGACCGCGAGGTCGAGCAGGCCGGAGAGAACGGCCGCGACCGGGATCACGAGCCTCGGGAAGTACACCTTGGTGATCAGGTTGGCCGACCCGACGACGCTCGCGGACGACTGGGCGAGCCCCTGCGCGAAGAACGTCCACACCAGCAGCCCCGAGTAGGCGAACAGCGGGTACGGCAGGCCGTCGGACGCGATCCCGGCCAGGCGGCCGAAGAAGATCGTGAACACGATGGCCGCCGCGAGCGGTTGCAGGATCGCCCACGCGGCGCCGAGGATCGTCTGCTTGTAGCGGACCTTCACGTCGCGCCACACGAGGAAGTAGAGGAGCTCGCGGTACGCCCAGACCTGTCCCAGGCGAAGCCCCGCGAAGCGCCCTTCGGGCTGGAGGACCCACACGTCCGGTGACGGCGCGCTCGCCCCGGCCACCTTCAACTCCGGCCCGCCACCGGCGACGGGCCGAGCGGGCCGCGCCGGACCGGTCCCGAACGTCCCTCGCGGCTGGGCCGTCGCATCCGTGTCATCAGCCGGATTGTACCGCCCCGGCTTGAGTGTTACCGGTCGGACGCGGTCGCCACGGCTCGGCCACGACGATCCTGAGCCGGTACCCCGCGAGTGCGGCGCTCCTCGCCTGGGCCGCCACGTCGGACGTCCCGCGGTCCAGCCACTCGAACCGCCCCACGGTATGGATCAGGACGGCGCCGGGCCGGCCCGCGTACCGCCGCTCGCCGTCGTCGACCCGCCGGACGTCGAGATCGTCGCGCCGTAGCACCCAGTCGAACAGCGCGGCCGCGTCCACCATCCCGTACGGGTCGGGCGGTCGGAGGTACGGGAGCTTGGGGAACCCGCGCGCGGCGAGCGCGAGCGTCTCGGAGGGGTTGTCGTCCTCGGCCCGGACGACGACCACGGGACGGCCGACCGGGAACCCCGCGCTCACGGCGCGGGCCTCCGCGAGCAGAGCGGCGTGGAGTCGCGAGAGCCCCTCCGCGTCCGCGAGCTCGGCCCTCACCATGAACGCCCCGGCGGCGAGTACGAGCGCGCCCACGCCGGCGAAAGCGGCCCCGGCCAGTCGGCGCGCCGTCGCACCGAGGTCGCGCACCAGCTCCTCGAAGCAGCCGACGGCCATCAGGGCGAACCCGCAGTAGGGGATCGTCGTGTAGCGCGTCGGCAGGTACGGGACCAGCAGCGTCGGGATCGTCGGGATGACGAGGAACGCGAGGCCCAGCAGCGCGGCGGCGCTCCTCCGCCTGAGCGCGAGCCACGCGCCCGCCGCGACGACGGCGAGCGCCGCGACGCTGCGCCAGCCGAACGGGAACCTGATCGGCATCAGCCCCTCGAGGTAGAGAAACGCCGCGAACTCGTGCGGCACCTTTGCGAGCACGCCCGGGGAGAGGTCGAAGTAGCCCCGCAACGTCGGGAAGACCACGAAGCGGACCGCCGTGTAGGCGGCCGCGAGGCCGACGAACACGCCCGCCGTGCGGAGCGCGACGCGCGTCGGCGCACGGCGGATGACGAGATCGTACCCCACGACGAGAGCGGGCGTCACCACCCACGTCTCCTTGCTGCACGCCGCCAGGGCGGCGCCCGCCGCCGCACCGGCGATGCGCCCGGCGGACCAGCGCTCGCCGGGGCCGGGCCACGCGAGCGCGAGGGCGAGCCACGCCGCCAGCAGCAGTGTCTCGTGCCGGCTCGCGACCGACACGGCCGGCTCGGACGCGAACGGCGAGCACGCCCAGACCAGCGCAACCGCCGCCGAGCCGAGCGTCCCCAGGCCGGCCCTCCGCGCCACGCCCAGCAGCAGGAGCGCCGCGGTGACCTGCAGCCCGAGGCTCACGGCGTGGTGGGCGGCGGGGCTGAACGGCGCCGCGAGGTGGGTCGCGGCGAGCGTCCACGTGCTCGACGGTCGCCAGAACGTGTCGAGGTCGGCGAGCAGGAGCGACGGCCGGTGGAGCGCCGAGCGGGCGAGCTGCATCCACTGGTAGTCGTCGCCGATCAGCTCGAGGCCGAGTGCGGGGCGGTACAGCCAGCAGGTCCCGGCGACGATCGCCGCGATCGCGCAGACGGTCGGCAGGCGGCGCACCACCGCATTCTCACACGAACCGCCCCGGCCGGGAGAGGCGCGCGACGGCGCAGGGGATTCACCGCTCGACGCGGTAGTTGGGGGCCTCCTTGGTGATCACGACGTCGTGGGCGTGCGACTCCTTCAGGCCGGCCGAGGTGATGCGCATGAAGCGCCCCTCCGCCGCGAGCTGCGCGATCGTCGCACACCCCGCGAGCCCCATCCCGGAGCGGAGCCCGCCGACGAGCTGGGTGAGCTGGGCGGAGAGCGGGCCCTTGTACGGCACCATCCCCTCGATCCCCTCGGGGACGAGCTTGGCGGTCTCCTCCTCGCCCTGGAAGTAGCGGTCGCGCGCGCCCTCGCCGGCCTTCATCGCGCCGAGCGAGCCCATGCCGCGGTACGCCTTGAACGTCCGGCCCTGGTAGAGGATCTGCTCGCCGGGCGACTCGTCCACCCCCGCGAACAGCGATCCGATCATCACCGTGTCGGCGCCCGCGGCGAGCGCCTTCGTGATGTCGCCGGAGTACTTGATCCCGCCATCCGCGACGAGCGGCACGCCGGCCTCCCGGCACGCGCGGGCGCACTCGAGGATCGCGGTGATCTGCGGTACGCCGGCGCCGGTCACGACCCGCGTCGTGCAGATCGAGCCGGGGCCGACGCCGACCTTGACCGCGTCGACGCCGAGCCTGGCGAGGTCGCGTGCGCCGTCGTACGTCGCGACGTTGCCGGCGATCAGCGGGACGTCCGGGTGGAGCGCCTTGATGCGCGCCGCCGCGGCCATCACCTTCTCGGCGTGCCCGTGCGAGGAGTCGAGGCACAGCACGTCCACCTTCGCGTTGACCAGCGCCGCGCACCGCTCCACGAGGTCCGAACCCGCGCCGACGGCAGCCGCCACCCGCAGCCGGCCCAGGCCGTCCTTGCACGCGTTCGGGTACTCCTGCGCCTTCTTGATGTCCTTGACGGTGATCAGCCCTTTGAGGGCACCCTCGTCGTCCACCACCAGGAGCTTCTCGATCCGGTGCCTGTGCAGCAGCGCCTTGGCGGCCTCCAGCGTCGTCCCGACCGGCGCGGTCACGAGGTCGTCCCTGGTCATGAAGTCCGCGATCGGGCGGTCGGTCTCGGTGCAGAAGCGGAGGTCGCGGTTCGTGAGGATCCCCTTGAGCTGGCCGTGCGCGTCCACGACCGGCAGCCCGGAGATCCGGTAGCGCGCCATCAGCTCGAGCGCCTCGCGCACCAGCCGGTCCGGGCGGATCGTGACCGGGTCCACGATCATCCCCGACTCGGAGCGCTTCACCATGTCCACCTCTTCGGCCTGGCGGGCGATCGGCATGTTGCGATGGATCACCCCGAGTCCCCCGTGCTGCGCCATCGCGATCGCCATCGGCGCCTCGGTCACGGTGTCCATCGCCGCGGAGAGGATCGGGATGTTGAGCCGGATGGAGCGCGTGAGGTTCGAGGCGATGTCCACCTCGGCGGGGTGCACGCCCGAACGGCCCGGGACGAGCAGCACGTCGTCAAAGGTGAGCGCAAGGGGGATGTCATGATCAGGCATGGCGGTCGGCCTCGCAGTCGAGCGCGGTGGTATGGGCGGGGCGCTCATCCCGAGCCCTGCAAGGGCGAGGGATCTCGACGCGTTGGCGAGCGGTGCGCGCCGGGATGTCATGATCAGGCATGGGGGTCGGCCTCGCAGTCGAGCGCGGTGGTATGGGCGGGGCGCTCATCCCGAGCCCTGCAAGGGTGAGGGACCTCGACGCGTTGATGAGCGGTGCGCGTCGGGATGTCGTGGTCAGGCATGGCGGATTGTAGCGCAGCTAGCAGACGCCGGCGGGGTTCCGGCCAGATTCGCAACACCTGCGGGCAGGGTTACCAGGTCTGCCCGCCGGACGGCGGGGGCCACGCGCCGATCTGGCGCCGCAGCGAGACGATCTGCGCGAAGTGGTACGTGTTGTGGTCGGCCAGGGTGAGGAGCTCCTCGCCCAATGTGGACTTGGCGCGCCTGCCGACGGTGCGCCCGAGGCTGCTCCGCCGCGCGATGCGCTCGAGCTCGACGAGGGAGTCGTCGAAGCGCGCTCGCAGCGCGACCCACGCCCGGTCGGCGCCGCGCGCCGACGGCATCGGCGGCCACCCGGCGGCCGCGGTGGACGGCGAGCGCGGGTTCCGACCCTTGAGCGTCGCGAGCACGAACTCCTGCCAGAAGACGACGTGGGCGAGCTGTTCCCAGATCGTGTTGAGCGCCCGGCTCGGGCGCCGCCTCGCCTGAGCCCCGGTGACGCCCTCGAGCGCCGCCGCCGGCGATACGTGCGAATCCGGAGCCGACAGCGAGGCGACGATCTTGTCCTTCAGTGACGTTGCCATGCGACCTCCGTGGTCACGAGTATACGACTGAGACGTCGTCTCTGGCGTGTCCCGGCCGCTCAGGTCGCGAGCGCGGGGTCGAGGTAGTGCGAGATGTAGTTGGCGTACAGGCGGTACAGCGCGATGTTCTCCGGGCCCAGCCGGCGGAAGTCGAGGTGGACCTGTCGCGCGCGGCGGACGATCGCGGCCCGGGCGTCGCCCGGCCTGAACCCGCGGAAGCGGTCGGCGTACGGGCGCAGGGCCTCCACGATGCGGTCCATCGCCGCGTGGAGCACCGGCGGCGGCACGTCGGGCGAGGGCTCGAGCTCGAGAATGGCGCGGCTCGCGACGTTGACGGGGAGGATCTTCACCAGGTCGAGGCACTGCTGTCTGGCGAGGGCGGCCAGTCCCTTGCGGTCGAGGTCGAGGTGGTCGGCGACGCGGATCGGCCTCCCGAAGGAGATGTAGGTGTCGCCAATGTGGCGGATCATGGAGAACGAGTCGAAGACGTGGAGGGTCCGCGGCTTCACGCTTTCCTTGCGGACCATCTCCTCGGCCTCGCGCACCCGGCTGTAGTCGACGTTGAACGGAACGACGTAGACCTTGCGCGGGGCGAGCGCCGGGTTGGCCGCCAGGATGGCGTTGCGGTGGCGCTCGTACTCGAGAGCGGCGTCGAACGCCGCCGGGAAGAAGTCCCCGTAGCGCGCCTGGCTGGGGATGTTCTTTCGCGTCCCCTCGGGGTACACCAGGACATCAAGGCCGTATGCGAGGAAGGAAAGAACGTCGTCGCGCAGCTTCCGGGCCGACTCGAGCATCTCGCGCCGGTTGCACGGGCGCCGGATCGAGAACGTCCCGATCTTCTTCGAGAGGTGGCGGAACAGACGCCCGTGGACCAGGTTGTCGCCCATGCCGACGTAGGGGAGCGGAATGCCGGCGAGGTGGAGCGGGGGCAGGACGCCGCTCGTCTCCCAAAGGCTCTTGTGCAGGCCACAGTACAGGAACACTGCCTCCGGGAGCCGCTTGAGCGCCGGGATCGCCTCGTCGATCTCGACGTGTGGGCGCGCCAGGAAGCGGTGACCGAGCAGCGCGATGTTCTTCGCGGTCCAGAAGAACACGTTCCGCCGGTCGAAGTAGTCGGGAGCTGCGACGGGGTAGGGCTCACCCATGCGTGAGAGGATACCGCAGCCGCACAAGAGCGCCGCCGATAGCGGACCATCCATCCTGGCGGGGGATCCCGCGTCCGCTCCACCGCCCACCCGGACGCTCTTGACCCCCCGTGCCCCCCCTCGTCGCGGCGCAGCCGCTTCTCGCCCGCGTTGCGCTCGCCGGCTCGAGTCCTCATCCAGCCTCCGGCTACGCTCCGCTCCTCCCGCCTCGTGCGCCTTGCATCTGGCCCACTCTCGGCTGTGCGGCTCCCCGCGTTCTGCGGCGGCACTGCCTGCTTCGTCTCATCCGCCCACGATGTTCAGACCCAGGACCAGAGCGCCGGCTCCGGCGCGGCTCCACGCGTGTGGCCGTGGGCCTGCTCCTCTCGTTTCGGGCCCGGACCACGGACTGCGGTTTCTCAATCGGGGAGAGGGAAGTCGGCAAGAGAAGGAAGGCAGTGAGGGTTGAGGGGCTTCGGTCTTCCCTCTCCCCTCTCCCCTTTTCCCGTCTCTACGAGGCGGGCGTGCCCTCGACGGCGCCGTGGCACTTCTTGTACTTCTTGCCGGAGCCGCACGGGCACGGGTCGTTGCGCCCGACCTTGGGCGTGGTCCGGCGCACGGTGGTCGGAGTCGTCGAGCCCGGCGAGTGCTGTGCCTCCTTGCGCTCACCCTCGAGCCCCGAGACCTCCGCCTTCTGCTCGCGGTGCGCGACCTGGCGGTGGCGGCGCTCGGGGGCCTGCTGGACCAGCTCGACCCGGTACAGGTACTGCACGACCTGGTCCTCGACGCGCTCCATCATCTCCTGGAAGAGGTCGAACGACTCGCGCTTGTACTCGACCAGCGGGTCGCGCTGCCCGTAGGCGCGCATCCCGATCCCCTCCTTGAGGTGGTCGAGCGCCAGCAGGTGGTCCTTCCACTGCGCGTCGAGCACCGAGAGGATGAGGTAGCGCTCGAGCTGCCGGAACTGATCCGCACCGATCGTGCGCTCGCGCTCGTCGAAGCGCTGCTCGACGGCCGCGGTCAGGCGCTCGAGGAGCTGCGGCCGGTTGATCGTGTCCCATGACACGTCGGCCTGGGCGGCGGTCATCCCGAACAGCTCCTTGAGCTCGCGCTCGAGCGCCTCGCGATCCCACTCGTCCGGGTGCTTCTCGTCGGGGCAGTACGAGTCGACGAACGACCCGACGATCTCGCGAGCGGCGCGCAGCACCCACTCGCGGCCCTGCTTCCCCTCGAGGACGTCGCGGCGCAGGCGGTACACCGCCTCGCGCTGCTTGTTCATGACGTCGTCGTACTCGAGGAGGTGCTTTCTCATCTCGAAGTTGCGGCCCTCGACCTGCTTCTGGGCCCGCTCGATCGAACGCGAGACCATCCTCGACTCGATCGGGATCCCCTCCTCCATCCCGAGGTGCTTCATCCACTCCCGGAGGCGGTCGGAGGCGAAGATGCGCATCAGGTCGTCCTCCAGCGAGAGGATGAAGCGCGAGGAGCCGGGGTCGCCCTGGCGGCCAGACCGGCCGCGGAGCTGGTTGTCGATGCGGCGCGCCTCGTGGCGCTCGGTGCCGAGGATGTGGAGGCCGCCGGCGGCCAGCACCTTGTCGCGCTCCTCGGCGCACTTGACCTTGTACTTTTCGAACGCCGCGGTGTTCGCCTCGGGCTCCTTGAGCGGATCGGCCTCTGCCCGGGCGAGGCCCTCGGGGTTGCCGCCGAGGATGATGTCGGTGCCGCGGCCGGCCATGTTGGTCGCTATCGTGAGCGCGCCGGAGCGGCCGGCCTGCGCCACGATTCCCGCCTCGCGCTCGTGGTACTTGGCGTTGAGGACGACGTGGGCGATCCCGCGCCGCTTCAGCATCTCCGAGAGGCGCTCGGACTTCTCGATCGAGACGGTGCCGACGAGCACCGGCTGCCCTTTTCCGTGGAGCTCGACGAGCTCCTCCACGACCGCCTTCCACTTCTCCCCCTCGGTGCGGTAGATGACGTCGGGGTTGTCGGCGCGGACCATCGGGCGATTGGTGGGGATGACGACGACGTCGAGGCCGTAGATGTGAGCGAACTCGTCCGCCTCGGTCTCCGCGGTGCCCGTCATGCCGGCCAGCTTCTCGTACATGCGGAAGTAGTTCTGGAGCGTGATCGTGGCGAGCGTCTGGTTCTCGGCCTCGATCTTGACGTTCTCCTTGGCCTCGACGGCCTGGTGGAGCCCGTCCGACCAGCGCCGCCCCGGCATCAAGCGGCCGGTGAACTCGTCCACGATGATCACCTGGCCGTCCTTGACGATGTAGTCGCGGTCGAGCTGGTACAGGGTGTGCGCGCGCAGCGCCTGCTGCACCGCGTGCAGCGTCTCGATGTTCGCCGGGTCGTAGAGGTTCGGGACGCCGAGCAGGCTCTCGGCCTTTGCGACGCCATCCTCCGTGAGCGATGAGGTGTGTGCCTTCTCGTCGAGCAGGTAGTCGCCGGTTGTGGACTTGTTGCCGTACTTGTCCTTGATCTCCTCGCCCTTGACCAGCCTCGGGATGATGTGGTCGACCTGGTAGTAGAGCCCGACGGAGAGCTCGGATGGGCCGGAGATGATGAGCGGCGTGCGCGCCTCGTCCACCAGGATCGAGTCCACCTCGTCCACGATCGCGTACACGTGCCTGCGCTGCACCATGTTCTCGACCTCGAACTTCATGTTGTCGCGGAGGTAGTCGAACCCGAACTCGTTGTTCGTCCCGTACGTGATGTCAGCGAGGTAGGCGGTCTTCCGCTCGGCGTCCTCCATCTGGTTCTGGATGCACCCCACGGTCAGCCCGAGGAACTTGTAGATCCTGCCCATCCACTCCGCGTCGCGCTTGGCCAGGTAGTCGTTGACCGTAACGACGTGGACCCCGCGTCCGGTGAGCGCATTCAGCACGACCGGCAGCGTGGCGACCAGCGTCTTCCCTTCGCCGGTCCGCATCTCGGCGATTTTCCCCTCGTGCAGCACCATCCCGCCGATGAGCTGGACGTCGAAGTGCCGCATTCCGAGCGCGCGCTTTGACGCCTCGCGCACGAGGGCGAACACATCGACGAGGTGCCCTCCCAGAACCTCCTGGACGAGCGTGCGGCGCTCCTTGTACTCCTCCGGGAGGTTCTCGAGGCGCGTGCGGATGTCGTCGCGAATCGAGCCGATCCGAGCGCGCACCGCGTCGTCGGAAAGCGCCGCGACCTCGGGCTCCTTCTCGTTGATCTGGGCCACGATCGGGGAGAGGCGCTTGTACTCCCGCTCGTGCGTGGAGCCCATGAAGACCTCGATGACCTTGTCCACCACCGTCGGCATAGCCACCTCAAACACGTTAGATTACGCCTCGGCCGCCCCGGGGACAAGGCGGATCCTCGCATGTCGTTGGGCCCCCTATCGTTGCCGGCCCGGCGCGCGGCCGGGGCGCGTGCTACCGTGAGGCGTGCCCAGGGTCGCAGCGGTCGTCGCGGCGCTCGCCGCCTTCCTCTGGCAGGCCTCCCTCTACCCGGCGGTGCCGAACAGCGACGACGCCTACATCTCGTACCGGTACGCCGAGAACCTCGCGCGCGGCGCGGGTCCGGTGTTCAACCCCGGCGAGCGCGTGGAGGGGTACACCGACCCTCTATGGGTCGCGCTCCTGGCGGGGCTTCACCGTCTCGGCGCCGACACGCCGAGGACCGCCTACCTGCTCAGCGTCGCGCTCGGGGCGCTCTGCATCGTGCTCGCCTCGCTGTGGCCGTCGCGGCTCGCGCCGGTGCTCCAGAGCTCCGCGCTCGGAGGGCCCGGCGACGCGCCGTGGTGCACGCGGAGGGGGCTCGCGCTCTGGGGCGGCGCGGCCGCGCTCGTGCTCGGGTGCTCGCACGCGCTCGCGTTCCACGCGGTCCAGGGTCTCGAGACGACGCTCATGGCCGCCGCCGTCAGCGGGGCGCTGATGGCGCTCGAGCCGGGCTCCGGCCGCCCCGGGTGGGCGAGCGCCGCGCTCTTCCTGCTGGCCATGCTCACGCGGCCCGAGGCGCTGCTCGTGTTCCTCGTCGCCGTGGGCGTGTTCGCGGTCCGGCGCGCGCCGGCCGGTGCGAGGATCCTCTCCCGCGAGCTGGCGCCCGCCGCGGGCACCCTCGCCGCGTACGCCGGTTTCCTCGCGTGGCGCCTCGCCTACTACGGCGCGCTCGTCCCCAACACCTACTTCGCGAAGCGGGCGGCGCTCGGCGCGGACTTCGCCTCGGGTGCAGCCTACGTCGGGGAGTGGCTGACGCGCGGGTCGGGGGCGGTGCTGGTCGCGGCGTGCGCTGTGATCGCGCTCGCGCTCGGTCGGCACGTCCTCGCCACGTGGCCGTTCGTGCTCCTCGCGGTGCATGCGGTGGCGGTCGTGACCACCGGCGGCGACCACTTCCCGCTCGGGCGGTTCTTCGTGCCGCTCGCGCCTCTCGCGGCGGCGCTCGCGGGACTCGCGGTGGCGCTGGTCCCCGCCGCGGCGCGCCGCCTCGCGCCGGCGTGGGCGCGGGGTGCGGTCGTGGGTGTCGTGCAGGGCGCCGCCCTGGCGGGCGCCGTCGCGGCGCTAGCGGTGCCCGGCGTGCTCGGCTCGCGCGTGGCCGACACGATCTACACGAGGTTCACGGGGAAATGGGTCCACCTCGGCAAGGTGCTGCGGGGCACGGTCCCGCAGGGCACCACGATTGCGCTCTCGCCGGTCGGCGCGATCCCGTACTTCTCGGGGCTCCCGACGGTCGACATCCTGGGCCTGACGGACGCCCACATCGCGCGCGCGGCGGCGGACCCCGCGATCGCGCGCAAGGGCCACCAGAAGCACGACGGCGCCTACGTCCTCTCGCGCGCGCCCGGGCTCCTGATCCTGGGCAACGGGATGATCGTCTCCCGCGACGGTGCGCAACCCGGAGACCTGTGGTGGTTTCCTGACGCGGGGTTCGGAGCGGACGGTGCCGCGGTGCGAGGCCGCCGCGTGGACCTGCGCGCCGAGGGCGGGGCGCTCGCCTACGAGGCGGATATCGAGTCCAACCCTGCGTTCGCGCGGCTCTACAGGCCGGCCCTCATCCCGCTCGAGGGCGGGCTCGAGCTGCTGGTGTGGCGCCGGGCGGCCGCGCCGCGCTAGCTGTTGTTTCTCACCACGTTGTTCAGCTTACTGATGGGCGGCTTGCCACCGAGAGATGCATGAGCTCGGTGGTGGTTGTAGAAGTGAAGATACCTCGTCAAGAGCCTGGTGCGGAGGTAAGACGACCTGAAGG
>DATKLI010000097.1:0-25023 GCA_035542455.1 Thermoanaerobaculaceae bacterium
GTCTTGACGAGCTCGAGGAAGGCCTGGAGTTGAGAGTTGACGACATCGGTGGGGCCTTCGCTCCTGAACTCGAAGTCGCCGATTTTGATCTCAACCTTGTGATTTGCTGAGCGCTCAGGATGTTCGTCCGACATCTTCGCCTCCGTGGCCCTAGGTTTGCGGAGGTCGCGCTGGACCGACCATCCGCGGGTCCACGGAGACATACTAGCGCGCGGCGGCGGGAATGTCAAGCCTTATGGCACCACTCATTCCATGAAACTAGCATAATTATGAGCGCGTGCGGCTAACGTGTTTTTTCCCAACGTCTTAGAGCTGCCAACCTGGCGCTCTCTTTTCGCTCCTCCGGAGTCAACTTCGCGGCCCTTGCTAGGCCGCCCTTGCGTCCTCCAAGCCTTCCAAGGGCCACAGCAGCGGGGTTCTTGCCAGAGTCCTGCGGCTTCTGCTTCTCGGGTGGTTCTTCGGGCTGATCATGGGTGGCTTGATCAACCACCCACTTCGCCAACTCGGCGGTGTCCATTCGCTTGCGTGGGCGCTTACGCATGATAGTATCCTAGGCCCCTGGGAAGGCGTCGTCAAGGGCGGCAGTGAATGGAGGAATTGACATCCGTAGTAGGTGCGTTTAGATTGCCTGAAGGATAACGGCTCCACCCTTTCGCAACTGATGAAAGTGGGCGAAAGCCCCGCGAGAGGGTGGGGCAAGCTGTTTTTGCTATCCTCGACTCATGATCGAGCGTTTTGCAATTCTGATGGATGGCGGCTTTGTCACGAAGCAGCTCCAACTCAAGCTCGGGTATTTCCCAAAAGTCGAAGACGTCAAGAACCACGCCGAGACACTACGGCAACACGATCGGCTGAAGGGTCTTGAACTGTTGCGGCTCTATTTCTATGACGCCCCTCCGTTTGAAGGGAAGAGCACCAACCCTATCAGTAAGAAGACGATCAACTTCTCTGAAACGCCGATCGCAAATCGCCATCGGTCACTGCTCGACACCCTGGATCTCTCTCCCGATGTCGCGGTAAGGCGGGGACTCACGATCATGGGGGGGTGGCAACTCGGTAGGCAAGCGCTTGCCGATCTGGGTTCGCACGTTCGGCCAATCACCGCTGACGATCTAGAGCCCGCGATCAAACAGAAGGGTGTTGACCTCCGCATTGGCCTTGACATGGCCTCGATTGCTCTTAAGCGGATTGTGGGGACGGTGGTTCTGGTAAGCGGCGATTCAGACCTCGTGCCGGCAATGAAGTTCGTTCGCAAAGAAGGCATCAGGGTCTATCTTGACCCCCTCGGCTCGTCGAATGTCCGGCAGGAGATGCGAATCCACGCCGACTTCGTCTTCTAACCAAACTGACCCACTACCCCGCGCGCCCACTGTGCGGGAGCCGCACCCGTGATCGCGACCGGGGAATCCGCCCGGGGGGACCGCCGCTTAGCCGTAGATGACGGCGCTCGCCCGTCGCGTGAGGCGCGGACCGCCCGTGGGGCGCTGACCGGGGCGCCCCGCCGCTCACGCGGAGTGGCGCCGAGGAGGTCGAGCGTGGAAGAGAGGGCATTGGGGAAGCAGGGGCTCACCGTCTCCGCGGTGGGCCTCGGGTGCATGGGGATGAGCGAGTTCTACGGGCCCGCGGACGAGGCCGAGGCGGTCGCGACGATCCACCGGGCGCTCGACGAGGGGATCACCTTCCTCGACACCGCCGACATGTACGGCCCGTTCACCAACGAGCGCCTCGTGGGGCGCGCGATCAAGCAGCGCCGCACCGAGGTCGTCCTGGCGACGAAGTTCGGGAACGAGCGCAGAGCGGACGGCACGTGGGTCGGCGTCAACGGCCGCCCAGAGTACGTGCGCGCCGCCTGCGACGCCTCGCTCTTCCGCCTGGGCGTGGACGTCATCGATCTCTACTACCAGCACCGCGTGGACCCCGCGGTTCCGATCGAGGAGACCGTGGGCGCGATGGCCGGGCTCGTGCGCGAGGGCAAGGTGCGGTATCTCGGCCTCTCGGAGGCGGCGCCGGCGACGATCCGGCGCGCCCACGCCACGCACCCGATCAGCGCGCTCCAGACCGAGTACTCGCTCTGGACGCGCGACGTTGAGGCCGAGATCCTCCCGACCGTCCGCGAGCTCGGGATCGGGTTCGTGGCGTACAGCCCGCTCGGCCGCGGGTTCCTCACCGGTCGCTTCAAGACGCCGGCGGACCTTCCGCCGGGCGACTACCGTGCCCGCTCGCCGCGGTTCGAGCCCGGCAACTTCGCGGCGAACCGCCGCCTCGCCGCGCGTGTGGAGGCGATCGCGGAGCGGGTCGGCGTCGCGCCGGCGCAGCTCGTGCTCGCGTGGGTGCTCGCCCAGGGCCGGGACGTCGTGCCGATCCCCGGGACGAAGCGCGTCCGCTACCTCGAGGAGAACCTCGGCGCGCTCGCCGTCGCGCTCTCCCCGGCGGTGCTGGCGGAGATCGACGCCGCGGCGCCTCACGGGACCGCCTCGGGCTCGCGCTATCCCGAGGCCGCGATGCGGTCCGTCAACCGGTGACCCGGCCGGCGGCGGCGGAGCTGCCCGAGGTCGCGCGGCCGGGCTCCGGCCGCGGGGGAAACCAGATGGGCGATCCCGAATTCAGGGCCGATGCCGCAACAAGCCACCTCTACCTCCGGATGTCCGGTTTCTTCCGCGAGTCGGAAGGCCCGGAGATGCTCCAGCGTCTCTAGAGGGAGCTCGACCTTCTCCGCCGCGGGTTCGACGTCGTCCTCGACATGACCGGCCTCAAGGCGGGCTCGCCGGAGACCGCCGGGATGCTGCACCGCGCGGGCGACCTGATCAAGCAGCGCGGGCGGCGCCGGGGCGTGTGGATCGTGAGCGCCTCTGCGACCACCGTGCTCCAGTTCAAGCGGGAGCTTGCCGGCATGTTCGACACCGAGTCGACGCGGACCGCGGGTTTCGTCGCGGAGGCGGAGCACATCCTCGCGACCTGGGACGCCCCCGACGCGGGGTGAGCCGCCGGCCCCACGGCGGGCGCCGTGGGATTCGTTGACACCCCCGGGGCCAGCCGGTACACTCCGCCGCGCGGTGACGTAGCCAAGTGGTAAGGCAGGGGCCTGCAAAGCCCTCATTCGGCGGTTCGAATCCGCCCGTCACCTCCACCCTCCGGTCCTCCCGCCGGCTCGCCGTCACGCAGAGACCCCTCGGTTCGCAGGAAATCGCGATCCCCGGTGTTGTAGAGAGCAACACGATGACGACGGCGGGCGACCCCACCGACCTCATGGAGCGCATCGCGCGCGACGACGACGGCGCGCTCGAGGAGCTCGTCTGCGCGTTTGCGCCGGCCCTGCTGCGCTTCGCCGGACGCACACTCTCCGACACCGAGGGCGCCGAGGACGTCGTGCAGGAGGCGTTCGTGCGCGTCTGGCGCGCGCGCCGCCGGTGGCGCCCCACGGCCGGCGTCTCGACGTACCTCTACACGATCGTCGCCCGGCTCTGCCTCAACCGCAGGAGGTCGCTGTCCCGACGCCCGGGCCGGGTACCGCTCCTGGAGGACGACGACCGCTCGCATCCGGCCGACGGCGCGCCGGATCCCGAGCGCCTGGCGGCGTCGTCCGAGCTCAGGCGGGCGCTCGCCGAGGAGCTCGCGGCGTTGCCGCGCAACCAACGGGCCGCGCTCCTGTTGCGACACGAGGGCGGGCTCTCGTACCAGGAGATCGCGGCGGCGCTCGACACAACGCCGGCAGCCGTCGAGTCGCTGCTCTCGCGGGCGCGCGCACGCCTCCGGCACCGCCTCGCCGGGTGGCTCGGCGGGGGAACCGCCGCGGCCGGCACCGGGCACAGCGAAGGAAACCCCGCTGCCCGGGGTTGAACGGGGTGGAACGGCGATGAGCGACCACACGCACCCCCGCCTCGATGCTCTCCTCGACGGCGAGCTCGGCCCCGCCGAGGCCGCCCGCGTCGAGACGCACGCGGCGGGGTGTGAGCGGTGCCGGCTCGCCCTTGCGGAGGCACGCGCGCTCGGTGAGCGGCTCACGGAGCCGGTTCCGTCGCTCCCGGCCGGGTTCGCAGCCTGGGCGCGGCGGCGCGCGCTCGCCCGGCGGTGGCCGGAGCCGCCGCTCTGGTGGCTCGGGGTCCCGGTGGCGTGGCGCGCCGGGCTGGCCGCGCTGCTGCTCCTTGCGGCGCTCGCCGGCGCCCGGATCGGCGCGGCGCTCGCGTCGGACCGTTTCGTGGCGTCGGACCTCGCCGCTGCGCTCGACGCGCCCGCGGCCGACGCGATCACGACGGCCGCCGGCACGGGGGAGGTGCGATGAGAATACGGTGGGTGGTGGCGCTCATGGCACTTTCGGTGGCCGCGAACGTGACGCTCGGAGCGGCGCTCTGGGTCTCCTGGCACGGCGGGCGGACCGCGGCCGCCGCGCTCGGGGCGACGTGCTCGGCGCCCCTGTGCGAGGAGGAGAAGGCCGTTCGGGAGCAGCTCGCCGCCTCGCTGTGCGCGGCCGCGCCCGATCGCTCGGCGATCCGCACCGCGCTCGCGCACCTCGACGAGGTGCGTGCACGCCAGCGTGCCGCGATCGTCGAACGGTGGCTCGTGCGCTGCTCGAGCTCCCGGGCGACGGAGCGGGCGGCGCTGGCAGATACGGTGAGGAGGATGCTGTGCCCGTGGCAGGCGGCAGGCGGCGCGGCGTGCTGCGCTCCGAAGCCCGGCCCGGAGACACGACACGACGTTCAACCGCAGCATGGACAATCGTGAGGAGAGACAGATGAAGCGCTTTCTCGTGCTGATCGCACTGGCCGCGGTGGCGGCCGCACCGCTGATGGCGGCCGACGCCGCGGCTCCGATGGCGTGCTGCAAGGGCGCCGGCGTCGAGCGCACCGTCGCCAACGTCGACAACGGCATCAGGGTGACGATGTCCGCGAAGGACCCCAAGGTCGTCGCGAGGCTCCAGGAGATGGCCGCGGGGGCGGCGAAGGACGCGGGGTGCTGCCCCGAGTGCCCGATGGCGATGGAGGGCGTCACCCGCACCGTCGAGAAGACCGATTCGGGCGTCGTGATCACCGCGACGTCGACGAACCCCGACCTCGTCAAGAAGCTGCAGGCTCACGTCGCGGCGATGGCGGGGAGCGGGAACGCGGCAGGCTGCTGCCGGCGCGGGGCGGGAGCGAAGGCGTCCGGGATGGGGGGAAAGTGCCCGTATGCGAAGAGCGACGCCAAGCAGTCGTAGGCAAGGAGCACGGTAGACGGTAGAGGGAAGGCAACGACGAGACGGGAGCCGGAGTCTCGTCGTTCGTCTTCCGCCTTCCCTCTTCCGTCTCGCTTCTGCCCCCGCACTTCGACCGTCCACGGAAACGCCGCCCCGGGGAGGAACCCGGAGCCGCTACAATGGGAGCGCCATGGACGAGGCACCCCAGAAGTTCCTGTCCGAGTCGATGGGGCTCCCGATCCGGCGCCCCGAACCCGGCAAGAAGACGACGTTCCTGGGGTTCCTGCGCAGCCGGTTCGTCACCGGACTCCTCGTGTCGTTCCCCCTGGTCGTGACACTGTTCTTCGGCCGATTCCTGTTCGACCTCATCGACCGGTGGGCCGATCCGATCAGCCACCGGCTGTTCGAGCGCGTCGTGCCGGGGTTCGGCGCGGCGGTCTTCGTCGTGGGCGTCTTCCTCCTGGGCGTGCTCGCGCACAACGTCCTCGGCCGGCGCGTGCTGCACTGGGGCGAGAGGGTGTTCGCCCGCATTCCGGTGCTGCGGGCCGTGTACACCGGCACGCGCGAGGTCACCCGCGCGTTCGCGTCCAACCGCCCGCGCAGCTTCCGCAGGGTGGTCCTGATCCCGTTCCCCGCCGGCGACGTGTGGGGCGTCGGGTTCGTGACCGGCGAGTTCGACGAGCGCACGGCGGACGGCCCGCGCCGCGTGGTCACTGTGTTCATGCCGACCACGCCCAACCCCACGACGGGGTTCTTCCTCGTCTACCCCGCCTCCGCGATCAAGGAGACGGACCTGTCGGTGGAGGAGGCCCTCCGCATGGTGATCTCCGGCGGGCTGGTGAACGCCACGCAGGAGCGCCTGTTCCCGACACCCGCCGCGAGGGACGCCGCTCCATGACGCGGAGGTCGAGGGCCGCAGCGACGCCCGCGCGCGCGGCCGCGGTCCGGACGGCGCTCGCCGCCGCTTACCCGGAGGCGACGTGCGAGCTCGCGTTCTCGAACGCGTACGAGCTCCTGGTCGCCACGATCCTCTCCGCCCAGTGCACCGACGCGCGGGTCAACATGGTGACCCCCGCCCTGTTCCGGCGCTTCCCGGACGCGCGCGCCCTCGCGGCGGCCGACCAGGCCGAGCTCGAGGAGCTGATCCGCACGACCGGGTTCTTCCGCAACAAGGCGAAGTCGCTGCTCGGGATGGCCCGCGCGGTCGTCGAGCGGCACGGCGGTGAGGTGCCGGCCGCGATGGAGCGCCTGACGGAGCTCCCGGGGGTCGGCCGCAAGACCGCGAACGTCGTGCTCGGCACCGCGTTCGGGCTCGCGACCGGCGTGGTCGTCGACACCCACGTCGCGCGCCTCGCCGGGCGGCTCGGCCTCTCGCGGGAGACCGACCCGGAGAGGATCGAGCGGGACCTCATGGAGCTGTTCCCCAAGAAGGAATGGGTGGCACTCGGGCACAGGCTGATCCTCCACGGCCGGCGCGTGTGCCACGCCCGCAAGCCCGCCTGCGACGCATGCGCCCTCGCGGAGACCTGCCCGCGGGTCGGAGTGTGAGGCTCGCGGTCGGGTCGACGCGCGAGCCCAAGCTCGCAGGCGTCAAGGCGGCGCTCGAGCGCCTCGCCGCGCTCCCGTGGCCGGGGGAGCCCGTCGAGCTCGTGCCCGTCGACGCCGCGAGCGGCCAGGCCGACACCCCCCTCTCCGCCCTCGCGACGCTCGCGGGAGCGCGCGCCCGCGCGCGGACGACGCTTGGTTGCGTCCCCGGCGCGGACCTCGCGCTCGGCCTCGAGGGCGGCGTCGAGGTGGTGGCGCGCCAACCGCTTGAGGTGGTCCTGCGAAACTGGGCGGTGGCCTGGGACGGCGTGCGTGAAGGGATCGGATCGAGCGCCGGCGTCATGCTGCCGGGGCCCGTCGCCGAGGCTGTCCTCGCCGGCGAGGACCTCGCCGCGGTGATCGACCGGTGGGCCGCCGAGCGCGACGTCCGCTCGCGTCAGGGTGCGTTCGGAGTGCTCACCGCCGGCCTCGTCGACCGCGCCGGGGCGTACCTCCAGGCGGTGCTCACGGCACTCGCTCCGTTCTACGCCCCGGCATGGGCCGGGCCGACGGCCCCCGGCGGTGGCGGCGGCCCGGGAGTTCCGTGATCGCTCTCCCGCCCGGATGGGAGGCCGCGATGGCGCCGGTGGCGACGATGCTCGCCGGTCTCGGCCCGCCGCTCGCCTGGTGGCTGGCCGGCGCCGCGTTGCTCGCGGCCGGCGTCGTGGTCGCGTTCCGCAATGCGGTGTGGGTTCCCGTGCTGGCGGCGCTCGCGGCACTCGCGTTCGGAATCGCGGCGGACGGCCTCGTCGACGATGCCTACATCCAGTTCAGGTACGCGGCGAACCTGGCCCGCGGCGAAGGCCCCGTGTTCAACCCCGGGGAGCGCATCGAGGGCGCGAGCGGCGGGGTCTGGATCGCCGCGCTCGCGGCCGGCCCGGCGGCGCTCGGCGTGGACGCCGGTCGGTGGGGGCGGGGGCTGTCGCTGGCGTGCGCGGCGCTCGCGACGCTGGCCGCCGGGCTCGCCGTGCGCGCGGCCGCCGGCGCCGAGGCGGGCGCCGCCGCGGCTCTCCTCTGGGCCGCGGTGCCGAGCAACGCGATGTACGCAGCCACCGGCCTCGAGACGTCGGCGTACGCGGCCGCGCTCTGGCTCGCGGTGTGGGCGGTCGCCGCAGCCCGCGCGCGGCTCGCGTGGATCTCCGGCGCAGCCGTCGCGGCGCTCCGCCCCGAGGCGATCGTCCTCGGTCTCGCCGCCGCACCCTGGCTGCGGAGGCCCTCACCGCGGCTCCGAACGCTCCTCCTCGCGACGCTGGGCGCCGCCGCGGTGATGGCGGCCGCGAGGCTCGCTTACTTCGGCGCGCCGTTGCCGCGGTCTGTCACGGTGAAGGGGTTCTCGGCGGCGGCCGGACCGGAGTTCGGGGTCTCGTACCTTGCCCGCGCGGCGGCGGAGTGGTGGCCGCTCCTGGTCGGCGTTCCTTTCCTGCTCTCGCGTCGGCGCGATCTCCTCCCTGCCCTCGCGGGAGCGGGCGCGTGGACGTTCCTCGTCGTGGCGCGGGGGGGCGACTGGATGCCCGGCAGCCGGTACCTCGCGCCGCTCCTCGTGCTCCTGGTCGCCGGAGCGGCCGCCTCGCGCCGCATCTGGGCGACGGCCTCCGTGATCGCGATGGCCGTCTGGGGGTGTCTCCAGCTGGCTCCGGTCGCCGACCCGGCCGCCCGCCTGGTCGGCTCGTCGTGGCGCGCGATGGCGGAGCACCGGGTCCAATCGCGTTGGTGGGAGGCGCTCGGCGCCTCGCTGGGGAGTGCGCTGCCGCGCACCACGACGCTCGCGAGCGGCCCGTCCGGAGCGCTGCCGTACGCCTCGGGGCTGCCCACCGTGGACATGTTCGGGCTCTGCACCGTCGTCACGGAGGAACGGGAGGGTGGCACCGGGCATCGTCTCTGGGGGCTGCGGCAGGCGGCCGGGCGGCGCGACATCATCTACACCGGGGCTCCGGTCCCCCAGATCCACGACGCCCGCGCCGTCGTCGCTGCGGCCGAGGCTTCCGTGGCGGGGATCCCGGAGTTCCGCCTGGAGTATCAGCCGCTCGTGCTCCTCCACAGCCCCGAGTCGCAACTCGACGTCGTCGCGGACGCGATCTGGGTCCGCCCCGCCGTCGCCGGCCTCGTCGTACGGTGGCTCGGCAGGCTCCCCGCCGGCGTTGCGCGCTGAGCGCGTTGCGGCGGGTGGCGCCGCGGCGCCCCTCGTGGTACAACGCCCGCTGGAGGCGCGATGCAGCCAACCGGACCCTGGGGCGGCGGGATCGAGGTGATCACCGGCAGCATGTTCTCCGGGAAGTCCGAGGAGCTGATCCGCCGGCTCCGACGCGCGATCATCGCCAAGCAGCGGGTGCAGGTGTTCAAGCCGGGCCTCGACGACCGCTACTCCGCCGGCCAGGTCGTATCGCACTCGAAGTGGCGCCTCGAGGCGGAGCGCGTCGCCAAGGCCGCCGACATCCTCGGGCGTGTGGACCCGCGCACCGACGTCGTCGGGATCGACGAGGCGCAGTTCTTCGACGCGGACCTGGTCCGGGTCGTCGGCCACCTGGCCGACCTCGGCAAGCGCGTCATCCTCGCCGGCCTCGACATGGACTTCCGCGGTCAGCCGTTCGGGCCGATGCCCGAGTTGCTGGCGGTCGCGGAGAACGTCGAGAAGGTCCACGCGATCTGCGCGCGGTGCGGCGCCCCGGCGTCGTACACGCAGCGCCTCACCCAGGCTCAGGAGCAGGTCGTCGTCGGCGCCGCCGACGTGTACGAGGCGCGCTGCCGCCGCTGCTTCGAACCCGGCGGCCCCGGCGTGCAGCCGGAGCTGTACCCGCCGGACAGCGAGGAGTGACCCGGCGTGAGGGCGCCGGGTGACCGGCGGCGCCGCGCTGCAGCAGCGTCGGACGTTCCCACGCCGGAACCCCATCGCCGGCGGGCACTCCGCTTGACCGGCCACCCCCGCCGGCGTCTAATGCGGCGGTGAACCCCCTGAGTGAGCGGCAATGGGCGGTGTTCCTCCGCGTCGCGGAGCGCGTCGTCCCGGCGGTCGCGGCGCTCGACGAGGGCGGGCGCGGACGGTTCGCCGGCCTCGTGCGGAAGGCGCTCGCCGAGCGGCCGCGGTCGATCCGGAGACAGCTCGGCGCGTTCTTGACCATGCTGCGGTGGGCCCCGCTGCTCCGCTTCGGCGCGCCGTTCGACCGGTTGTCGGGCGCCCGGCAGGACGCGGTGCTGCGCTGGCTCCTCGACGCGCCGGTCCTCAAGCTGCGGAGCGGCTTCTGGGGGCTCCGCGCGCTCGCGTTCATGGGGTTCTACGGGCAGCCCGAGGTGTGGCCCGCCGTGCGGTACGCGCCGTCGTTCGACGGGAACGGGCGTCTCCATGGTTGAGAAGAGCTTCGACGTCGTCATCGTCGGCTCGGGCGCCGGCGGCGGCACCGTGGCGAAGGAGCTCGCCCCGCTCTGCAGGCAAGGACTCAAGGTCTGCGTGCTCGAGTGGGGGGCGAGGCTCCGGGAGGACGAGTACACGGGGCGCGAGTCCGAGATGGCGGACCGGCTGTACTTCGACAGCGGCGGGTTCCTCACGCGCGAGGGCACGATGACGCTCGCGTTCGGCCGCGCGTACGGCGGGTCCACGGTCGTGTACACCGGCACCTCGCTGCCGCTCCCGCCGCACGTGCTGTCCCGGTGGGGGGTGCCGGGGCTCGAGTACGCGGACTTCCTCGCACGCTGCATGAAGTACACCGTGGAGAACAACGTCCACCTCCTTGAGGACGACACGATCAACGACAACAACCGCCTCTTCGCCGCGGCCTGCCGCGCTCTCTCGTACCGCGTCGAGCAGTTCCCCGTGAACGTGAAGGGGTGCAAGGGCTCCGGGCTCTGCAACCTGGGGTGCCCGAACGCCGCCAAGCAGGGGACGCTGCGCGTGCAGCTCCCCGCAGCGGAGGCGGCCGGCGTCGAGGTCGTCACCAACTGCCGCGTGGAGGGCATCGGCGACCGGGAGTGCGTCGCCACGGTCGCCAACCCGGGGTTCGGCGAGCCCTCGCGCTGGCCCGAAGGCCGGTACCGGGTCCGGGCGCGCGTGATCGTCGTGTCGGCGGGCGCCGTGAACTCGCCGGCCCTGCTGTTGAGGTCCGGCCCCCCGGCCCGCCTGCCGGCGCTCGGCCGCTACTTCACCGCGCACCCCGCCCTGATCCTCGTCGGCGAGCACGACCGGCCGATCACGAACTTCCACGGCCACCCCAAGAGCTACTACTGCGACCACTTCGTCGAGAGTGGCGGGTTCCTCCTCGAGACCTGCATGTACTTCCCGTTCACCACCGCCAAGAACCTGATCGGCTTCGGGGCGGAGCACGCCGAGATGATGAGCAGGATGGACCGGATGCAGATGATCCTGGTGCTCGCGGTGGATCCCGCTCTCCCGGAGAACCGCGTCGCGGTGGACCGCGCGGGAAACCCCGTCGTGCACTACAGGTTCACCGACGGCGTCCTCGACGCGCTCGTCGAGTCGCAGCGGGCCGCGGCGCGGATCTTCTTCGCGGCGCGGTGCCGGCGGGTGCACGCCCCGGCGGGGACGTCGTTCTTCATCACGCCGGAGCAGTCGGGGGAGCTCGACCGGAGGATCACCAGGGAGGCGTTCAAGCTCGGAAAGGTGTCGATCTCGAGCGCGCACTTGATGGGCGGGTGCCGGATGGGGGCCGACCCGGCGACCTCCGTGACCGACGCCTGGGGGCAGGTGCACGGCGTGCCGTGGCTGTTCGTCGCCGACGCCAGCCTGTTCCCCGCGTGCGCCGAGATCAACCCGTACCTCACGATCATGGCGCTCGCGGACAGGGTCGCCGAGAGGGTCCGCGCGCGGGTCCCGGAGCTCCAGCCGTCATGAGGGAGTCCGGGGCCCGCGTGGTCGTGAGGGCGCTCGAGGACGAGGGCGTCCGGTTCACGTTCGGGATCCCGGGCACGCACAACATCGAGCTGTACGACGCGCTCGCCTCCTCCGACACGGTCACGGCGGTGCTCGTCACCGACGAGCAGGCCGCCTCGTTCATGGCCGACGGGGTCTCGCGCAGCTCGGATCGGGTCGGAGTCGTGAACCTCGTCCCCGGAGCCGGCCTCACCCACGCGCTCTCGGGCGTGGCGGAGGCTTTCCTCGACGGCGTCCCGATGGTCGTGCTGGCGTGCGGGATCCGCACGGACACGGGGCGCGCGTACCAGCTCCACGCGGTGGACCAGCTCGCAGCCGCCCGGCCGGTCTCCAAGGCGGCGATCCGCGTCGAGGACCCGAGCGAGCTGTACGCCACCGTTCGGGGGGCGTTCGCCCTTGCCCGGTCCGGCACTCCGGGGCCGGTCGTGGTGGAGGTGCCGGCGGAGCTCTACCTCCTGAGCCACGACTTCGGGGAGCGGGGGGCGGCCAGGCCTCCCGAGGTGTCCCCGCTGAAGCCGGACGAGGTCGCCAGGGCGGCCGAGACCCTCTCCGCGGCGCGCCGCCCGCTGATCTACGCCGGGTACGGCGCGCGCGGCGCATCGACTGCCCTCGTCGGCCTCGCCGGGCGGCTCGGCGCGCCGGTGGCCACGACGATCCAGGGGAAGGGGGTGTTCCCCGAGTCGCACCCGCTGTTCCTCTGGAACGGCCTCGGCCGGACCGCCCCGCCGTTCGTGCGGGAGATCGAGCGCGGGCGCGATGCGATGCTCGCGGTCGGGTGTCGCTTCGGCGAGGTCGGGACGGGGAGCTGGGGGTTCACGCCGCCGCGTAGCCTCGTGCACGTGGACATCAACGGCGACGTGTTCAACCGCAACTTCCCCGCATCGGCGACGATCGAAGCCGACGCAAGAGCCGCCCTCGAGGCGCTGCTCGGGCTGCTGCCGCCGCGGCACACCGATCCCCGCCTGGCGGAGGCGATCGCGGCCGGCCACCGCGCCGTGCGCGCCGAGTGGAGGAAGCCGCCCGAGGGCGACCGCGTGTCCCCCGCCGCGCTCTTCGCGGCGCTCCAGGAGCTGTGCGGCGAGGACGCCGTCTACACCGCCGACAGCGGCAACGGCACGTTCCTCGCCATGGAGCACCTGTGCCTGGAGGCGCCGGGGCGCTTCCTCGCGCCGGTGGACTACTCGTGCATGGGGTACGCCGTGCCCGCGGCGATCGGCGCCAAGCTCGCCGGGCCCGCCCGCGACGTGGTGGCGCTCGCCGGGGACGGCGCCCTCCTTATGACCGGCCTCGAGCTCCTCACGGCGGCCGCGTACCGCGCCGGCGTGGTCGTCGTCGTGCTCCGGGACGGCGAGCTGGCGCAGATCGCGCAGTTCCAGCGCACGGCGCTGAACCGAGTCGCGTCGTCTGAGGTGACGGACTACAGCGTCCGCGCGTTCGCCGACGCGGCGCGGTGCGACTGGGTTGCGGCGGGGACGAACGCCGACGTGCGGCCCGTGCTCACCCAGGCGCTGGAGGTCGCGCGCGTCGGTCGCCCGGTCGTCGTGGAGGTCGCGATCGACTACTCGCGCAGGACGTACTTCACGCGCGGCGTCGTGGCGACGACGTTCTCGCGGCTGCCGTGGCGCGACCGCCTCCGCATGGTCGCCCGCGCGGCGGCGCGCCGGGTCACCGGGTAGGCTTCGTCGGACACACTGCGGCCTGCACCGCGCCTAGTCCCCGGACTTCCGCTCGCCCGGGGTCTCGCCGACGTGGCGGAACCGCTGCCACAGCAGCAGGTCGTACACGATCTTGAGGCCGCCCGCGAGGAAGAACGGCACGCCGGCGAGCGTCGGCGACGCCAGCAACGGTCCGGCGATCGCGGGCGAGAGCGACGCCCCGGTGGTGCGCGCGACACCGGTGATCCCGGCCGCGGCGGAGCGTTCGTCGGGGCTCACCACCGCCATCGTGTACGACTGCCGGGTCGGGACGTCCATCTGCGAGATCGAGAACCGCAGTAGCAGCACGCTGATGGCGAGCGGGAGCGTCGGCATCAGCGGCACCATGACCAGGAGGACGTTGGACGGAAGGTGGGTGAAGACCATCGTGTTCACGAGCCCGACTCGGGCCGCGACGCGGACCGCGATGAGCGCCGAGAACCCCGCAAGGACGTTCGCGCCGAAGAAGATCGCGCCGAGCGTGGCGGGGGCAACTCCGAAGCGGAGGTGGAACCAGTACGCGACCATGCTCTGGACCACGAACCCGCCCGCGAACGCGTCGAGCGAGAACAGCGCCGCGAGCTGCGCGACCACGCCGCGGGACCGGTGCAGGCCGAACCTCCGGGTCGGCGCCGGCCCGCCGTGCACCTGCGGGGCCTCCACGGATCGGGAGAGCCCGGCGAACAGGATCGCCAGGAGACCTCCGAACATCGCGTACCCGACGACGACGGCGCGGTACGCGGCCAGCGGCGTCGCCCCGGCGCCGCGCAGCCCCTGGCTCAGAGCGCCTCCGGCGAGTGACCCGAGCGCCGTCGCGAACGACCCGACGAGGTTGTACCAGGCGAACACGCGCGTGCGCTCCTCATCGGGCACGACCTGCGAGAGCGCGGCCTGCTCGACCGCGATGAACGGGCCGACCTCGTTGCCGCTCGGACTGATGACGCCGACGGTCGCGGCGGCGAGCAGGATCACGAAGTCCCCGGTGAGCGCGAACACGACGCCCGCGAGGATCATCAGGCCGGCGCCCGCGATCAGCGTCCTCCTGCGGCCGAACCTGTCGGCCGTGGTGGTCAGCCACAGCGATATCGCGGTGTCGCCCAGCAGCGTGAGGGTGAGGAGCAGCCCGACGCGCGCCTCCGAGAGACCCGCCGCCACCAGGTAGAGCACGAGCACGACCGAGATGAACCCGTACGCGAACAGGCGCGCGATCCGCGTGACGAACAGCCGCCTGCCGTCGCGGGACAGCAGCCGCTCCCCCCCGGGCGGCACCTCGGGCCGTGGCACGTTCACGCTCGACCGCTCCTCACCCGCATCTTACGGCCGCCTCTGCGCGGGGACCATCGCCGGCGCGCGTCGCGGCAGCGGCCGTATACTCGCGTGCGGCAGCCACGGGAGGCGTTATGGAGGGACCGGAGGGCCGGCGCACGGCGAGGAGGCTCTCGCCCGGCTCGATCGTGCCGCTGGGCGCGACGCTGACCCGGGAGGGCGTCAACTTCGCCCTGTTCTCGCGCAACGCGGCCGAGGTGAGCCTCGAGCTCTTCGACGACCCGGACGGCGAGGCCACCGAGGTCATCCCGGTCGAGAACCGGAGCCGGTTCATCTGGCACGTCTTTGTCCACGGCCTCACGGCGGGTCAGCTGTACGGCTACCGCGTGCGCGGAGAGTTCGACCCCGGCCGCGGACTCCGGTTCAACCCGGCGAAGCTGCTCATCGACCCGTACGCGAAGGCGCTCACGGGCAAGGCCGAGAACACTGACAACCTCCTGCTCGGGTACGACGCGGCCGACTCGAGGCGCGACCTTTCGCAGGACCCGCGCGACAACTCCCGGGTCGTGCCGAAGTGCATCGTCGTGGACGACGCCTTCGACTGGCGGGGCGACACCCCGCCCGAGATCCCCCTCGAGCAGCTCCTGATCTACGAGGTACACGTCAAGGGGTTCACGGCCCACGCCTCGTCGGGCGTCGCGCACCCCGGCACCTACCTCGGGTTCGCCGAGAAGATCCCGCACCTCCAGCGGCTCGGGATCAACGCCGTCGAGCTCCTGCCGGTGCACGAGCACTACGCCGAGGACTTCCTCAAGGAGCGCGGCCTCACGAACTACTGGGGGTACAACACGCTCGCGTTCTTCGCGCCCGAGATCTCGTACGCCACGCGCTCGAGCCCGGGGTGTCAGGTGCCCGAGTTCAAGACGATGGTGCGGGAACTGCACCGCGCCGGGATCAAGGTGATCCTGGACGTCGTCTATAACCACAGCGCCGAGGGGAATGAGCTCGGGCCGACGCTCTCGCTCCGGGGGATCGACAACCCGACCTACTACGCGCTCGGAGGCCCCGCCGACGCGCCCGCGCGCTACTACCTCAACTACACCGGGACGGGCAACGAGCTCGACCTCGCGAAGCCGGCCGTGATCCGCCTCGTGATGGACTCGCTCCGCTACTGGGTCGAGCAGATGCACGTGGACGGGTTCCGGTTCGACCTCGCGTCCGTGCTGGGGCGCGCGGAGGACGGCACGTTCCGCTCGAGCTCGGGGTTCTTCGACGCGGTCTCCCAGGACCCTATCCTGTCGCGGGTCACCCTGATCGCGGAGCCGTGGGACCTCGGCACGTACCAGGTCGGGAACTTCCCCGTCGACTGGTCGGAGTGGAACGGGCGCTTCCGGGACACCGTGCGCAGGTTCACGCGCGGCGACGCCGGGCAGGTGCGCGACCTCGGGGCGCGGGTCACCGGGTCGGCGGACCTGTACCGCGACGACGGCCGCTCCGCCTACAACAGCGTCAACTTCGTCACGTGCCACGACGGGTTCACGCTGCGCGACCTGGTCACCTACGACGGCAAGCACAACGACGCCAACCGCGAGGGCAACCGCGACGGCACCGACGAGAACAACTCGTGGAACTGCGGCGCGGAGGGCGAGACCGGCGATCCCGAAATCTCCCGCCTGCGCCGCCAGCAGGTCAAGAACCTCATGTGCCACCTCCTGTTCTCGGCGGGGACGCCGATGGTCCTCGGCGGCGACGAGTTCTACCGGACCCAGCACGGCAACAACAACGCGTACTGTCAGGACAACGAGATCTCGTGGTTCGACTGGGGCGACCTGGAGCGGAACGCGGACATCCTCGCGTTCTTCCGGGCGGCCGTCGCTCTGACCCGGCGCTGCACGATCCTGCAGCGGCGGAAGTTCCTCCTCGGGGAGGACCGCGACGGCAACGGGGTGCCGGACATCGCGTGGTACGGAGACGACCTCGGCCCGCCCCGGTGGGAGGACCCCGAGCTCAGGACCGTGTGCGTCCAGCTCGACGGCGGCGAGGAGCACTCCGAGCTCGGCCACTACCGCCTGTTCTTCATCCTCAACGGGGACCCGAGCTTGAGGCACGTGGCCCTGCCTCCCCTCGATGCGGGAGGGCGCTGGAGCCGGCTCGTGGACACCTCGCTCCCCGCGGGGGAGGAGATCGTCCTCCCGGGCGCCGAGGTCCCCCTCGACCCGCCCGGGTTCTACCTCGTCAACCCCCGCAGCACCGTGGTCCTGATCGGGCGCTGACCCCCGCCGGGGCCTCGAGCGCCGTGGGCGGCGGCGCCGCATAGAACCCCGGGCACGGTTCGTGCGTAGGTATCGAGTATGAGACGCGAGCTCTCCACCCGCGCGAATTGCATGCGGCGCGCCGGGGGTGCGCGGCGACCGAACGGACGCCGCCTCGTGCTGGCGGCCGGCGCGGCCCTCGCGGCGATCGCGGCCCTGCCGCCCGCCGACGCTCACGCGCGCCGCGCCGCGGAGCCCGTGCGTCCGCTGCTCGGGGACCGGCTCCCCGGCGCCGAGATGCCGAACGTCGTCTTCGGGTTCCGGCTCGCCGTGTCGCGTGTCAGGAACGATGCCTCGTGCGACGCGCTGTTCGCGCGGTTGGGTACCGACGGCGTGCGGGCGCTCGCGAGGAGTGTGTACCTCGCGCGGTCGAAGGCCGCCCCGAACCGGTGCGCGCCGGACATCGCCGCGTTCACCTGGGTCGGCGACCGCAGGGTCGTGCTCTGCCCGGCGTTCGCCGCGCTGCCGCTCGACGGAGCCGCCGCCATCCTCATCCACGAGGCGCTCCACTCCGCAGGGCTCGGCGAGCGGCCGGCGGACCCCCGCGGGCTGCGCTCGGCCGACATCAACCGTGAGGTGGTTGCGGCCTGCGGTCTCTGAGGTCGGTCGTCGGCCCGGCGTCCTGAGCCGGGCCGTGTAAGGAGCCGCGCCCGCCGGGCATAGACTGCGCGAAGGGCATGAGCGACGATGACCGCGAGCTCCTGGAGAGGATTCAGCAGGGCGACGGCGAGAGCTTCGGGGTGCTCTACGACCGCACGCGCGGCTGGCTCCTCTCGCTCGTCATCGTGCCCCGGGTCGGACGCGCCGACGCGGAGGACGTGCTGTCGGAGACGTACCGCGTCGCCCTGGCCAAGATCCACTCGTTCCGCTGGCGGGGGATCGGCCTCCTCCACTGGCTCGCGACGATCGCGCGGCGGAAGGCGCTCGAGCACGGGCGCCGGCGCGACCGGCGGTTCGAGGCGCTCGAGGACATGCCGTCGCTCGTCGAGGTCCCGGACGGCGTCCCGACCGCTGAGGCGGAGATGATCCGCGAGGAGACGGTCCGCCGCCTGCGCGAGCGCGTCGTCGCGACGCTCGCCGCGCTCCACCCGAGGTACGCAGACGCTCTGCGGCTCCGCCTCCTCGAGGGCCGCTCGCGGCTGGAGTGCGCCGAGGCGCTGTCGGTCTCGGCCGCGACGTTCGACGTGGTCCTCCACCGGGCGACCCGCGCGTTCGCCCGGGCGTGGAGGGGGTGATGACCGAGAGCGACGCCGCGAACGGGACGAGAGCCACCGCCGACGAGCTCGAGGCCGCCCGCCTCATGGCCGAGGCGCTCGAGAGGGGGAACGCCGGCGCCGCCGGGATCGAGGCGCTCGCGGTCGTTCGCCTGTTCGAGGCGGTGGCCGCACCGGGCGAGGTGGAGGAGATCGCGCCCCGGAGGCTCCGTGGCTTGCTCGTCCGCGCCGCGTCCCGCCCCCCGGCGCGCCGGGCCTTCCTCCGCGCGCTTGAGATCGCGGCCACGATCGCCGTGCTCGCGGCGCTCGGAACGCTGCTGCACCGCTCCGGCGGCGGGCCGGGCGAGAGCGTCCTCGGGGCGCGAGCGGACGCCGCGCGGGCGGCGGTGCAGGCTGTCGCGTCGTCGGCGGGTACCACGGAGATGTCAGCGCGCCGGGTGGAGACCGTCTCGGACGAGCAGTGGCGCTCGCGCCTGGACGCGCTCCTCGAGGAGCAGCGAATCGCCCGGCTCGCCACCGGAGGCAGTCAGGGCACGGCGGAAGTGGGGGCGACCCCGCGGGCCACGCGGAGCGTTCCCACCCCGGGAGGTGCATCGTGACGTCAACCACACGGCTCGCGGCGCTCGTCGTCGCGCTCGTCTCCGCCCCGCTGCTCGCCCAGGAGCCTCCTGGAGCGTCACCGCCGCAGGACTCGGGGTTCTTCCTGGGGCAGGCGATGCGCGCCTTGAACGAGAAGGTGGACCTGCTGCTCGACCAGAGGAAGACCGATCTCGCGATCCAGGAGCTCAGGCGCGTCTACACCTTCGACGTCGCCAAGACGGCGCCGACGTACGAGATCAAGGTCCACCTCGTGGGCCGCCTCGCCGAGCTTTGCGCCGCGGCCGGAAGGAAGGCCGAGGCGATCGACACCGTCAAGGGGATGCTCTCGGACGTCGCGCCCGGCACGCCGGCTGAAGCCGCGGCGTGGCTCGAGGCGGGGACCGTCTATCGCGCTGTGGGCATGCCGGACGAGGCCCTCAAGGCGTTCGACCGCGCGATCGACCTCTCGACCAGGCTCGCGCAGACCGGGTGGCGGCCGCCGCACCACGAGCGAGGGCGAGGAGCTGAGCAACCGCCCGGCGAGCGCCATCCGGACGGCGGCGTCCCTCCGACCCCGCGTCAGCCGTGACCTCACGCCCGTCGCCGGCGTGACAGCGCGGCGTCCACGCCGGGCGGCCGGAGCAGCGACACCGGACAGCGAGACCGTGCGGCCGGCGACCGCAGCGGGTGCGGGGCCCCCGCCGCACATCGAACGAGGAAAGGAGCGGATCATGAGGATCACGTTGGCACTGTCACTGGTTGCGGCGCTCGCGGCCGCGGCGCCGATCCTGGCCCAGGAGCCGCCGTTCCCGGCTCCGGGAGGACCGGGCGACCCCGCGGCGATCGAGGGGATCCAGCCCCCGCCCGGCGGCCCGTGCGGGTTCGCCGGTCGCGAGGGGATGCCGGAGGGGCGGCATGGGGGGCCGGGAGCGCCGGGCACGCCCGGTATGGCGCCCCACGGTCTCCCTCCCGAGGCGGCACTGAAGGACGCGCTCGGCCTCAGTGACGACCAGGTTGCCGCCCTCAGGTCACTGCTCGCGACGCGCGGGATCCCCTCCGAGGCACAACTCGCCGAGGTGAGGGGCGCGGAGAAAGCGCTGGGCGACGCCCTCAAGGGGCCGAACCCCGACCCCACGCGGGTGGGGACGCTCCTGCTGAAGGTCGAGGAGGCCCGCAAGCGCGCCGCTCAACCTGGCGAGGCGTTCCGGGCGGAGTTCGCGAAGATCCTGACGCCTGCGCAGCAGCAGAAGCTCGATCAGCTCGTGGCACTCGAGAAGTCGTTGCAGGCGGCGGAGGCCCTCCAACGGCTGGGCATCTAGATCGGGCCGCCGGTCGGGGCACGTCGCGCGGGTGCGGCGCACCGGGCCGGCCCACCTTGCAACGCCGGCGCCCTGCTCGTGGTCGCACAACAGGGCGCCGGTGCCTTCGATCGCCCCGCCTACTCGGGAAAGCGCCGGATGAGGTTGAACCCCAGCCTCACGTCCCCGGTCTTGAACCCGCCCGGAATGTCCGAGCCGGCGATGAGGTCGGTCGTCGTCGCCCGCGAGTCGCCGAAGTAGATGACGAACGCGTGGCCGCGGACGCGCTTCGTGAGTCCCACGGCCCACGCGAGCGTGGACCCCGGCACGTCGCGGTTTGCGGGGATCCCCTCGAGGGCGACGTCCCACGCGTGGCCGAGGTGCACCGACGCGCCCAGGCCGACGTTGCCGGCGTGACGAAGGGTCGGCGTGTCCGTCGCGAACATCGGCACGGCGAAGAGGTCGAGGGCGCTTCCGAGCCGCCGCGCGACGACGAGCTGCGCGAACCCCGCCCAGCGGTCGGTCACCCCCGTCGCAGCGCGGTAGTCGGCCCCGAGCCGTATCGCGACCCCGAGCGGGAACGCCTCGCCCTGCCGCAGCGCGGTCCACTTGATCGCGGACTCGTACTCCTTGAAGAACGACGACCGGTATACGGATGCCTCGAGCCCGTGCCCGAACCCCATCGCGAGGCCGAGGCCGACGTCCGCGCCGGAGTCGAGCCCGTAGAGGTCTCCGGGGCCGGCCGCGCTCGTCGTCGCCGTGAAGCGGTGCGTGAACAGGACCTGGAGCGTCGACGGGGCGAGCGCGAGGTGGGTCGGCAGGTTGACGAGCAGGTTCCCGAGCTCGGGCTCGGGGACGTTCTGCGCGACGGCGGCGCTCGCCGCCGCGATTGCGATCAGTGAACACCGGAGAGCCTTCATTGGCATGGGACCGTCCCTCAGTTGTTGGGCGCGCCGCGGCGCACCCAGTCGATCACCAGCTGGATCTCGTCGGGGGTGAGCGTGCCGCCGTCGGGCATCCGCACGCCCGTGATGTCGGGGTCGCCGCGCAGCTTCTTCACGAGGTACGACCGGTCGGGGTCGCCCGGCTCGATCCGGTTCAGGTCGGGCCGCTCGACCGACGGCACGCGGACGGTGTTGCCGTACGCCATCCCGGCGGCCAGGCTCATCCCCTGCTGCGGCCCGAGCGTCGAGTGACACCCCGCGACGGCGCAGTTCGGCGTGAACACAACTGCCTGCACGCGCGAGAACGTCGCGCTCGGGTTCGGGGTCGGCTGCACCGACGGCTCGAACGGGAGCTTCCGCTGCCCACACCCCAACGCCACGAGCGCGACCGCGCCCATCACGGACGTCAGCCCCCAGCGGTACCACGCGCTCGCCGCCGCGGTGCCGCGCGGCCCCGCTTCGCCACCGCGTCGAAGATCACCCATTCACGCCCCCCTCGGCCGCGCACCCTCTCGGCGGCCGGATCTCCCGGACCGCCCGGGCGCGGCGCCGCGTCCGCAGCGAACACGCGTGGCACCGAGTCCTGCAGGCCGAGAGCGGGCTGAGCGACTCCAGCGAGCTCACGGTATGGAAGAACCGGGCCGTCCGGGCGCTATTCCCCATCGGACCGCTCTCAGTAGCCGTAGGTGTAATCGGTGACACTCACCCTGACGCTCGGCGGGTGCGGATCGCTGACGCCGTCGGCGTTCTTCACCGTGAACGTGACGGTGTACACGCCCGCAGCCGCAAAGGTGTGCGACACCGACAGCCCGATCGCCGTTGCGCCGTCGCCGAACTCCCACGTCCCGCTCAACGACTCGCCCTTCGGGTCGGTCCCCGTGCCGACGAAGTCGACGACGTACCCGGTGTACGCCGACGTGTTGCCCGGCGGTGTGGTGATCGTGCCCGTGGGCGGCCCGGACTGCTGAGCCTGCGTCACCGTGATCGTCCGCGTCGGGGGGTTGGAGTCGCTCAGCCCGTCGGTGTCGGTCACGGTCATCGTGGCCGTGAACGTCCCGGCGGCCGAGTACGCGTGCGAGGTCTCATACCCGCTCCCCGAGCTCCCGTCGCCGAACTCCCAGTACACGGCCAGCGCCTCGCCCCTCGGATCCGTTCCCGTGCCCTGAAAGGCGACGGTCGTCCCCTGCGCGACGGTGGTGCTCCCGGCCGGCGCGGTGATCGTCCCCGTCGGCGTGAGCCCCTGCGCCGAGGACACCGGTTGCGTGAGCGCGGCCGGCACCTTCACCGCGGGTTGGTGCATTCCGTCGTCGGTCACGTTGTCGACGGGTGAGGAGAAGACGTAGATCGGGTGGGTGGCGGTGAACGTCACGAAGAAGTTGGCGAGGCTCTGCTGGTCGCTCGGGATCCCGGGGATGATCTGGTAGAACAGCGCCTGCTCGTCGTCCCACGCCGGAAACGTCACCTTCGACGGCGTCCCCACCAGCGTCCCGTCCGGCGTCCGCACGTTGAACGTCACATCGATCGCGTACGGGCTCGGGTTGAAGTACCCCACGTTGGTCCGAAACCCCACCCCGTCGCTCTTCGGCCGGTTCGAGTTCAGCATCAACGCCCCCGACGTCAACGCCCCCTCCACCCCCAGCCCCGGCTCGTCCTGCCCGAACGTCCCCGACCCCGCCGCCCGCTGGTCGTTGTAGTTGCGCGCAATCGCCTTGAACGGGTACGCCGACATCAGCCGGATCGCCCCTCGGTTGCTCGTCCCGAACAACGAGCTCACCACGTCGTCGTACACCGCCTCCCCGCCCGCCGGAATCACGAACTGCGCCGTCGTCCCCGGCCCCGTCGCTCCGCTCACCCCGTGCGGGTACCACTCCGCATACACCGTCGCCGCCTCGTCCGTCAGGCTCAACGCACGCACGTCCGTCCGGAAGAAGCTCGTCCCCAGCCCCGCGTTGTGCGCCGCCACCGCGAAGCTCACGTCCGTCTCGGTCGCCCCCAACTGCCCCCGGATCGCACCGTTCGGAAAGTCACCGGTGTGGATGTTCACGTAGTACAGCTCCGGACTCGCCTGGATCGCCGCCAGCGTCGCCCCGTCCACCGCCACGCTCCCCATCGCCTGCCCGCCCGCAAACGTCGGCGACAGACCCACCAGCACCGGCCCGCTCACCCCCGCACCGCCCGTGTGCACGTGCGCCGCCGTCGGCGCCGACAGCCCCGTCTCCCACAGGTAGTAGTCCACCCCCGACGCGTCGAACACCAACGCCGCAAACCCCTCGCCCGTCGACGAACCCCCCGCCGGCTCGCGGCTCCCCCTCAGCGTCGTCGCCAGCGCGAAGCTCGCCGGCCCGTCCCCCAGCAGCTGCCCCCGAACCGCACCGTCCGGAAACGCAGCGTTGTGCACGTTCACGTAGTACCCCGCCGGGTCAGCCACGATCGGCCCCGTCGTCCCACCGTCCGCCGCCACCGAGCCCATCGCCATGTAGGTGCCCGTCGCCACCGTCGTCCACGTCGGCGTCAGCCCCACCACCACCGACCCCGACACCCCCTCCGCCGCCGCGTGGATGTGCGCCGCCCCCGGGCTCGCGATCCCCTGCACCCACAGGAAGTAGTACACACTCCCCCCGCTCACCGTGATCACCGCCAATCCCCGCCCCGCCGGATCCCCGCCCCCGGCCTCCCGCGACCCCGCCAGCGTCGCCGTGAACGTCTGACCCTCCACCACCCCACCGCCAAGCAGAATCGCCACAACCAACACGCCAAGTAGCTTTCTCATCGCACTCTCCCTGCGAGGCGACCGGCTCGCGGCGCCATCATCCGCGGCTCGCCTCCCATTCGTCGCGCTGCCGTTCGCGAATACTCCGGCTCTCCTCTCCGGCGACACGCCGGAGGGCTCGCCCCCCCAGTCACTGAGTTCTACGACGCCGCCGGCGGCCTGGATGCCACGGCACCGAGTCGAGGTGTCACGCGCCTGTCCGTGCGCGGGACAGGGAACCCCGGTGCCGGCAACAGACACGCACGGACCCCCCAACACCCGCTGCTGAAAGTGGAGCCTGGCCGACATGGTCAGTCGTTGGGCGCGCCGGCCACGATCCAGTCGTGAATCGCCTGGATCTGCGCCGCTGTCAGCGTCCCGCCCAGAGGCATCCGGGACCCGCTGATCCCCGCCGCGCCCGTGATCTTCTGGTAGAGGTAGCTGTTGTCAGGATCCCCCGGCTTCACGCGAAGCACCGACGGCTGCTCGGTCGACGGAACGTTGACGATGCTCGCGAACGACTTGCCGCCGCGCAGGTCCTCGCCCTGATTGGGCGGGTGGCAGTGGGAGCAGATCGGCGTGAAGATGTTCGCCTGGATCGAGGTCAACGTCCCGGTCAGCGCCGCCGCCACGGTCACCGTGCGGTGGGCGGGGGCGCTCGTGAGGCTCTGCGAGTCCGTCACGGTGAACGAGACCGTGAACGTGCCTGCCGTCGAGAAGGTGTGGGTGACCGAGAGCCCGCCCGCGCTCACGCCGTCGCCGAAGTCCCAGTGACCGGTAAACGACAGGCCGTTCGGATCGCTCCCGGTACCGACGAAGTTCACCGACTGGCCCGTCGTCACCGATACGTTCCCGCTCGGCGTCGTGATCGTCGCCGTCGGCGGCTGGGGCGCCGCGACCGTGACCGTCCTCTGCGCGGGTGCGCTGGTCAGGCTCTGCGTATCCGTCACCGTGAACGACACCGTGAACGTGCCCGCGGTCGTGTACGTGTGCGAGACCGACAGCCCGGTTGCCGTGGTGCCGTCGCCGAAGCTCCAGCTTCCGGTGAAGGTGAGGCCGTTCGGGTCGCTGCCCGTGCCGACGAACGCCACCGACTGGCCGGTCGTGACCGACACGTTCCCGCTCGGCGTCGTGATCGTTGCCGTCGGCGGTGTGAGCGTCCCGGCGGCGGGCGGCGGCGGGAACGGGATCGCCGGCTGGTGCATTCCGTCGTCGGTCACGTTGTCGACGGGTGAGGAGAAGACGTAGATCGGGTGGGTGGCGGTGAACGTCACGAAGAAGTTGGCGAGGCTCTGCTGGTCGCTCGGGATCCCGGGGATGATCTGGTAGAACAG
>DATKLI010000098.1:0-21277 GCA_035542455.1 Thermoanaerobaculaceae bacterium
GACCCACGACCGGCACCCCACCATCCACGGCGTTCGCAGATCGTGGATCGTGGGTCGTGGATCGTGGATCGTCTCCCCCGCCCCGACGCTCGACTCCTGGACCCACGACCGGCACCCCACCATCCACGGCGTTCGCAGATCGTGGATCGTGGGTCGTGGATCGTGGGTCGTCTCCCCCGCCCCGACGCTCGACTCCTGGACCCACGACCGGCACCCCACCATTCACGGCGTTCGCAGATCGTGGATCGTGGATCGTGGATCGTGGGTCGTCTCCCCCGCCCGACGGCTTGTCTCGTCGACCCACCACCCACGAACCACAACCCACGGTTCTTACTCCAGGTTCGCGCACTGCTCTCTCAGCTTCTCGAGCGCCGCCTTCGCCACGACAACCCGCTCCCCCATCCCGACCTCGCGGCACTTCGAGGCGGCGGTGTTGACCTCGCGGAGCAGCTCCTGGAGGAGGAAGTCGATCTTCTTCCCGACCGGCCCGCCCTCCGCGAGCAGCGTATCGAGGTGCGCGAGGTGAGCCGCCAGCCGCTGGATCTCCTCCGCCACGTCGGAGCGCTCGGCGGCGATCGCCGCCTCCTGGAGCAGCCGCTGCTGGTCGACCTCCGTCCCCTCGAGGAGCGCGGCGAGCCGCTCGCGCAGGCGGGCGAACAGCGCCGCCCGCACCTGCTCGTTGACTCCCGCGAGCCAGCTCTGGAACGCCGAGAGCTCCGAGGCCTCGCCCCGAACCTGCGGCATCAGCGCAGCCGCCTCGCGCTCGCGCTCCTTCACCAGCGCGTCGCGCGCGCGCCCGGCGAGCGCGAGCACGGCCTGCATCTCGTCGGCGGTCAGCGCCAGCTCGCCGCCGCCCTCGGCGAACCCGGGGAGCGCGAGGAGGTCGCGCAGCGCGAGCGGCGCCAGCTCCAGCCCTGCGGGCCGCTCCCGGAGCGCCTCGACCAGCCGCTCCGCCACCTCCCAGTGCAGCGCGAGGTCCGCGGCCGCCCGCACGAGCGGGCGGAGCTCGATCGTCACTTGGACCCGGCCGCGCGTGAGCGCTCCGGCGAGGAGCGGCCTGACCGCGGCCTCGAGCTCGGCGGTCTCGATCCGCGGGTGCGTGCGCACCGTCACCTCCAGGAAGCGCGAGTTCACCGAGGCGATCCTGACCTCTGCCCCGAGGCGGTCGGAGATCTCCCCCTGCGCCTGGCCGAACCCCGTCATGCTCCGCAGCTCTCCCGCCATCCGTCGTCCCTCCCGCGCGGCCGCGCCTCGTCCGGCCGTGGTAGATTCGCCGCTGCGATGGGCGAGCCGTCCTCGCAGGCATGGCGACCGAACCACCGACCACTGCGACCGGGCGCGAGGTATCGTACACCGCGCGCATCTGGACGTGGCGCCTCTTCGGGGTGCGGCGCCCCGCCCTCGATGTCGCGTTCTCGCTCACGGCGCTCGCCGCCCTGGTCGCCAGCCGCTTCGCGCTGCTGCCGTCCGGGCCGTGGGAGTGGGACGAGACCCTGTTCGCGCGCGGCCTCCTGCGCTTCGACCTCCCGGCGCACTTCCCGCACCCGCCGGGGTTCCCGCTGTGGATGGCGCTCGGGTGGCTCCTCCTGCCCCTCGTGCCGACCCCGCTCGCGGGTTTGCAGCTGCTCTCGGCGGCGGCGTCGTGCCTCTCGGTGTTCCCGCTCGCCGCTCTCGGCCGCCGCGCGGCGCCGGCGCCGGTCGCGGCCGCTGCGGCGTTCGCGGTGCTGTTCGTCCCGGGCGTCTGGGTGCACGCCGGGCGCGGGTTCTCAGACACGGCCGCGGCGTTGCTCGCGCTGTGGGCGGCGGCGCTCGCTGCGTGGAGGCTCGAGGGCAGGCGCGCGACCGCGTTCACGCTCCTCGTCACGGCCGCGTTCCTGGTCCGCCCGGTTCTCCTGCCGCCGTTCGGCCTGCTGTGGATCGCCGGAGCGCTCACAGTGCGCCCGCGCCGGAAGCTGGTCCCGGGCATCCTGCTCGCGGTCGGAGCGACGGCGGCGGCCGCCGTCGGCCTGGTCGCGGTCCAGGGGAGCTGGCGGCAGGTCGCCACGGCGTTCTCGCGGCACGCGGCCACGCACGCGCGGAACCTGGTCGAGCACAACCCGGGCGGCGTGTTCGACCTCGGGATCGTCAAGGGTTTCGGCGGGCCCTGGTCCACCGCGGCCGTCGGGGCGCTCGCGTTGCTCGGCATGATCGTCTGGGCGCGCACCGTCTCGCGCCGCAGCGCGGCCGCGTGGCTCGCGATCCTCGCCGTGACGGTCGCCCAGCTCGTCTGGCTGCAGAACCGCCGTTTCCCGCGCTACGCGGTGCCGCTGCAAGAGGCCTCGGCGCCGCTCATCGCCGCGGCGGCGTCGGCGCTCGCGCCGCCCGCGGTCGCCGCGGGAGCGCTCGCGGCGCTCGGGGTTTCCTGGCTCGCGCCGGCGTGCCGTCCGGTCGTCGAGCAGCACCGCACGCACCTGCCCGGATGGGACGCGGTGCAGGCGGCGGTGCGCGTTTCTCGGCAGACCGGCGACGCGCTCGTCGTCGAGCCCGGGCTGTACCCGTTCCTCTCGTACCAGGAGGAGCTCGACCGCGTGCACGGGACGCCGTGGACGTTCCGGTGGTTCCTCGCGCCGGCCAGCCCCGACTCGAAAGGGCTGCCGGCTGGGCCGTACGTCCTCGCGACCGAGTACCCGTTCCACTACTTCGCCTCGCTCTCGGGTCGGGAGGAGCGGTTCGCCGGGGTCTCCGACGAGCTGCGCCCCCTCACGCAGGGCCGCTTCCTCAACGCGCTGGAGGCGAGCGACGTCCCGCTCCCGTTGCGCGGGTGGTGGCTGCCGGAGGTCGTGCCCGGCACGGCGGAGAAGTTCATGTGGGGCGGGAGGGAGGCCGAGGTCCTGGTGCCGCCGCTCCCTGCCGGGGACGGCCTCGCCGTCGACGTCCTCCCCTACGGTGGCCCCACCCCGCTCGAGATCCTCGTGGACGGCGCGGCAGCGCTTACCGTTCCGGGCGATGCCCCGCGCGGCTTGCACGCAATCCACGCGACGTTCTTTCAGCCGGGCAAGAGCAGCCGCCTCCTCTTCCGCCGCGCCGAGGCGTACTCGCCGGGCGGCGGCGACACGCGCAAGCTGTCGGTCCAGCTGTGGGGGATGAAGCTCGTCAAGCCGTGAGGGGCGTCTTCGGGAGCCTGCAGGGACCGGCCTTCCGGTCGCGAGGCCGACGGGATATGGTGGGCGTCTCATGATCGCGGGAGTCCCCGAACCGGAGACGAACCGGAGCGTCCTGGTGGCGCGAGGCCGGAGGCTGGAGCACCTCACGCTCGCGTGGAACGGGTTCGGGGCCGCCGTCTCCCTGACTGCCGGGGCTGTCGCGGGGAGCGTCGCGCTCGTCGGGTTCGGCCTCGACTCTCTCATCGAAACGGCGTCGGCAGCGGTTCTCCTCTGGCGGCTGCGCCGTGACGCCGACCCGGAGCGCCGCGAGCGCGCCGAAAGCCTCGCGCACCGGCTCGTCGGCGTCTGCTTCCTCCTCCTCGCGGCGTACGTCGCCGTCGAGTCGGTGCGGGCGATCTGGATCCGCGCGCTCCCCGAGCGGAGCGTGCCCGGGATCCTGATCGCCGGGGCCGCGGTCGTCGTCATGCCGCTGCTCGGGCGGGCGAAGCGCCGCGTCGCCTCCGCGCTCGCCAGCCGCGCGCTGGAATCGGATTCGCGTCAGGCGGACTTCTGCGCGTACCTCTCCGCGATCCTCCTCGCCGGGCTGCTCGTCCACGCGGCGCTCGGCTGGTGGTGGGCCGATCCGGCGGCTGCGCTCGTCATGGTGCCGATCATCGTGCGTGAAGGCGTTCAGGGGTTGCGCGGCCACGCCTGCGACGACTGCGGGCCCGCGTAGCCCCGAACGAGGTGAGCAGGTCCTCAGCGAAACGCGTGCAGCCGCGCCGCCGTGGAGACGGTGGGTCGTGGATCGTGGATCGGAGGAACTGGACAGGCAAGGCCGGGGCGGAGCGCGTGTAGGCGCGCTGCCGTGGAGACGGTGGGTCGTGGATCGTGCGTCGTGGATCGTGGATCGCAGGACTGGACAAGCAAGGCCGGGGCGGAGCGCGTGTAGCCGCGCCGGCGCCGTTGGGCCTATGGCGAGGCGCACGAGGCGGGAGGAGCGCCCCGACCGCCGATCGGACGAGCTGAGCAGGGCCGGGGCGGAGCGCGTGTAGCCGCGCCGCCGAGAGTGGGCCGGATGCTAGGCGCGCGAACACGTCGCACCGGAGTGTAGCCGGAGGCTACATGAGGATGCGAACGGGCGAGCGCAACAACGCAGACGGTCCGCTATCGGCGGCGCACTACTCGGTGATGCCTTGCATGTTCGCCAGCTTCGCATACACCCCACCAGCCGCCAGAAGCTCCGCGTGGCTCCCCTGCTCCACCGCCCTCCCCTCGTCGATCACCACGATCGTGTCGGCGTTTCGCACGGTCGCGAGGCGGTGGGCGATCACCAGGGTGGTGCGGCCCTGCATCAGGTTCTCGAGCGCGCGCTGTACGATCGCCTCGGCCTCGGCGTCGAGCGCGGACGTGGCCTCGTCGAGGACCAGGATCGGGGGGTCCTTGTAGAGCGCCCGCGCGACCGCGATGCGCTGGCGCTGGCCGCCCGAGAGCCGCGCGCCCGCCTCGCCGATGATCGTGTCGTAGCCGTCGGGGAACTCGAGGATGAACTCCTCCGCGAACGCGGCCCGGGCGCACGCCCGCAGGCGCTCGCGGTCCACGGTCTCCTGCCCGTACGCGATGTTGGCCGCCACCGTCGTGTTGAACAGCACGGTCTCCTGCGTGACGAGGCCGATCTGGGCCCGCAGCGACCTCAGCGTCACGTCGCGGACGTCGGCGCCGTCGATCGCGACGCGCCCCTCCTGCACGTCCCAGAAGCGCGGGAGGAGCTGGGCCACCGTGGACTTCCCGGCTCCGGACGGGCCGACGAGGGCGACCGCCTTCCCGGCCGGGATCGTCACGTCGAGCCCGCGCAGCACGGGCTTCTCGGGCTCGTAGGCGAACGAGACGCGCTCGAACCGGATCGCCTTGCGGATCGGCGGGAGGTCGCGAGCGCCGGGTGCGTCGTGCACCGCGACCGGCTCGTCGATCGCGGCGAAGACGCGCTCGCCCGCCGCAACGGCGCCCTGGAGCGCGAGGTTGATTCGCGTCAGGCGCTTGATCGGCGTGTACAGCGAGTACAGGCCGACGATGAACGACCCGAACATCGCCGCCGACATCGTCCCGGCGCTGATCAGGCGCCCGGCGTACAGCAGCAGTCCGAGCACGGCGGCCGCGCCGATCACCTCGACCACCGGTGCGTTGAGGGCGAGCACCTTGCGCGCCTTCAGGTTGGCGCGGAAGTGACGGCGCGTGGCCTCGCGGAAGCGGAGCGCCTCGAACCGCTCCATCCCGAACCCCTGCACGACCCGGTACCCCTTGAGCACCTCGTCAACGACCGCGTTCATCTCGCCCAGCCGCTCCTGGCTCTGGTGCGAGCGCCGCCGCAGCTTCTCGCTGAAGTGGAGGATCGGCCACAGGAACAGCGGCGCCCCGATGAGGACGGTGAGGGCGAGGCGGAGGTTGAGCGAGAGGACGTAGATCAGCACGCCGACAACCGTGAACGAGTCCTGCACGACGTCCGAGAGGCGGTCGGAGATGACGACCGTGATCTGCTCGATGTCGTTGGTGACCCGCGACATCAGCACCGCGGTCGGCTGCTTCTGGTAGAACTCGGCGGACTGCCCCAACAGCCGGTCCATGAGCAGGTCGCGCAGGTCCTTCACCGCCGCGAGGCCGGCGCGGTAGATCGCGTAGTGGCCGAAGTAGGTGAACGCGTTCTTCGCGACGACCGCCAGGAACCCGAGGAGCAGGATCACGCCGACGTCGGTCGGCATGACGCTCCTGAGCGCGGCGCGGGCGTCCTCGAACCACGCCTGCAGAAGGCGCACGGGCGCCAGCTGCCCGCCGCCCGAGGCCGCGTGCGGGGCAGCCGCCGCGTGCGCCGCCGACAGCCCCGGGATCGGGAGCGACGAGCCCAGCGCGCTCTCCAGGATCGGCCCGATCAGGAACAGCATCACGACGGTGGCGACGGCCACGCCGACCATGAAGACGACGGCTGAGACCACCCATGCGAGGTGGGGGCGCAACAGCTTCAGGATCCTGCGCAGCGCCTTCATCCCGCCTCCCGCGCCGCCGCCAGAACGGCGCGCGCCGCGCGCCGGCTGGCGCCGGGTTCGCCGAGCGCCTCCCTCACGGCTGCAAGCTCGCGGCGCTGCGCGTCCCCCGCCGGGCCGAACAGCCCGCGGGCCTCGGCCACCAGCCGCGACTCGCTGAACTCGTCCTGCACAGCCTCAGCAACGATACGCCTGCCGGCGACGAGGTTCACCAGGGCGACGTGCGGCACGCGCACCATCCGCTTCGCGAGCGCGTACGAGAGCGCGTGCAGGCGGTACCCGACAACCATGGGGACGTCGAGCAGCGCGCACTCGAGCGTCGCCGTGCCGGAGGCCACCAGCGCGGATGCGCACGCCGCCAGGGCCCGGTGCCGGTCCTCCGTCACGATCTCGGCGGCCGACCCGGCGGCGGCGACCATCGCAGCGAGGCGCTCGCAGTCGAGGCCGGGCGCCGCGACGAGGCGGGCCTTCAGACCCGGCAGCTCGGCCCGCAGGGCGCCCGCCGTCCGGAGCATGGTCGGGAGCAGCGCCTCGACCTCGTGCCATCGCGAGCCGGGGAGGAGCGCCAGCGTACCCGGCTCCACCGCCGGCCTCGCGGCGATCACCGGCGCCAGCTCGTCCACCAGCGGGTGGCCGACGTACTCGGCGGCGACGCCGTGGGAGGCGTAGAACCCGACCTCGAACGGGAGGATGCAGAGCACTTTCCGAACGTCGCGCCTGATCCGCCGCACCCGCCCCGACCGCCACGCCCACAGCTGAGGCGAGACGTAGACGACGACGGGGATCCCGGCCCGTCGCAGCCTCAGTGCGAGAGGGAGGTTGAAGTCGGGCGAGTCCACCAGCACGGCGACGTCGGGACGCCGCGCGAGCGCTTCCGCCCGCACCCGCCGCGAGAGGCGCAAGAGGCGCGGGAGGTCGCGCACGACCTCGGCGAGGCCCATGACGGAGAGCTCCTCGCTGCGCGCCACGCACTCGAGCCCGGCCTCGCGGAGCCGCTCGCCGCCGACGCCGGCCGCCTCGATCCCCGGTTCCTCGAGCCGCAGCGCGCGCAGGAGGTTCGCGGCGTGGAGGTCGCCGCTCGCCTCGCCGGCGACCACAAAGACCCTCACCGGCGGCGTCTCCACCACCCCAACGCCACCGCTCCGGCGGCCGCTCCGACGGCGTCCGCGACGACGTCGCCGACCTCCGCGGTCCGCGGGGGCGTGAAGTGCTGCACGACCTCGAGCAGGACGCCGTGGGCGACGGCGTACGCCCATCCCGCGAGCAGCGCCGCACCGACTCCCAGCGCCGCCGCGGCGCACCCGGCGGACAGACCGAGCACCGCGTACGCCCCGCCGTGCAGGACCTTGTCGGGCACGTCGCGGACGACCGCGGGGTTCTGCGGCCGGGTTCCCAGGATCAGGTACGCGACCGAGAGGCCGGCGACGAGCAACACGGAGAGGAGACGCGGGGCGTGCATGCCGCACCCGTCCGGGGTCAGCTGTGCGGGAACGGGTACATCACCCACCCGAGCACGATCGCCCCGACGACGAGCGCGCCGAACACCTTCAGGAAGTAACGCCAGCGCTCGCCCGTCTCCCGCTTCCACAGGAACGAGAAGAACACCGCGATCAGGAGCGCGTGCGTCACCATGAGCGAGAGATGGTCGAGCATCACCAGTCCTTCTTCCCGGTGGCGATGTCGTGGGTGTCGAGCACGAGGAGCAGGTTCATCATCCCGGCGGTGAGCAGGAAGGTGTTCCCGAACTCGTACGCCGCCGCGGTCACGACGCCCTGGCCGAGGCCGACCGCGCGGGCGACGAAGAACAGCAGCCCGTTCCCGAGGCTCGCGATCGTGGCGAGGTACGAGAGCGGGTCGCCGGCGCGGGGGATCATCAGCTCGCCGTCCAGGACGATCCCGAGCAGAAACCCGACCATGACGACGACGAAGAACACCGCGGCCCGCAGCCGGCGGTTGAGGAGCACGTGGCCGAGCCCGGGGACGAGCCACGCCAGTCCCAGGAGCACCGGGAGTGGGAGCGACATGCCGATCGGGCGACTCTCCTCAGCCATCCGGGGCCTCCAGCGCGCGTCTCAGCTTGGCGCGCGTTTCCGTGAGCTCCTCGGGGATCACCCGCACGTCCGCCGTCACCGCCATGAAGTTGGTGTCGCCGCGCCATCTCGGGACGACGTGGAGGTGAAGGTGGTCGGCGATCCCGGCGCCGGCCGCCTCACCCAGGTTGAACCCGATGTTGAACCCGTGCGGCTGGTAGACCTGCGTGAGCGCCCGGACGATGCGCTGGAGGAGCGACATCATCTCGGAGAGCGTGGCGGCGTCGAGCTGCGAGAGGTCGGCGACGTGCGCCACCGGCGCGACCATCGCGTGTCCGGAGGTGTACGGGAACCGGTTGAGGAGCGCGAACGCCCGCTCTCCCCTTGCGAGGGTGAGCGTGTCCTCGCCGCCGCCGACCGCGGCGCACAGGACGCACTGCTGGGAGGCACCGGCGTGGGTCACGTAGGCGAACCGCCACGGCGCGAAGAGCTGCCGCAACAGCCCCTCACTTGCCGCCGAGCGTCTCGCGGAGCTGCTTGCCGGGCTTGAAGTACGGGACGACCTTCGGGGGCACGTTCACCTGCGCTCCGGTGCGCGGGTTGCGGCCGGCGCGGGCCTGGCGCTTGCGGGTGCGGAACGAACCGAACCCGCGGAGCTCGACCTTCTCGCCGTCGCGGATCGCGTCCACGACCCCGTCCAGCACGATGCTGAGCACCGCCGCCGCCTCGCGCCGCGTCAGCCCCACCTGATCCGCGAGCACCCTGATGATATCGGCCTTCGTCATTCTCGCATCCTCCTCCGCTCCGAACCGAGCGGATCAGTCCTTCGAGGGCTCCTCTTCGGCGGTCCCGGCACCCGGCTCGGCCTCGGCCGCCTCGGCGCCGGAGGTCTCGGTCCCTTCGGCCGCCTGCTCCGGCACCTGCTCGAGGGCCACTTCCTCGGCCTCCAGCTCGGGGACCGGCGGCTTCTCGCCCGGCTCCGGTTGCGGGATGCCCCGCAACGAGAGGCCGATCCGCTTCTCGTTCCAGTCGATCCTGATCAAGCGGGTGCGCACGCGCTGCCCGCGCTCGAACGAGGCCGAGAGCGGCTGGCTGCCGCGCCTCTCGACCTCGGAGATGTGGCAGAGGCCCTCGACCCCGGGCGCGAGCTCGACGAACAGGCCGAAATCGGTGACGTTGGTGACGAATCCCTCGACCTCGTCGCCGACCTGGTGCGAGTTCGCGAACTCGTCCCACTCGTTCGGCATCAGCTCCTTGATCGAGAGCGAGATTCGCTGGCTCGGGATGTCCATGGCGATGATCAACGCCTCGATCTCCTGGCCCTTCTGGACGACCTCGGAAGGGTGGGTGAGGCGGCGCGTCCACGCCATGTCCGACACGTGCACGAGGCCGTCCACGCCGGGCTCGAGCTCGACGAACGCGCCGAACTCGGTGAGGTTGCGGACGACGCCCTTGACCTTGCTCCCGACGCGGTACCGGGTGGCGAACTCCTCCCACGGGTTGGGCTCGGCCTGCCGCAGAGAGAGCGACAGCCGGCGCTTGTCGATGTCCACCTCGGTGATGACCACCTCGACCTCCTGCGTCGCGTGCAGGAGGCTCTTGGGGTTCTTGACCTTCTTCGTCCACGACATCTCGGAGACGTGGATCAGCCCCTCCACGCCCTCCTCGAGCTCGACGAAGGCGCCGTAGTCCACCACGTTCGTGACCTTGCCGATCACCTTCTTGCCCACCGGGTAGCGCGCCTCGACGTGCGTCCAGGGGTCCTCGAACCGCTGCCGGTACCCGAGCGAGACCCGCTCCTTCTCCTTGTCGACGCGCAGCACGACGACCTTCACCTCGTCGCCCACCTTGAAGTACTCGTTGGGGTGCCCGACGCGGCCCCAGGAGATGTCGGTCACGTGGAGGAGCCCGTCGATCCCGCCGAGGTCGATGAAGACGCCGTAGTCGGTGATGTTCTTGACCGTCCCGGTCACGATCGCGCCCTCCTCGAGGTGGGAGAGCGTCTCGTCCTTGAGCGACGAGATCTGCGCCTCGAGCATCACCTTGCGCGACAGCACGACGTTCGCGCGCCGGCGGTCGAAGTTGATGATCTTGGCCTCGATCTCCTCGCCGACGTAGTCCTCGAGGCGGCGCGTCGGCCGCAGGTCCACGAGCGAGCCGGGGAGGAACGCGCGCACGCCGATGTCCACCGCGAGGCCGCCCTTGACCCGCTCCACGACCTTGCCGCGCACCGGAGCGCTCTCACGGTACGCGGTCTCCAGCACCTCCCACACCCGGATCTTCGCCGCCCGCTCGCGGGAGAGCCTGATCTCCCCCATCATCTCGTCGAACCGCTCGACCAAGACATCGACCTCGTCGCCGGGCTTGACCGTCAGCTTGCCGTCGCGGTCGGTGAACTCGGAGCGGGAGATGATCCCCTCCGACTTGAACCCGATGTCCACCACGACGTCGTTGTCGTTGAACGCGACGATGGTGCCGCGCACGACGTCGCCCTCGCGAAGGTGCTGGAACGACTCCTCGACGAGCTCGCGCATCTGGTTGCGGCTGACGGCGTTCTTGCTCTCCTCCTTTCCGGCGGGGGTGCGGTGCTGGTTGTTGTCCGGGCTGTCTACCACTTGGCCTCCTCGAGATACCCCGGGCGGGGCATCTAACTGCTTGTTTTACAAACGGCAAACTATACGAGGCGCACGCTTAGGGTGTCAAGGGGTTCGCGCGAGCAGCGCCACGACCGCCTCGACCACCTCGGCGAGCGAGAGGCCGCTCGAGTCCACGATCACGGCCCCCTCTGCCGGCCGCATCGGCGAGGCCTCCCGGGTCGAGTCGCGGCGGTCGCGCTCGCGCTGCTCGGCGACCACGTCGTCCCACCGCACCGCGACGCCGCGCCGGGTCAGCTCCTCGAAACGGCGCCTCGCTCTCACCTCGGGCGTCGCCGTGAGGAACACCTTCAAGGTGGCGTCGGGGAACACGACGGTGCCGATGTCCCGCCCCTCGACCACGCCCCCGGCGCGCGCGGCGAGCTCGCGCTGCCTCCTGACCATCTCGCGGCGGACCAACGGGATCGCCGAGACGACGGAGGCCATCTGCGACACCTCGGGCGCCCGCAGCGCCTCCGTGACGTCCTCGCCCGCGACCGAGACGCGCTGGGCGCGCGGGTCGCCGGAGAACCCCACCTCGATCACCCGCGCGATCTCGACCACGGCGTCGGTGTCGGCGTCGTCGAGCGCCGGGCCGAGACCCCGCCGGCAGGCGAGGAGCGCCACCGCGCGGTACATCGCGCCGGTGTCGAGATACGGCAGGCCGAGCCGAACGGCCACCTCGCGCGCCGTGGCCGACTTCCCGGCACCGGCGGGTCCGTCGATCGCGATGAGAATGGGCCGGTTCGGCACGCTCGGAGTCTACCCCACGCCGACTGTTCGAATGTTCGAAGGTTCGGAGGTTCGATGGTTCCCACGTTCGAAGGTCCAACGGAGCGAGGTCAAAGGGCAAACGGGAAACGCCAAAGGAAAGACGAGACGCAGACCGATCCTCGTCGTCCCTTTGCCCTCTTCCCTTTGACGTTTGCCCCCTTCGTTGAACCTCCGAACCTGCGAACGTGTGAACGTTCGAACCGCTACACCGAGGTACACTCTGCCGGTGCGCGTCTACCTCGCGGCCGCGATGACGAACGCCGCGCGCGACGTCGGGGCGATCGGCGTCCTGCTCGACGCGATCGAGGCGTCGGGAGCCGAGGTCCCGACGCGGCACGTGGCGGACCCGCTCGGCCGGGAGGTCGAGGGGCTGGTGACGGATGCCGACATCGCACGCCGCGACCTCGACTGGGTCGCCGGATGCGACGCGCTCGTGGCGGAGGTCTCGACCCCGTCGCACGGCGTCGGCGTGGAGGTTTCGGCGGCGCTCCGACACGGCCTCCCCGTCCTCCTGATCCACCGCCGGGGGGCGCCGGTGTCGCGCCTCCTGCTCGGGCTCGCCGGCGTGGAGACCGCGTCGTACGCCGACGCTGCGGAGGCGGCGCTCGCGGTCCGACTGTTCCTCGCGCGGCTCTCGGGGCGGCCGACCCGGCCCGAGGCGCGCGCCTGAGAGGGCTGGCGGCTTGTCCTCCGCGACGCCCCACAGCGGCCGGTTCTCCGTGGTGGACGTCGGCCTCTTCGTCACCATCGTGATCTGGGGGGTCAACTACGCGGCGATCAAGGCCGCGCTCCGCGAGCTGGACCCCTACGCGTTCAACGCGCTGCGGTTCGTGCTGGCGACGCTCACGCTCTTCGTCCTGGCGCGCCTCAGGGGGCCGATGCCGCGGATCCCCGGGCGCGACCTCGCGAAGCTCGCCCTCCTCGGCGTCCTCGGCAACACCTTCTACCAGGTGATCTTCATCGAAGGGATCGCGCGCACCACCGCGGCCAACGCGTCGCTGATCATGTCGTCGTGCCCGATGCTGGTCGCCCTGCTGGGGACCGCCGCGGGACGTGACCGCCTGCCGGCGGCCGCCTGGGCGGGCGTCGCGCTCGCCGTGGGAGGTCTCTCGCTCGTCCTGGCCGCAGGGTCGCAGAACGAGTTCAAGACCGGCAACCTGCACGGCGACCTCCTGATCCTGGCCTCGGCCGCGACGTGGGCCGCGTACACCGTTCTGGCGAGCGGCGTCATGGCGCGGACGCCGTCCGTCCCCGCGACGCTCGTGACGTTCGTCTCCGGGACGCCGCCCCTGGTCGCCCTCGCCGTGCCTGCGCTCGCCCGGCAGGACTGGAGCGCGGTCGGCGTGCGGGGGTGGTCCGGTGTCGCGTTCTCGGGCGTGTTCGCGATCGGCCTCGCGTACATGCTGTGGAACGCCGGGATCGCCGCGTTCGGGGGCGCCCGTACCGCGGTCTACCAGAACTTCACCCCGGTCGTGGCGGCGGCGTTCGCCTGGCTCACGCTCGGCGAGCGCTGGACGCCGGGCCAGTTCGCCGGCGCCGCCGCGGTCCTCGCCGGAATCGCGCTCACGCGCCGGCGGGCGACCGCGGAAGCCGCGTCCGGAGCCCGCGCACCATCCGCCCCGGCGTGAACCGGCGTTCCTCGCGCCGCCTTCACACCTTCACGCCATCTTCACACCCCCGCCGCCGCGCCCTCACGCCGCGCGTGGATAACACCCCGGACGGGGCGTACCCCGAGGAGGGAAGATGACGATCGAAAAGCGTGGCGAAGGGAAGAACTGTGGCTCCGCGTGGCTGCGGGTTGCGGTCGGCGTCGTGGCCGTGCTGCTGCTCGCCAGCGTCGCCGGCGCCCAGGTGACTGGCCTCTACTACCAGGAGGTCGCCAAGGACGGGCGCATCTACGTGTTCAACACGTACGAACGCTACCAGGCGTTCCAGAAGTCAGGCGAGATGGGGACCGGCATCACGCTGATCGGCCGCGGGCCCAACGGCGAGACCGTGGTCGCCGAGAACGAGACCGCGGTCGACCTGTTCCTGTTCAAGCACAACCTCCCCGCCTACGACCGCCCGGCACCCAAGCCGCCAGCGCCGGCCTCGGCGTTCCCCAAGACCACGATCGGCGGGCGGGTGTACGCCGACCTCAGCTCGAAGGAGAACAAGGACGATGCCACCGGCGTGAAGACCAGCGACTCCGGCGTGGGCATCGACGTCAAGCGCTTCTACTTCACCGTCACCCACGACTTCGACTCGATGTGGTCGGCGCAGTTCCAGTCCGACATCGGCGACGCCGGCGCCAAGCGCTACGACGTGTTCGTCAAGAAGGCGTTCATCCAGCTCAAGCTCGACAACGCGGCGATCTTCCGCCTCGGCTCGGCGGACACGCCGTGGGTGCCATTCGTCGAAGGCATCTACGGTCAGCGTTACCTCGAGAACATCCTCGTCGACGAGCTCTCATTCGGCACCTCGGCGGACTGGGGCCTTCACTTCCTCGGCAAGGCGGCCGACAACATGCTGAGCTACCAGTTCTCTCTCCTCAACGGCAAGGGGTACAGCAACCCGACCCGCACGAAGTCGGTGGACTTCGAGGGGCGCGTCGCCCTCGAGCCGGTTTCCGGCCTCACGTTCGCCGTCGGCGGTTACAGCGGCAAGCGCGGCAACGACACCGACGCCACGCCGGCCAAGCACACGGCGAACCGGTTCGACGCCCTCGCCAACTGGAACGTCGGCCCGGTGAAGATCGGCGGCGAGTACTTCACCGCCGACAACTGGAACCAGACCGCCAAGACCCCCACCGACAAGTCCGACGGGTACTCGGGGTGGCTGCAGTTTGCGGTCGACAAGGAGTGGACGCTGTTCGGGCGCTACGACACCGCCGACCCCAGCAAGGACCTCAACGCAGCGCTCAAGTACAAGTACTACAACCTCGGCGTCCAGTGGAAGCCGGTGAAGAGCACCGTTGCGACGCTGGCGTACAAGTATGCCGACGTCGCGGGCGGCACTCTCAGCACCAGCAACGGGACGATCGGCTCGACGAAGGCTGGGTTCAAGGGGAAGTACAACGAGGTCGGCTTCTGGTTCTCGTACGACTTCTAGAGACAGTCGACAGCTTCCCGCCTCCCACCCACCCAGTTGACAGTTGACGGTGCGACACCCGCCCCGGCGAGCCTGCCGGGGCGGTTTGTCGTTCCTCCGTGGACTTTCGGCCGACGCCTCCCCGTCCGGGGCGGCGTGCTTCCCGCCGTTGTCCGTTGGTCGTTGGCCGAGGGCCGTAGGCTGTTAACTGTCAACTGTCATCTATCTACTGTAGACTCTCGACTGCGACCGCGCCCTCGCGCGCGTACCAGCCTTCCTTTCACAGGGCCAGTCGTTGCGGTACGATGTCGCCCCGCAAGGAGGCCGCGATGACGATCCCCCCCCGCAGCCGCACCGCCCGCGCCGGCGCCGCCGTGTCTCCGCCGCTGCGTGCGACGGTCGCGGCCGCGATCGCCGCGCTCATGGTCGCCGGGCTCGTCTGCGCGCAGGTCGCCGGGCTGTACTACCGGGAGGTCGCGAGGGACGGACGGATCTACGTCTTCAACACCTCGGAGCGCTTCAAGGCGTTCCAGTCGTCGGGCGAGATGGGCACGGCGATCACCCTGATCGGCCGAGGGGCCAACGGCGAGACCGTGGTGGCCGAGAACGAGACCGCGCTCGACCTCTTCCTGTTCAAGCACGACCTCCCCGCGTACGACCGGCAGTCTCCCAAGCCTCCCTCGCCGGCGGCGTTTCCCCAGGTGAAGGTCGGGGCCACCGGGTTCCTCTCGTATCAGGATGGGCGGAGCGCCGGTGCGCCGTACTCCAAGTTCGTCGTCAAGCGCGCCTACCTCAACCTCAGCGCCGCGATCAACCCGGACCTCTCGGTGCGTGTCACTCCCGACGTGACGCAGGACGCGACGACCGGTGAGACGAGGTACCGGCTCAAGTACGCCTACGGGACGTTCACTGTCCCCTCGATCGGGTTCCTCGCGAAGCCGTTCGTCTCCCTCGGCATGGTGCAGACGCCGTGGCTCGACTTCGAGGAGAAGATCGATCGCTACCGCATGCAGGACGCCCTCTTCATGGACCGCGTGGGGCTGATCTCGTCCGCGGACGTTGGACTCGTCGCCGGCGCGCTCTTCGGGGGCGAGATGCCGGAGGAGTACCAGAGGACGGTCTCGAGCGCCTTCCCAGGCCGCTTCGGGTCGTTCGCCGTCGGCGTCTACAACGGCGGCGGGTACGCTGCGTCCGAGCAGAACACCGACAAGCCGGTCGAGGGGCGGCTGACGGTGCGGCCGTTGCCCGACCTCGTCCCCGGCCTGCAGATCTCGTACTCGGGGGTGTCGGGGAGAGGCAACACCCCGGCGGCGCCGAGGTGGACGCTGAGCTCCGCCGCGGTGACGTTCGAGAGCCGCCGCGTGAACGTGGTGGGTGCGTACCTCACCGGAACCGGCGACCTCGCCGGCAAGGCCGTGGATGCGCACGGCGTGCCTCTCGACCGCACGGGGTGGTCCGCGTTCGCCGAGTTCAAGGCTACGGCCGAGTGGAGCGTGATCGGCCGATACGACGTGTTCCGGGCCGACACGTCGAGTCCGATCAAGGACACCGCCCGCACCATCGCGGGCGTCGCGTACCACCTCGGGAGGGGCAACGACCTGCTCCTGGACTACGACCGGCTCCGGTACGAGGACCCCTCCAGGCACGCCGACACGAGGACGCAGCTGACGCTCCAGTTCAACTTCTAGATCCTGAACGCCTTCCCCGGCGACGTTCCGGGGCGGGAATTTCCGGTCCCACCCCCGCCTTTTGCGGTTCGGAGGGCAACCTCCATCCCGTCTTCTGGCGGGATAGGGGCCGCTGACTGGGGGGGAGGCGGCCCCGTTTTTCTTGTGCCGCCCCAGCCCCCGCTCTGTTCAAAGGTCCGAACGTTCGAATGTTCGAAGGTTCAACGACGAGGGCAGACGGAAAAGGGGCAAAGGTCAAACGGACTACGAAGAGCGGGGCGATCCGAGTCTTCCAACTGCCCTTCGACCTCCACCGTTCCTCTCGGACCTGTGAACCTGCGAACGTTCGAACGGCTTGGCCGCCGTCGCGCTACGATGGTCCTCCCCCGGGAGGCCGACATGCGAGAGCTTGGAACGTTCATCTCCGGCGAGTGGCGGCAGACGAACGCCGCGATCACGGTGCGATCGCCGTTCGACGGGCGCGAAGTCGCCCGTGTCGCCCGGGCGTCGGCGGGCGAGCTGCGCGCGGCGCTCGAGGCCGCCGCCGCGGCGCGCGAGCCGATGGCGAGCCTCTCGCCCAACCAGCGCGCGGCGATCCTCGAGAAGGCCGCGGCCGAGGTCGCGCGCCGCCGCGACGAGCTCGCCGGGATCATGGTCGAGGAGGCCGGGAAGCCGATCGCGCTTTCGCGCGTCGAGGCGGACCGCTGCGTGGAGACGTTCGCCGAGTCGGCGCGCGTCGCGCGGTCGCCGCACGGCGAACTGCTCGACCTCGAAGGGTTCCCCTCGGGCGCGGGGCGGACGGGCGTGCTGCGCCGGTTCCCCGTCGGCGTCGTGGTCGGAATCACGCCGTTCAACTTCCCGCTCAACCTGGTCGCACACAAGCTCGCGCCGGCGGTCGCGGCGGGGTGCCCGATCGTGCTCAAGCCCGCCTCGCAGACGCCGTCGCACGCACTCGTGCTCGCAGAGATCCTGCACGAGGCAGGAGTGCCGGCGGGCGGCGTGAACGTCGTCCCGTGCGGCGGCGCCGACGCCGGCACCCTCCTCGACGACGCGCGCGTCCGGCTGGTCACGTTCACGGGATCGGCCGCCGTCGGGTGGGAGCTCAAGTGCAAGGCGTGGGACCGCAAGGTGGCGCTTGAGCTCGGCGGCAACGCCGCGGTCGTCGTCGAGCCCGACGGAGGCGACCTCGCGGCGGTCGCCCACCGCGTCGCGATCGGCGCGTACTCATACGCCGGCCAGTCGTGCATCTCGGTGCAGCGCGTGCTCGTGAACCAGGAGATCGCCGGCGCGTTCACGGAGGCGCTGGTGGCTGCGGCCGCGGCGGTCCCGACCGGCGACCCGGCGGCCAAGGACACCGTATGCGGGCCGATGATCACCGCGGGGGACGCCGACCGCATCGAGAAGTGGATCGGCGAGGCGGAGCGCCTGGGCGCGCGTTGCCTGAACCCGAGGCGGCGCGAGGGCTCGGTCGTGTGGCCCCTTGTGCTCGACCGCGTCCCCGACGGCGCCGCCCTGTGGAGCGAGGAGGCGTTCGCGCCGGTCGCCGCGATCCGCCCGTACCGCGAGTTCGAGGAGGCGCTCGCGCTCGTCAACGACTCGCGCTTCGGCCTCCAGGCAGGCGTGTTCACCCGCGACGTCGAGAAGGTGCAGCGAGCGTTCGCGGCGCTCGAGGTCGGCGCCGTGATCCAGGGCGACATCCCGTCGTGGCGCAGCGACCCGATGCCGTACGGCGGCGTCAAGCAGTCCGGCGTCGGGCGCGAGGGCCCGCGCTATGCCGTCGAGGAGATGACCGAGCCGCGCCTCCTGGTCGTGCGCCGCGGATGAGGAGGGTCCGGTCGCGGCGCGGCCCTACTGCGGCACCTCGACCGTTGCCCCCGCTCCGGCGTCCGGGTAGCATCGCCTCGGAGGTCCGGCGCAGGGAGTGTTCAGCGTCGTCATGCCGGTGTGGAACCGTGCCAGCCTCGTCGGGCGGGCGGTCGGGACCGTGCTCGCCCAGAGCGAGAACGACTGGGAGCTCCTCGTCGTGGACGACGGCTCCACGGACGGCCTCACATCCGCCCTCGCGCCGTTCCTCGCCGATACCCGCGTGCGGCTGCTCCGGATCGAGCACTCGGGCGTGTCCGCCGCCCGCAACCACGGGATACGGCACGCCCTCCACCCTGTGATCGCCTACCTCGACTCGGACAACGCGTGGCACCCGACCTACCTCGCCCGCATGCGCGCCGCGCTCGCCGGCCCACCCGCCGCCGCGGCTGCGTACTGCCGCTACCGGAGGTTCGAGCGCGACCGTCACGGGGCGATCCGCCCGACCGGGGACGCCGGCCGCCCTTTTAGCTTCGCGACGCTCCTCGACGAGCCGTACATCGACCTGAACACGTTCGTCCACCTGCGCGAGTGCGTCGACCACGCGGGCCTCCACGACGAGAGGATCCGCCGCCTCGCGGACTGGGACTTCATCCTGAGGATCGCGACGGCGTACCCGCCGCGCTACCTCGCCGAGGTCCTGGCCGACTACTACCTCAAGTGCTACAACGACTCGATCACGTGCCGCGAGGAGGCGAGGCCGGCCGCGAGGCTGATCAGGCGGGAGAGCACGGCGAGCGGCGGCCCTGTCCGCGTCCGCCACGACACGATCGAGTACACCTGGCGCTCGCTCCCCGACGAGAAGCGCCACAACTGGGCGCGCGTACGACGCCCCGGGTTCGACACCTCGACGTTCTCGGCGTGGGGGTACCCGTACATGCTGCAGGTCGAACCCACGAACGTCTGCAACCTGCGGTGCCCGCTGTGCCCGACGGGGCGCGGCGACCTCAGCCGCGCTCCGCGCCACATGAAGCTCGCCGAGTTCCAGGCGCTGGTAGACGACATGGAGCGCTACCTGCTGCTCGCGATCCTCTGGGACTGGGGCGAGCCGCTCCTGAACCGCGAGCTTCCGGCGATGGCGCGCTACGCCTCCGATCGCGGCATCGCCACGGTGACGAGCACGAACGGACACTTCTTCCGCGACGAGGAGTACGTTGCGGAGCTGCTCGCGTCGGGGCTCTCGACGCTGATCGTCGCGGTGGACTCCGTCTCCCCCGAGAGTTACGACGTCTACCGCAAACGCGGCACCGTCGAGGAGGTGCGCTCAGGGGTCGAGGCGATCGTCGCGCTCAAGCGCAGGACCGGCTCGAAGACGCGCATCGTCGTCCGAACCGTCGTGATGAAGCCGAACGAGCACGAGATCGCGACCACCCGCGCGTACGCGCGCTCGGTCGGCGCCGACCACTTCGTCGTGAAGACGCTGAACCCGGCGTGCGGTTCGACTTCCCTCGACTCCGAGCTGGTACCCGACAACCCGCGCTACCGCCGGCTCGCCTACCGCCAGGGGACGATGGAGCGGATCCCTTCGCTGGAGGCGTGCGCCCGCGTCTGGAAGATGTCGAACGTCTTCTCCAACGGGGACGTTGCGCCCTGTTGCTACGACTTTTGCGGGGACATGAAGGTCGGCAACATCAACGAGCGCCGGTTCACCGAGATCTGGACCGGCCCGGAGTACCGGGCGCTCCGCCGCAGGATCTGGGAGGAGAGGGACACGGTCGAGCGCTGCCGCCAGTGCGTGGACAGCTACGTGCTCTCGGATACCGGGATGTTCGCCGAGTCGCGGAGGCTCCGCCGCCTGCCCGGCGAGGGGGTGGTCGAGACTATGCGCGGCCGCGTCCTCTCACCGCAGGTGCAGCGCGTCGCCCGTCGAGCCGCCCGCCGCCTCGGACTGACGAGGGCGTAGCTCCTGCCGGCGTCCCTCGGCCTCAGCCCCAGTACCCTGCGCCGTCGCCCGTGCGGCGCCGACCGCAGTCCTAACCGGCCAGAGCCATGGCCAGGGTGGACACGAAGAGCGCGGTCGTCACGAGGGCGCTGCTCACGGTGCGCCTCCGCTCCCGCCGCAGCGCAACCGCGTCGAGCCCGGGCGAGATCGCCCCGCACCGCTTCGCGACCATCCACTCGAGCAGCGCGCACCAGAAGTAAGTCATGATGCAACCCGTGTAGAACACGGCCAAAAGGCGGTTGGTCGGGTAGCGCCCCATGAGCGCGGCGCAGAACGGGAAGAACGCAGCCATCGCGAGCTGCACCAGGTGGAACGCAAGCATCGGCGCGGTCACGTGCTGCAGGTGGCGGTAGTGCTGGTTGTGCCGGTACCACAGGATCCCGAGCATCAGAAAGCTCAGGAGGTAGCTCGCGAACGTAGAAGCGTGGTGCCCGAGCGCGCGCGCCAGCTCTGCCACCGAGTGGCGGTCGGCGAGCTCCGGGACCCTGAGCTCGAGCACCAGGATCGTCATCGCGATCGCGAAGATCCCGTCGAACAGCATCTCGAGGCGCCCCTTGCTGACGACGAACGCCGACGGTTCCGTGGCCTCGTGTTCCATCGCTCCGCCTCCCGCTCCGAGACGCGGGAGCTTACCAGACCCGCAGAGTGGGGATCCGCGCAGCGGGCAACCGAGGGAGGACACGATCAGGCCCAAGGCGAGCTGCGTGTAGCCGCGCCCCCGTTTGGCTTACCGCAAGGCGCGCGAGCGGAGAGCGGCGCAGCCGGGAGGGGGCTCCAGGACCCGGAACGGATGAGGTGAGCAGGATCGGGGCGAACTGCGGGTAGCCGCGACGCCGCCGTTGGGCATATCGCAAGGCGCCCGAGCCGGCCGAACCGGAGTGTAGCCGGAGGCACCATGAGGATTCGAGCCGACGAGCGCAATGCGGGCGAGGAGCGGCTGCGCCGCGACGAGCGGGGGGTTCGGGGGGTCTAGATGTGGAATCTCACGAGGTTGTTCAGTGAAGGGAGTGGTCCATCCAAGTCACTTCCGTCATGCTGTGGGTGGCTGAACCTGCAGCACGGAAGGAGACAAGGATGGACCTGCACCAGAATGCCCGAAGCTGTCCCGCGAGTCGAGCGGTGCTGGTGGAGCGGGTGAGGAA
>DATKLI010000099.1:0-27493 GCA_035542455.1 Thermoanaerobaculaceae bacterium
GACGGCAGGCCGTTGCGGATCTTCGTCTCGAGCGCAGCGGAGGCGAGGCGGCCGGTGTTGCGGAAGATCACCGCCTTCGGGTGGTCATAGACGGAGAAAGATTCGTCGGCCAGCTCCGTGGGGAGCTCGATGCCGAACAGCTCGGGGCGGGACGCCACGTCCTTCACGAGCGTGTAGCCGAGGTCGCCCGCGAAGAGCTCGCGGAAGAAGTTGTCGGTAATAGGGAACTTTTTCTGGGCCTGGCTAATCGCCCCGTAGAGCCTCTTGGTCTGGAGGACCAGCCAGTCCGAGGACGCCAGCTCGTCGGCGATATGTTTGGCTTTGGCCGGAGAATCGATCTCGTAGAACGGGAACTGCACGACCTTGAACCGCTCCGGCGAGCGCCCGGGGAGCCCAAACGGGAACCCCTCGTCCCAGTCCTGGATCAGCACCCTCGCGCCCGGCTCGGCGTGGTCGTAGAACCAGGCCGACGCGCTCACCGCCGAGTGCGGCCTCGTGTAGATCGCGAGGAAGGCGAGCAGGTACAGCCCGGTCCCGGCCACCACGGTTCCGCGCGCCCAGCGGCCGGCGCGCGCGCGCTCGGCCCACCGCTGCAGCCACGCCGCGCCCCACAGCACGAGCGGCGGGTAGATCGGGAGCAGGTAGCGCACGAACTTGACGTCGAACGAGCACGTCACGGCGAAGAACGGCACGACCCACGCGAGCAGGATCCAGTCCGAGGAAGGCACCGGCCGCGCCTTCGGCCGCAGCCGACGCGCCGTCCCGATCAGCGCCGCAGCCCCCAGCAGCGGGCCCATCCCCCACACCACCATCTCCCGCACGTCGTACACCACCTTCGGCACGCCGACGTACTGGTTGGTGTACGGCACGTCGCCCGCGTGGCGCACCATGTGGCTCTGCTCGAGGATGTCGTGGATCCACGCGCGGCTGTCGAGCAGCGCGTACGGCTCGCCGACCGCGAACGCGGCGAGCGCGCACGCACCGGCGAGAGCGAGGCACGCGACCGCGCGCCGGGCGTTCCGCTCCCGCCGCCACATCACGGCCGCCGCGACCGCCAGCGGGAGCAGGAGCGGGAGCGCGCTGAACTTGGTGGCGACGGCCAGGCCGATCGCGGCGCCCGCGCCCGCGAACGCCGCGACGCCACCGCTCTCGGCGGCGGCCACCATGAACGTGAGCGCGAGCAGGACGAGGAACGTGAGCGGCACGTCCGTCGTGGCGAAGTGCGAGTTCTGGACGTGGAGCACGGTGGCGCCCAGGAGCGCGCCGGCGAGCAGCGCCGTCCGGCTCCCGAACAGGCGCCTGCCGAGGAGCATCAAGAGCGCCACGGTGGCGGTGCCCCAGAGCGCCGAGAGCGCCCGGCCGGTCAGCACGGCGCTGTCGTAGCTCGAGAACCAGCGGTTGGTCACCGACAGCACCGAGGTGACCGCCTTCGTCACGTAGAACGGGAACGAGCCGTACGCGAAAAAGTGCGGGTCGAGCTGGAGCGGCCTGAACGAGAGCTGCGTCACGGCCTCCGCGATGCGGCGCTCGTCCGGGTGGAAGTAGTGTGACTGGTCGAAGTTGAGGCCGAAGAGGCGGACCGCCAGGGCCGCGGCGAGGAGCGCCAGCGCGAGGCTCCGGGTGCGGCTCAGCGGGGGTCTCATCGGCCGCGCACCGCCGTGCCGGCCGTCCCTACCCCGTCCGCCGGGCCGCCTGCGCCGCGGCGGGCTCGCCGGCGCCGCGGCCGGAGAGGTAGTCGGCGAACAGCGCCCCCCACGGCGAGGTGCGCAGGAACTCCCGCACCCTGCGCGTGCCGAGCACCGGGTACCAGACGAAGTCGTGGTAGACGTACGACCCGGCCACGAACACGTAGACGAGCGGCGTGTGGAAGAACAGCTTCTGCAGCCCCTTGAGCGGGCCGAACCAGAGCACGTCGCCCACCCTGCTCGCCATGTTGTCGCCGACCGAGAAACCCCAGCTCTCGCGGGCGGCGTCGGCGTCGCCCACGATCTCGATGTCGCGGGGGTCCGCAACGCCGAGGCCGCGCTCGTGGGCGAGCGCGAGGTAGCGGATCGCGAGCGGGTCGAACCCCATCATCCTGGCTGCGACCGCGTCGATGGCGACCTGGTCCGCGGCCGCGAGCATCACGTCCTTGCGCACCGGGACCATCGTGCGCGGCCCCGGCCCGTTGCCGACCGTGGTCCCGTCCATCACCGCGAAGATCCCGGTGTGGATCTCCTTCTGGATCGCGAGCAGGTCCACGAGCGTCTCGTGGATCCAGGTGTGCGTGTAGTGGCGGCGCGTCGCGAGCAGCCCGCCGAAGGCGTTCTTCATCGCGCCGGTCGTCGTCGTGTAGATGTGGCACTTCACCGTCGGCAGGTGGACGATGTTCTTGCCAACGAAGAACTCGGGGATGTGGATCCCGTCGGGGAACACCTTGCGCAGCGCGAGCATCTCCGCCTTCGGCTCGTAGCGCACCCACTTGAGGTCGTTCCGGTCGCAGTTGTACCGCACCGGGATCCCGTAGCGCTCCAGCACGCCGACGTACCCGTTGAGGCGCTCGCCCTTCCTCGGGTTCGTGACGACGGTGTTGTTCTGCACGCACACGAGGTCGCCAAGGCCGGCGGCCCGGAGCGCGAGGATCGTCCCCTCGAGCTGCCACGGCGTCGTGTTCGCGCCCGGGAACGGGTAGTGCCACGAGATGTTGTCTTTCAGGATCGTGGTGGTCCCGCCCCGGAGCGCATCCCGCACGCCGGCGAGCTCGCACAGCCGTCCGAGGTCGGGGAGGACGCTTCCGGGCGTCGTCCGCACCACGGCGACGCGGCTCTTCACTTCACACCTCCCGCCGAGTAGACGATCGCCCCGGCAACGATGATCCAGAGGACCACCGTGAGAAGCAGCGACCTGTCGCGGAACAGGGTAGCAGTCGGATCCTGCGCCCCCTCCTTGTGGAGCAGGAGGAGGTACCGCAGCACTCCGAACATCACGAGCGGGACCGTCAGCAGCAGCGCGTTGGAGCCGCCGAGCTTGCGGGTCGTGTCCGGGGCCACGGTATACAGCGTGTAGGCGACCAGCGTCATGCCGGCGAGCATCGTCACGACGTCGTGGAGGTACGACTGCGGGTAGCGCGGCGACCGGCCGCCGCTCTGGTCGGCCTCCGGCAGGCGCTTGCCGAACGCGAGCAGGAGCGCGAGCAGGAACCCGCACACGATCAGCCACTGCGAGATGACGACCGGGATCGCGACCGCGCCGGCGACCAAGCGGAGCAGGAACCCGGTGGCGAGCGCCATCGCGTCCACGACCGCGATCGCTTTCAGGACCGTCGAGTACAGCAGCGTGAGCGCGACGTAGCCGACGAGGAGCAGCACCACGTTGCGCCCGCTCCCGAGCGCCGCGGCGAACGCGAGCAGGTAGAGCACGCCGGCCCACGCGAGCGCGGCCCCCACCGCCATCTCGCCGCTCGCGACCGGCCGGAAGCGCTTCGCCGGGTCGTTGCGGTCGGCCTCCCGGTCGAGCACGTCGTTGACGAGGTAGCCGGCCGACGACACCAGGCAGAACGCGGCCGCGACCGTCGCGGCCTTGAGCATCGCGACGGGATCGAGCGCGCGGCCGGCAAACACCGCGGGCGCGAGCACGAACCCGTTCTTCAGCCAGTGGCGGGGCCGCATCGCCCGGACAAGCGCGGAGAGGTGCCTCCCGAGCATGATCCAGCAATGCTAGCATCGCTCGTGGCCAAGACACGAGTGCGGCTGGACATCGCGCTCGTCGAGCGCGGCCTGGCGCCGTCCCGGGAGCGGGCCCAGAGCCTCATCCTCGCCGGGGTCGTGCGGGTGGACGGCCGCGTGGCCGACAAGGCGGGGAGGGCGGTCGCGCCCGAGGCGGCGATCGAGGTCGCGGGTGAGGACCACCCCTGGGTGTCGCGCGGCGGCGTCAAGCTGGCGGCCGCCCTCGACGCCTTCGGGATCGACCCCGCCGGCCGGCGCTGCCTCGACGTCGGTGCCTCCACCGGCGGGTTCACCGACGTGATGCTGCAGCGCGGGGCCGCGCAGGTCGTGGCGCTCGACGTCGGCCGCGGCCAGCTCGACTGGAAGCTCCGGAGCGACCCGCGCGTCGTGGTCGCGGAGGGGATCAACGCCCGCCTTCTCGCGGAGACCGACGTCCCCGGGCCGTTCGGCCTCGTCACCGCGGACGTCTCGTTCATCTCGCTCCGCCTCGTGCTGCCGGCGCTCGTCCCGGTGCTCGCCCCTGACGGGGACCTGGTGGCGCTGATCAAGCCGCAATTCGAGGCCGGACGCGGCCAGGTCGGCAAGGGCGGCGTCGTTCGCGACCCCGCGGTGCGCGAGGCCGCGATCGTCGCGGTCGTGGAGGCGGCGAAGGAGTTGGGCCTGGAGTGCCACGGCCGAGTGCCATCCCCAATTGAGGGCCCCGCCGGCAACCTCGAGGAGCTCGCGTGGTTCAGGCACGAGTCGGGCCGTCCCAGTCGTGATTTGGTCGACAGCGCCGGTCAGACACTGGTCCGAGCCTAAACCAATGACCTTTCGTGCCAACACACTCCCGCTACCGCCTGCACGGCGCCTAGAATGAGTCGAAAGCAGCGAACTCGGAGGTCGTGATGATCTGCTGCCAACGACTTTTGTGTTCCCTCGGCGTCCTCGTTCTGTCTCTTGCGATGATCCCGAATGACTACGCACAGCAGCGTGGCCCGAAGGCCGTTATCGCACGAGGCGTGTCCGCGTCGACTCCGTGCGGTGAGACCTGGACGTTAACCGCCAGCAACGCCAACACGTACCTCCGCGGAGTCACGTGGACAGGAACCCAATTCGTGGCCGTAGGGGACCAGGGCACGGTCCTCACGAGCCCGGACGGGGTTAGCTGGACGGCTCGCGACCCTGGTGTGCGGAGCGCGCTACTGGGGATTGCCTGGAACGGGGTGCAGTTCGTCGCCGTGGGCGAAAGCGGACTGATCCTGACCAGTACTGACGGCGTGACGTGGACCCGACGTCCGTCCCCCGCCGAGGCCCCCCTGTGGGGTGTGACGTGGGCCAAGTCCCAATTCGTGGTGGTGGGGGAGCGTGGCCAGGGCGGCGCACCCAGCACAATCCTGACGAGCCCAGACGGAGTGCAATGGACTAACCACGATTGTGACTCCGAGGAGTGGCTGATTGGAGTGGGCTGGAACGGCTCCCAGTTGGTCGCCGTCGGAAGCGCCGGCATGATCATGACCAGTTCGGACGGCGTCACCTGGACGCGTCGCTCCTCGGGGACGGACACGGACCTCTGGAAGGTTGTCTGGACCGGTTCGCGGTTCGTCGCGGTTGGCGAGCGTGGAACGGTTCTGACGAGCTCCGATGCGGTGATGTGGTCGCGCGTAGCCTCAGGCACCGAAAGCGACCTCTGGGATGTCGCTTGGACCGGCAGGCAACTCGTTGCCGTAGGGGCCCCAGGGACGGCACTCACAAGCGCGGACGGTCTGGGCTGGACGAGCCGGGGCAAGAGCCAAACCGAGGAACTCCGTTCCGTCGTTTGGACAGGATCGCGACTTGTGGCCGTCGGCTCTGGCATTCAGACGAGTACCGATGGGGTGACATGGTCGTATCGGATGTCGCTAGGGGACCAAGGCCTCGAGGCGATCACCTGGACCGGCTCGCTCTTGGTTGCAGTGGGTGACGTGGGCAGGATTCTGACCAGCCCGGATGGTGTGACCTGGACGCAGCGCGAGTGTCCGTCTCCACTTCCTGTTGATATTTGGGGCGTTACGTGGAACGGCTCGCAGGTCTTGGCTTTCGGGTGGGGCATATCGGACCAGTCCCGCGTAGTCCTGACGAGCCGGGACGGAGTGAGCTGGGTCAGCCACCCATACACCGCCGATGGCCGACCGACCACTCCCATTTGGACAGGTTCACAGTACGTCGCCGTGGGGCAGGGTGGCACAATCGCGACGAGCCCGGACGGCTTGGCTTGGACAAGTCGGCCTTCGGGCACGAAGGGCCCTATCTGGTCGGTCACCTCGACCGGGTCGCAGCTTCTGGCGGTGGGCGATGAGTGGGTGCCCCAAGGTCGGAGTGTGGGGATCGCTGGCAAGGTCCTGTCGAGTCGGGATGGGATGGCGTGGGTGAGCGCCAGCACTGGCGTGGGCTTTGGACTTCACGCCGTGACATGGACTGGTCCCCAGTTCGTCGCGGTGGGCGTCCACATCATGACGAGCCCCGACGGCGTGACGTGGACAACTCGGTTCTACCGGTTGAGCGCTTACCTGAATTCGGTCGTGTCGGCCGGTAGCCAGCTTGTTGCAGTCGGTGGCGGGCCTTGGCCGGGGGCAGGCGTTGTGCTGACCAGCCCGGATGGCGTGACATGGACGGACCGGCCATCGGGGATTGTGACTGACCTCTACAGAGTCATATGGACTGGCTCACAGCTTGTCGCGGTTGGCAAGGGCGGGAGCATCATCCGAAGCCCGTGCGGACGTCCGTGAGAGCCAGAGGAGCAAGGCAAGCATCTAACCTGACTTGCTCGCGGTGTCCGGCCTACCCCAGCAGCTCGCGGACGCGCTCGTAGACCTCGCGGCGGTGGCCGACGGTGACGACGAGGACCTCGATCCTGTCGGCCTCGATCCTGTAGACGATCCGCCAGTCGCCGGTGCGCCACGAGTACAGCCCCTTGAGAGTGAGCTGCAGAGGCTTGCCGCGGCGCGGATCCTCGCGCAGCGCGTCGAGCGCGGCACGCACCCTGGCCCTCACCTGCGGGTCGAGCTTCCGGATCGCCTTCGCCGCGGTCTGGGTGTACCGCAGCTCCCAGGTCACCGCCAGACCTCGGCGTCCGACGCGGTGCGGCCGGCCTCGGCGTCGCGCAGCCCCTTGCGAAGCGAGGCCATCAGCTTGGCATCCGCGAGGATGTCGAGCGTCTCGATCAACCCCTCGTACTCCTCGATCGAGAGCAGCACCCCGGCCGGCCGCCCGGACCTCGTGATCGTCACGCCCTCGCCGAGCTTCTCCACGTCGGCGAGCAGCCGCGCGAGGTGGGTCTTGGCCTCCGAAAGGGGAACCGTGGTCATCACACCCTCCCGACCATAGTTTAGACCATTTTCACGACCACGGCCAGCGCGCGGGCGGCTGTGGCCTCGGGCGGACCGCGGTCTCGGTCAGGTGGTGGCGCGCCCGCCCGGATCGAAGCCGACCGAGAAGGTGCCGTCGGCCTCGCGGCGGGAGAGGCAGCGGAACGCGACGAGCGTCGTGGTGCGCTCGACGCCGGGGAGGGCGGCGATCTCGCCGGTGACGAGCTCCTCGAGGCGCTCGTTGCGGGAGGTGCGCAGCACCGCGACGAGGTCGTACGCCCCCGCGACGGAGTACAGCTCGTGCACGCCCTCGCGCTCGAGCAGCGCGTCCGAGACGACGTGGAGCTGGCCGGGCTTGACGTTGATCAGGACGACCGCTTCGAGCATGGCGCCCTCCCCCGGGAAGGGTAGCAGCACCGCGTCCGGCCGCAACGGTTGGCAACGCCGCCGCTTCGTGGCACCATGCGCGCGCCATGAGGCTGCCGGTGGCGGCGCCCAAGGGGCGCTGGGGGATCGCGTTCGACTACGCCGAGATCGTGGTCGGCTCGCTCCTCGTCGCCGCCGGGACCAACCTGTTCTTCGTCCCGAACAACGTCGTCTCGGGCGGGGTGACGGGGATCTCGATCATCGCCCACCATTACCTCGGGACGCCGGTCGGGCTGGTGGTCCTCGCGCTCAACCTGCCGCTGCTGTGGCTGGGGTGGCGGTTCGCGGGCGGGATCCGGTTCTTCGTCCGGACGGTGGTCTCGGTGCTCGTCCTCTCGGCGGGGATCGACCTGACCGCGCCGTTCCTGGTGCCGCCGACGCACGACCGCCTGCTGGTGATCTGCTACGGGGGACTGCTCGACGGCCTCGGGATGGGGCTCGTGTTCCGCGGGCGCGGGACGACGGGGGGGACCGACATCCTGGCGCGTCTCGCGCACCGCCATCTCGGGATCGGGATCGGGCAGGCGCTGCTCGTCATGAACGTCGCGATCTTCGGCGGCGCCGCGTTCGTCTTCGGGGCCGAGGCGGTAATGGTGGCCCTCGCGCTCGCGTTCGTGTCGGCGCGCGTGCTCGACGTGGTGCAGAGCGGGTTCTCGGCGGCGCGCTCCGCTCTCATCATCAGCGAGGACTGCGAGGCCGTGCGCGACGCGATCCTGAACAAGCTCGGGCGCGGGGTGACGGTGCTGCAGGGGCAGGGCGGGTACACGGGCGAGAAGCGCCCGGTGCTGTACGTCGTCGTGAGCCCGCACGAGGTCGGCAGGCTCAAGCGCCTCGTCGCGCAGGTCGATCGCTCCGCGTTCGTGGCGATCACGCCGGCGCAGGAGGTGCTGGGCGAGGGGTTCGCGCCCCACTCGGGGGAGGAGGCGCTGTGAGGGGAACGTTCGTCCGGTGGAGCGTCGCGGTCGTCATCACCCTGGGTTCGCTCGTGTGGCAGTGCGTGAGCGGCCCGACGTACCCTGCGAGCGGGAGCGTGTCTCTCGGCGGGGAGCGGATCGCGATCAAGCTCGAGCGGTCACACACGATCGCGTCCGACCAGCCGATCGCGATCCGGGTGCCCGACACGGCCGTGACGGGCGAGGTCGTGTGGCGGCGCTTCCCGACCTCGGACCCGTGGCAGATCACCGACCTCGCCCGCGCGGGCGACGAGCTGCGCGGCTCGCTCCCGAAGGAGCCCGCCGCGGGGAAGCTCGAGTACCAGGTCCGGCTGCGGCGCGGCGACGAGCAGGCGGTGTTCCCCTCGCGCCCCGCCGTCACGCGCTTCCGCGGCGACGTGCCGGCGTGGGTGCTGATCCCGCACATCGCGGCGATGTTTCTCGGGCTGCTGTTCGCCTCGCGCGCGGGGGTCGAGGCGCTCGCATCGGGGCCCGGCCTCGCCCGGTTCTCGTGGGCCACGCTCGTCTCGTTCGTGGTCGGCGGGTTCATGCTCGGACCCGCGGTGCAGAAGTTCGCGTTCGGCGAGTGGTGGGCGGGCGTGCCGTACGGGTGGGACCTCACCGACAACAAGACGCTGCTCGCGGTGCTCGCCTGGGTCGTCGCGGTGTGGGCGCTCCGCCGAGGGCGGCGGGCGATCCGCACCGTGGTCGCGGCGGCGGTGGTGACGCTGGTGGTGTTCGCGATACCGCACTCGGCGTGGGGGTCGCAGATCGACTGGGAGAAGCTCAAGCGCGAGGCCGCCTCCGCCGTCAAGTAGGTGCTCCGCCGATAGCGGACCATCTGCGGCGTCAGGCTCGCGGCTCGCCTGCTCACGTACCGAACTGAGTACGCTGCGCGGCTCGCCGCTCGCCTTCCTTGCATCTGGCCCACTCTCGGCGGCGCCGCTGCCGCGGGCAGAAACGTGCGGCGGCCTGTGCGCGCTTACGCGGCGGCGCGGCTGCACGCAATACGCTCCGGCCTTGCTTGTCTTCGCCTAGTTGGGCCTTTGGACCTTCGAACCTTCGAACCTTCGAACCTCCGAACAGTCCTTCCCCCCTGCTCCTCTGCCCCTCCGCTCCTCTGCAGTTGCTGACCGGCAACCGGTCCCGCCGATTCACTGGCGGGCGGTTCCCCCCTCCGCCGCGGCGCCGAGGCCCGTGGCGACCTCCGGGATGATCCCGCGCTGACGGTAGACCGGGCGGATCAGGCGCCGCAGGGCCGGCAGGCGGACGGCGAACACCACCGCCGCGGCGATGCACACCGCGCCACCAAGGATCACGGTCTGCGGCGCGCCGATCCGGTGAGCGAGCGACCCGGCGAGCAGGCTGCCGAACGGCGCCGTGCCGACGAACGCCATCGAGTAGAAGCTCATCACGCGGCCGCGCCAGCGGTCCTCGACGACGGTCTGCAGGATGGTGTTCGACGCGGCCAGGTGGGTGATCATCGTGAGCCCGGTGGCCACGAGCATCACCAGCGAGAGCGCGAGCGACCGCGAGAGCGCGAAGCCGATCAGCGAGACGCCGAACCCTCCGCACGCGGCCGGGATCCATCGTCCCAGGCCAAGCACCGTTCGCCGCGCCGCGAGGATGGTGGCCCCGGCGAGGGCGCCAACGCCGGTCGCGCCCGAGAGGAACCCCAGCGTGCTCGCGCCGCCGTGCAGGATCTGCGCGGCGAAGATCGGCAGCAGCGTCGAGTACGGCATCGCGGCGACGCCGGCGAGCGCGAGGAGGCCGAGGATGTCGCGCGTGGGCGCGAACCCGAACGTGTAGACGAACCCCTCCCTGAGCTCGTGCCATATCCGGCGGTGCTCGACCGCCTGCGGCTTCGGGGCGATCCTCATCGCGAGCAGGGCGGCGATCACCGCGACGTAGCTGGCGGCGTTGAGGATGAAGCAGATCCCCTCGCCCACAGCCGCGATCAGCAGTCCCGCCACCGCCGGCCCGACCAGGCGCGCCCCGTTGACCATCGAGGAGTTGAGGGCGATCGCGTTCGGGAGATCGGCGCGGTTCTCGATCATCTCGACGTAGAACGCATGGCGGGTCGGCATGTCGAACGCGTTCACGACGCTGATGAACAGCGAGAGCGTGACGATGTGCCACACCGCCACGGTGTGGGTGAGCGTGAGGACGCCGATCACGAGCGCCTGCACCATCGCGAGCGACTGCGTGAGGACCAGGAGGTGGTGCTTGTTCGACCTGTCCGCGACGACGCCGGCCACCGGCGCCAGCACGAACGAGCCGATCTGGGAGGAGAACCCGACCAGCCCGAGCAGGAACGCCGAGCGGGTCAGCGTGTAGACGAGCCACGACAGGGCGATCTGCTGGATCCACGTCCCGATCAGCGAGATCCCCTGGCCTCCGATGAACAGGCGGTAGTTGCGCGACTGAAGGGCGCGCCACACCCCGGCCGTCGGCAGCGGTTGGCGCTCCTCGACGCGCTGCGTCGTCGGGGGGATCGGGCCGTCCGTTCTGGTCATCGTGGCATCGGCGGCTTGCCCGCCCTCAAGCCGACGCCGGGACGACGAGCACCGGCACGCGCATGCGGTGGCGCAGGCGTTCCACGGTCGTCCCGAGGACGAAGTCCCCGACCGCCCCGTGGCCGTGGCTCCCGAGCACCACGAGGTCGGGGGCGTGCGCGCCGACGAGTTCGGCGAGCTGCTCGACCGGGTTCCCGAACCCGAGGTCGTACGTGGCGTCCACTCCGAGCTCTCCGAGCTCCCGCCGGTACAGCTCGAGGCGCTGCTGGTCCGCGCGCGCCTCGGAGTCGTCCATCTCGCCGCCCATGATCCGCGCGCCGCCCGACTCAACGACGTGCAGCAGGAGCACCGACGCGCCGCGGCCGCCGGCGCGCGCCAGCGTGACCGCGTGCGAGAGCACGGCGGTGTCGGCGGTGGAGAAGTCGAGCGCCGCGGCGATCGTCCGCGGCGGGTGCGGGGGCATCACCGCCGGCATCGCGCTCGGGCCGTGCACTCCCGCGAGCACGGGGGTCGGCTCGCCCCGGCGCCGCTCGAGGAGCGGCACCGCCGTCACGTACACCAGCAGCGCGGCCAGGCCGGCGGCGATCGGCACCGCCGTCAGCCACACCACCCAGGTGTGTCCGCGCCCCCCTCCGAGCCAGCCGGCGAGGGCGTCCCACGTGAGCTTGAGGTTGAGCACCGCGATCGTCGCGGCGGTCACCCACGAGGTGATCTGGAGCACCGGCTTGATCGTGTACTGCCCCATCCAGCGCGGGTCCGAGACCAGGTGGATGAGCGGTATCACCGCGAACGAGAGCTGGAGGGAGAGGACGACCTGCGACAGGACGAGGAGGTCGCCGGTGGCGCGCTCGCCGGCCCAGATGATCGTCGCCGCGGCCGGCACGATCGCGAGGGCGCGGGTCAGCATCCGCCGGACGATCGGGCGAAGGCGGAGCTGGACGAACCCCTCCATGACGATCTGCCCCGCGAGCGTGCCCGTGATCGTGGACGACTGCCCGGAGGCGATGAGCGCCACCGCGAAGGCGACCGGCGCCACCGCCGCGCCCAGGATCGGCTCGAGCAGGCGGTGGGCGTCCTGGATCTCCGCCACCTCGTGCAGCCCCGCCCTGAAGAACGTCGCGGCGGCCATCACGAGCAGCGCCGCGTTGACGAAGAACGCGCCGTTGAGCGCGACGACCGAGTCGATGATGTTGAACCGCACGCCGCTCCGGATCCCGGCCGGCGTCTGCGTGATCCGGCGCGACTGCACGAGCGCCGAGTGCAGGTACAGGTTGTGGGGCATCACCGTGGCGCCCAGGATCCCGATCGCGAGGAACAGCGCGCCCGGCCCGGGGAGCGACGGCGCGAGCCCCGAGACGATCGAGCCCCAGTGCGGCTTCGCCAGCACGATCTCGACCGCAAGGCACCCGCCGATCGTCGTGATGAGCACGACGATGAACGCCTCCATCATCCGGACGCCCCGGCTGTGCAGCACCAGCAGGATGAGCGTGTCGAGCGCGGTGATCAGCACGCCCACGAGGAGCGGGATCCCGAACAGGAGCTGGAGCCCGATCGCGGACCCGAGCACCTCGGCGAGGTCGCACGCCGCGATCGCGATCTCGGCCAGCACCCAGAGCACCCGCGACACCCGCCGGTCGAACATCGCCCGGCACGCCTGCGCGAGGTCCATCCCGGTCACGATCCCGAGCCGCGCCGAGAGGCTCTGGAGCAGGATCGCCATCAGGTTGGACATCGCGAGCACCCAGATCAGGGCGTACCCGAACCTGGAGCCGGCCGCGATGTCCGTGGCCCAGTTCCCGGGGTCCATGTAGCCGACGCTGACGAGGTACGCCGGGCCGGAGAACGCGAAGAGCCTGCGCCAGAACGAGAGCTGGCGCGGCACCGCCACGGAGCCGTGGACCTCCGCGAGAGACGGCGCCGCCGCGCCCCGGCCGTGGCCAGCATCTGACATCAAGTCTCAAGTATACTGCCCTCCGCTCGGGAACGCAGGGCCTGCGACGCCTGCGGGCCAGGGGGGAGACGTACGGGTCGGCTCGGAACGCCCCTCGGCCGGGACGGTCGGCGCGGGGACCCGAAACCGTGCGGGCGCGGGCTACAATCCGCGCGCTGGACATCGAAGTCAGGGAGTCTGGACCGGAGGACGGAGGTCGTCGTGACACTCGAGGCAGGAAGTCGGAACGGGAACATCGTGCGCGGCGCGCCGGGGTTCGGGAGCCGGCGGTCGCGCTTCGCTGAGTTCACCGGCGCCTGGGCGGCCACCGCGCTGCGCCCGGTCGCGCTCGGGCTCGCACTGCTGCTCCTCGGCGTCGGCCTCGGGTTGGCCGACCAGGCGACCACGGGCTCGATCTCCGGCCGCGTGGCCGACTCGTCCGGCGCGCCGCTGCCCGGCGCCCGCGTGACGGTCACCTCGGCGGAGGGCTCGCGGGCGTACGTGACCGGGGCCGAGGGACGGTTCCTGGCTCCGTACCTGACGCCGGGCGTCTACGAGGTCCGGGTCGAGCTCTCCGGGTTCGCCACGGTCGAGAGGCGCGGGATCGACGTCCGCCTCGCGCGGCAGGTCGAGCTCTCGTTCGCGCTCCCGGCCGGCACGTTCAGGGACGCGCTGGAGGTCAAGGCCGCGACGCCGATGGTCGACTTCTCCTCCGCGAACGCGAGCACGGGGGTGAAGTCGAGCTTCCTGGCACGGGTGCCCGTGCCGCGCCGCCTCTCCGACGTCGTCTACCTGGCGCCGGGCGTCTCGAGCGGCGGCGGGACCGGCGTCGCGAACCCGTCGATCTCCGGCGCGAGCGGGCTCGAGAACCAGTACGTGATGGACGGGGTCGCGATCAACGAGTCCAGGTACGGCACCCTCGGCCTCTACTCGCGGAGCTACGGCTCCCTCGGCTCGGGGATGACGTACGAGCTCGTGGACGAGATCCAGGTCAGGACCGCCGGCTCGGACGCGGAGTACGGCCAGTCCACCGGGGGGCTGATCAACGTCGTCACGAAGAGCGGCTCCAACGCCTGGCACGGGAGCGCGTTCGGCTACCTGCGCGCAGCCGGCCTCGAGGGCGAACGCACGCAGCTCACCCTCTTCAACGGGGCGGTCAACACGACCGAGACCGAGAACCGGGAGCTGGGCCTCACCCTCGGCGGCCCGATCGTCAAGGACCGCGCGTTCTTCTTCGTCGCCGTCGACCCGCAGAACGAGCGGACGACGTACGTCGCGCCCGAAGACTTCCCGCTCAGCACGCTCGGGAACGTGGACGTGGAGCGCCGCAGCACGACGTACGCCGCCAAAGCCACGCTCGAGTCCGCGCCCGACCATCGCTTCGACGTCTCGGTCCTCGGCGACCCGACCACCAGCCCGAAAGGCCCCCAGAGCTCGAGCGCGATGCTCTCCACCACGATCGGCGGGTTCGACTCGCTCTCGTACCGGTCCGAGAAGCAGGTGGTCCACTACGACGGGATCCTCGGGCCGGCGTGGCTCCTCGAGGCATCGGTCGGGCGCGCGCACGAGAAGTTCTCTGACACCCCGTACCTCAACCAGTGGGCGATCACCGACCAGACCACGAAGCCGACGACGCGCTCCGGCGGCAAGGGGTCGTACGACTCCAGCGCCGACGGGACGAGCCTGCAGTACGGCGCCAAGTCCACGCACATCCTCGGCAGCCACGAGCTCCGATTCGGGGGCAGCTACGAGTCCACCGACATGGAGAACATTCCCTCGTACACGGGGCCCCCGTTCACGCTGCCGAACGGCCAGCAGACCACGTCCGGGGCGGCTGTCACGATCTACCCGGACGCGAAGTACGGGAAGATCTACAGGGTGACGAACGCGCTGCTGTTCGCGCGGTCGGCCTCGACCGTGGACTACCTCGGCGTGTTCGCGCAGGACAAGTTCGAGGTGGGGTCGCGGCTCACGGTCAACGCGGGGGTGAGGTACGAGAGCGAGCGCATGGCCGGGTCGTCCGAGTCGTTCACGTTCGGCGGCAACTGGGCGCCGCGTCTCGGATTCGCGTTCGACCCGACCGGTAAGGGCAGGCTCAAGGTGTTCGGGAGCTTCGGCATCTTCTACGCGAGGATCCCGAGCGACCTCGCGGTGACGGCGTTCTCGCCGTACGGGCGCGTGAGCCGCGCCGACTACTTCGACGCGGCGTTGACCCAGCTCGTGCCCGAGGGGGTGTCGGCCGCGGGCACGACCACTCACTTCATCACGAAGGGCGCGAGCGCCGCGATCATCGACCCGAACGTGAAGCTGGGGTTCGTGCGCGAGGGCGCGGCCGGCTTCGAGTTCCAGGCGGCCCCCGAGCTGAGCGTGGGCGTGCGCTACGTGCACCGCGAGACGCCGAGGATCGTCGAGGACGTCGCGAACGCGGCGATGGTCCTCTACCTGCAGCACGTCCCGGGGCTCTCGAACGTCCAGTACGTGATCACGAACCCGCACGCGAACTACCCGGCGACGCTCAACGGCGTGGGAGCGTTCGAGGACCCGATCCACGACTACGACGCGATCGAGCTGACCGCGGACAAGCGGTTCGCGAACGGGTGGTCGCTGCTGGCGTCGTACCGCTGGTCGCGCCTGTGGGGGACGTACGAGGGGTTCTACTACAACGGCCTCAACCAGCCGAAGCCCGGCGAGACGACGTTCGACGACTACCCGACCAACGACCCGAGCTACACCGCGATCGGGGTCCCGCAGTACGGGTTCACCGGCGACATCCGCTACCTCGGGAAGCTCGGCGCGGGCCCGCTCCCCAACGACCGCACGCACCAGGTCAAGGTGTACGGGTCGTACGCGTTCCCGCGCGGCCTCGACGTCGGCGCGGCCTTCTCCCTGACCTCCGGGCAACCGCTCACGGCGATGACGACCGACCCGGTCTCCGGCTACACCGGGTACATCCCGATGGGCCCGCGCGGGAGCGGGATGATGACCGAGGACGGGTTCAAGAGCCGCACGCCGTTCCTCTGGTCGCTCGACCTTCACGCGGGGTACACCGTCAAGATCGCGCCCAGCCGGCTGCTCCTCCTGGCGGACGTGACCAACGTCCTCAACCGCCAGGCCGTCGTCTCGTACGACCAGAGGACACAGCGCAGTTTCGGCCTCGTCAACCCTGATTTCGGCCGTCGGACGGCGTACCAGGATCCCCGCCAGGTCCGGCTCGGGGTGCGGTTCGAGTTCTAGCGCGACCGGCGCTCCGCCACCCAGGGCCCCGGCCGCCCCGCGGCATCCTAGAATTGGCGCTGGAGGTGTGCCATCCGGCTGCCGAGGGCGCTCGACGCCGCCGAGGTCAGGGTGCTGGGGTGCCTGCTCGAGAAGCAGCAGGCCACTCCGGAGTACTACCCGCTCACCGTGAACGCGCTCGTGGCCGCGTGCAACCAGAAGAGCAACCGCGACCCCGTCACGGCGCTCGCCGAGAGCGAGGTGCGGGCAGCCCTCGAGCGCCTGCGCGCCGACGTCCTGGTGTGGCCGGTGGAGGGGGCGCGCTCCGAGCGCTGGGAGCACAACCTCGACCGCAGCTGGGAGCTCGACGCGGCCGGCAAGGCGCTCCTCACGGTGCTGCTCCTGCGCGGCCCGCAGACGCCGGGGGAGCTCCGCGCCCGCTGCGAGCGGATGCACAGGTTCCCCGGCCTGGCCGACGTCGAGTCGGCGCTCCGCCGCCTGGCCGAGGGGACGGAGCCGCTCGTCGCGGAGCTGCCTCGCGAGGCCGGCCGGAAGGAGCGCCGGTGGACGCACCTCGCGTCCGGCGCGCCGCCCGTGCCGGCGGAGCGCGCCGCCGACTCGCCGCCCTCCGCCGCGCCGGGGCTCGCCGACCGCGTCGCGGAGCTCGAGGCGCGCGTCGCCGACCTCTCCGAGCAGCTCGCCCGGCTGCTCGGCCGCCTCGGCGACCGCGACTAGGCGCGGCCTGACGACCTCACTGCGGTCGCGCGAGCCGCGTCCGACACGCCTCCCACTTCACGACGACAGCACCGGATCGGTCAACACCTGTTACCTAGGCGCCTAGAATAAAGTGTCACCTAGGCGCCCGACCGTTCACCTCGTGCTTCAAGAAGCGATAGCTCAGTGTCTCCGTGTGATCGACACTTCGGAAGAGGTTCGGAAACCGGGCCGTCCCGATGGCCGAGCCAGCCTCGGCCTCTCCAGGGACACCGAACGAGTAGTCGATCCGCAGTACACGGCCGCGCCTGTCCTTGTGCTGGACCAAAGTCACAGCAGAGAGATACCGCTCGATCAACCCAACCACGCGCTCGACGAGCCCCTTCACGGACCCTGGATCTGAGTGATACTCGACCTGCTCAGACTGCGCGAACTCGAGGACACACCAAGTCGGCCCGGCGGACAGATAGAGGCCGGGAATCCTCGCGTCACGAGCCTCAACAACCAAGCTGACCTCCCACACCTTGCGACCCCACTCTGTCGTCAGGCCCGACTCCGCCGTGATCTTCGAGGGATCAAGGCGTGCGACCAACGGCTCCAAGCGGCGGAGCAGTTCCTCCTGGTACGGAACGAGGCGGAGAGCACTAGGCGGAGGCGTGCCAGTCATCTACTCACCATTGGGTCTGCCTAACGCTCGGCTTCAGGCGCGCGCCCGCCACCCTGATGGCTACCCGCCCAGCACCATGATGCACCACGCTAACGCCTCCGAACCAGCAACGCTACGGGCGCGTCGCCTGCAAGCCGCTGTTAGACGCCCTTTGCCCACTTGAGGAACGTCGCGAGGATCTCAGACAACGTACTGGGGTCGCCCGCGCCGTTCCACACGCCGTCCTCGGTGTAGCAATGCAGCCAGGGCGGTTGCGGGTCGGTGTTGCCCACGACATCACCCCACACGACGCTTTCGAAGGGCCGAGCTTCGAGCTCGGTACCGACGAGGTCTATCTTCACCCACCAACCAGGATTGTCGCAGGACTCAATCTTCACCCCGTATGTGTGTTCCCACTCACCGTCGCAGTGAGCGACAAACCACTTCGTCAGATCGTCCAAGGGGTCCATTGCCTGTCTCTCAAGGGCGTCTAACGCAGATTAGGCTGCCGAAGAGAAACGGGGAAACACTGCGGGTTTTGCGGCGTTCTCCGGATTCCATGCCGCGGATCATCCTGCGAATACTAGCGCGTGATCGGTAGTTGCGACAAGCGCGCCACCAGCGCCTCGGCGGTGTTAGGCCGCAGGATCTGCCGCCTAACTCCTCCGGAGAAACGCAGCGGAGAGGAGTGCAGGCCCACCAGACCGCGGGAGGGGGGTTTCTCAAACTCCGCCCCTCGGGTGAAGCGGCGGTTCCTCCGAGGCCGCGGGGACCCGGGCGCGCGGATCCGGAACGGGGTGTCGGTGACGCGGCTTCATGCGGACACCGAGGGGTCCCCGGTCCGGGACGCGCAGCCGGGTCGCGGCCGAGGAGTTTCGGGCCGCAGTGAGCGGGGGCGAGCAAGGCCCGAAGGCCGCGAACCCGAGGGGCCAAATAGAAAGCCTCCACGCAGTGGAAACCTTGCTACCTTGGGGCGATTCTTCGCTCGCTGCGCTCCCTCAGAATGACAGCAAGTTGCGGAGAGTGCTTCACTCGCTGCGCTCGCTCAGAATGACAACGTCGGGTGGGAAGCCTGCACGCAGGTGGAACGAGCCGCCGGCGCCCTCCGCAAGCCATTGCAGGAGACAGTTTTGGCCTTGCCGGGACGGCACCTGAGAACGTGGGTGCGGGTTTGACCCGAGAGGGCGCTGCTGCTATGCTGCACGGTCCCCGAAAGGGGTTTCGTGTGCTCAGGATCGACCTGACCCGTGCCGACACCGAGCCGCTCGAGTTCGACGAGCGCCCGGCCGTCCAGCCCGCCGCCGGCGGGGAGGACGTCGTGTCGGTCGGCCCGGTGGCGATCGCGGGGCGGGTCGAGCGGGCGGGGAAGGGGTACCTGCTCGAGGGCGAGGTCGAGGGGAAGGCGCGGCTCCGGTGCGTGCGCTGCCTGGCGGAGTTCGACTTCCCGTTCGCGGAGAGGGTGGACCTCCACCTGCTCCCGCTCGCGGCGGCCCCGCAGGACGACGAGACGCGCCTCGGCCGGACCGACCTCGAGGTCCGGTTCTACGAGGAGCCGCAGGTGGACCTCGCGGAGCTGGCGGCCGAGCAGTTCGCCCTGGCCGTGCCGATGAAGCCGTTGTGCGCCGAGTCGTGTCGCGGGCTGTGCCCGCGCTGCGGCGCGAACCTCAACCAGGGGGCGTGCCCGTGTCCCCCCGAGACGGATGACCGCATGGCCGCGCTCAAGGAGTGGCGGCCGAGCGAGTAGTGGGAGGTTTCTCCGATGCCCAACCCGAAGAGCCGCCATTCGAAGGCGCGCCGCGACCGGCGGCGCGCGCATGATCACCTCGCGGAGCCCGCGCAGTCCGTGTGCCCCAACTGCTTCCAGCCGAAGCAGCCCCACCGCGTGTGCCCGCACTGCGGGATGTACGAGGGCCGCCAGGTCCTGAACGTCGAGGAGATCGGCTGACCCAGGCGTAGCCATGAGCACGCCGATCCCGCGTGCGGTAGCCCTGGACGCGATGGGGGGGGACCACGCCCCTGCGGCGACGGTGCAGGGGGCGGTCGAGGCGGTGCGGCAGCACGGGCTCCAGGTCCTCCTGGTGGGACGCGAGGCCGTGCTGCGCCGCCAACTCGCGCACCACGGCGGCGTGCCGCACGGCCTGCACATCGTCGACGCGCCCGACGTGGTGGCGATGGACGACCCCCCGACCGCCCCGGTCCGGACCAAGCGCGACTCCTCGATGGCCGAGGCCGCGCGGCTGGTCCGCGATGGCAAGGCGTGCGCGTTCGTGACGGCCGGCAACAGCGGCGCGGCGATGGTGGCCGCCAAGCTGATCATCGGCACGATCGAGGGGGTCGAGCGGCCCGCGCTCGCGTCGCCGGTCCCCGGGCTCGAGCGGCAGACGCTCGTCCTCGACGTGGGCGCCAACGCGGACTGCAAGCCGCACCACCTCGAGCAGTTCGCCGTCATGGGGCACTTCTACTCGCAGGCGGTGTTCGGCGTGGCCTCGCCGAGGATCGGCCTGCTCTCGATCGGCGAGGAAGAGGGCAAGGGCGACAGGGTCACGATCGACGCGTACCGCCTGCTCTCGGACACCGGGCTCAACTTCGTCGGCAACGTCGAGGGGCGGGACGTCTACGCCGGGACGGTGGACGTCGTCGTCTGCGGCGGCTTCGTCGGCAACGTGGTGCTCAAGGTCTCGGAGGGTCTCGGCGAGATGATCTACGCCCTCCTCCGGGGCGAGGCGAGGCGGTCCGCGACCTCGGCGATCGGCCTGCTCCTCGCCAAGCGCGCACTCACCGCGCTCAGGAAGAAGGCCGACTACGCCGAGTACGGCGGCGCGCCGCTGCTGGGCGTGCGCGGTGCGTGCCTGGTGGGGCACGGGCGCTCGTCCCCCAAGGCGATCAGGAACGCGCTACGATTCGCCCACAGCTACGCGACGCGGGGCGTCGTCGGCCACATCGAGCGGAAGATCGGCGAGCTCCGCGCGAGGCAGCGATCGGAGGGGGTTTAACGTGCACGACAAACACGCGCTCACGGCGCGGATCGCGGGTCTCGGGACGTTCCTCCCGGCCCGGATCCTCACCAACCAGGACTTCGAGAGGATGGTGGACACGTCCGACGACTGGATCGTGTCCCGCACCGGGATCCGCGAGCGCCACGTCGTGAGCGAGGGCGAGAGCGTCGCCACGATCGCGATCGAGGCCGGCAAGCGCGCGCTGGCGGACGCCGGGGTCGCGCCCGAGGAGGTCGAGCTGATGGTGCTCGCGACCGCCACGGTGGAGCAGCCGATCCCGTCCACAGCCGCGATCATCCAGCCCGCGCTCGGGCTCAAGAACGCGACCTGCTTCGACATCGCGGCGGCGTGCTCGGGGTTCCTGTACGCGATCCACGTCGCCCGCCAGTTCGTGATCACCGGCGACGTGAAGACCGCCCTGGTGATCGGCGCCGAGACGCTCTCCCGCTACACCGACTACACCGACCGCGCCACGTGCATCCTGTTCGGCGACGGCGCGGGCGCGGTCGTGCTCAAGCCCGCGCCGCAAGGCGAGGGGATCCTGCGCTCGGCGCTCCACACCGACGGCACGTACGCGGACTTCATCCAGATGCCGGGCGGCGGCAGCAAGTACCCGCCCCACGTCAAGGAGCACATCGACGCGCGTCTCCCGTTCATCAAGATGCGCGGCAACGAGACGTTCAAGGTGGCGGTGCGGTCGATCACGGAGGTGTGCCAGGAGGTGCTCGCGGGCGCAGGCGTCACGGTGGACCAGGTCAAACTGTTCATCCCGCACCAGGCCAACCTGCGCATCATCAGCGCCGTCGGCGACCGCCTCGGGATCGGGCCCGAGAAGGTGTACCTGAACCTCGAGCGCGTGGGCAACACGTCGTCGGCGTCGATCCCGCTCGCGATGCGCGAGGCCGTGGACCGCGGCGTGCTCCAGCGCGGCGACATCGTGCTGCTCGGGGCCTTCGGCGGCGGGCTCACGTGGGCCGCGACGCTCTTGAAGTGGTGAACCGGCGTTCCGTCTGAGCGCCGGCGCGGCCAACGCGCCGGCGCACCCCCTGCAGGAGGAGCGATGAACCACTTTCTCACCGACACGCAACAGGAGATCGTCGCGCTGACCAGGAAGATCGCGGAGGGAGAGATCCTGCCCGCGCGCGCCAAGCTCGACGCCGAGGAGATCTTCCCGCGCGACATTGTGAAGACGATGGGCGACGCCGGCCTGATGGGGGTGTTCGTCCCGGAGGACCACGGCGGGCTCGGCGGCAGCATGATGGACCTCTGCCTGGTCACCGAGGAGCTCTCCAAGGCGTGCCTGGGCGTGTCCACGACGTACGGCGCGATCGCGCTCGGAACGCTGCCGGTGCTGATCTCGGGCGACGACGCGATGAAGGCGCGCGTGCTCCCGAAGGTCGCGACCGGGGAATGGATCGCGGCGTTCTGCCTCACGGAGGCCGAAGCGGGCTCGGACGCGTTCTCGATGCGCACCCGCGCGGTTAAGGACGGCGACGGCTACGTCATCAACGGCACGAAGCAGTGGATCACCAACGGCGGCGAGGCCGACTTCTACACCGTGATCGCGATGACGGACCCGGCGCGCGGCGCGCGCGGCGCGTCCGCGTTCCTCGTCGAGAAGGACGCCCCCGGCCTGTCGTTCGGCAAGCGCGAGGACAAGCTCGGCATCCGCGCCTCCGCCACGCGCGAGGTGATCTTCGACGGCGTCCGCGTCCCCGCGGCGAACCGGATCGGGCGCGAGGGGGTCGGGTTCCTCGTGACGATGCGCACCCTCGAGCGCGCCCGCGTCGCGGTCGGGGCGCAGGGGGTCGGCCTCGCGGCCGGGGCGCTCGAGGCGGCGGTCGCCTACGCGTCCGAGCGCAAGCAGTTCGGCAAACCGATCGCGGCGTTCCAGGCGGTCGGGCACATGCTCGCCGACATGGCGATGCGTGTCGAGACGGCGCGCGCGCTGCTGTACGCGGTGGCGCGCACGATCGACGGCGGAAGCGAGGAGTTCGCGATGGAGTCATCGATGGCGAAGGTGGCCGGCTCCGACGTGGCGATGTCGGTGGCGCTCGACGCGGTGCAGGTGTTCGGCGGGTACGGCTACATGCGGGACTATCCGGTGGAGAAGATGCTGCGCGACGCCAAGATCCTGCAGATCTACGAGGGCACCAACCAGATCCAGCGCAACGAGATCGCCCAGGCGCTCATCAAGCGCGCGGCGAAGCGCGGCTGAGGAGGCGGCGATGGGCAAGGTCGCGTTCGTCTTTCCGGGGCAGGGGAGCCAGTTCGCGGGGATGGGCAGGGACCTCGCGGAGCGCTACCCCGAGGCGCGCGACGTGTTCGAGCGCGCCGACGCCGCGCTCGGCGAGCCGCTCTCGCGCCTCTGCTTCGAGGGCCCCGAGGACAGGCTGAAGCTCACCGCGAACACGCAGCCGGCGATCCTCACGGTCTCGCTCGCGGCGTTCGCGGTGCTGCGGGCGCGCTCGGCGCGCTTCGACGGGGTCACCGGTCACTCGCTCGGCGAGTACAGCGCGATCGGCGCCGCGGGGGGACTCGGTGTCGAGGACCTCGTGCGCACCGTGCGGCGGCGCGGCCAGCTGATGCAGGAGGCGGTGCCGGTCGGGGTCGGCGCGATGTCGGCGGTCCTCGGCCCTCCCCGCGACGCGGTGGAGGGGTGCTGCCGCGAGGCGAGCGTCCCGGGCGACGTGGTCGTGGCCGCCAACTTCAACGCGCCCGAGCAGACGGTGATCGCCGGGAACGCCGCCGCGGTCGGCCGAGCGGGCGAGTTGCTGGCGTCGCGCGGGGCCAAGCGCGTGGTGCCGCTGCCGGTCTCGGCGCCGTTCCACTCGCCGCTCATGGTGCCCGCGCGCCATGGGCTCGCGCCCGTGCTCGCCGCACTCCCGTTCGCCGACCTCGCCGTGCCGCTCTACACCAACGTGGACGCCGCCGCGGTCACCGCGGGCGCCACCGTTCGCGACGGCCTCGTGCGCCAGGTGGACGCTCCGGTGCGGTGGGTCGAGCTCGTCGAGCGCATGGCGACCGACGGCTTCGACACGTTCGTCGAGGTGGGGCCGGGGAGCGTGCTCTCCGGGCTGATCCGCCGGATCGCCCGCGGGGCCGCGACGGCGCAGGTGGGCACCGCGGAGCAGCTCGAGGCGTACCTCGGACGCAGCTGACAGCTCACAGCCGACAGCTGACAGCCAAAACGACAGATCGGACGGCGACCGGTTCCCCTACCGGTTAGGAGTGTGTTTGGGTTTGTCTGCTGTCGGCTGTAAGCTGTCGGCTGTAGGCTCGACAAGGGCTGCGGGGCGGAGGAAGGCATGGCGGGAATGCTGGACGGGAAGGTGGCATTGGTGACCGGCGCGGCGACCGGGATCGGGGCCGCGTGTGCCAGGGCGCTCGCGCGCGAGGGCGCGGCGGTGGCGTGCGCGTCGCTGCCGACCGACCCGACGCAGTCGGTCGTGGACGAGATCGTGGCGCGCGGCGGCAAGGCGGTCGTCAAACCGCTCAACGTGACCGACCCCGAGTGGTGCGCGCGGGTCGTGGACGAGGTCGCGGCCGAGCTCGGCGGCATCCACATCCTGCTCAACAACGCCGGCATCACGGACGACGGGCTGTTCATGCGGATGAAGCCGGAGTCGTGGCGCAAGGTGCTGTCGGTGAACCTCGACGGCGTCTACAACATGACCCAGCCCGCGGTGAAGGTCATGATCAAGCAGCGCGAGGGCCGGATCGTCAGCATCTCGTCGGTGATCGGCCTCATGGGGAACGCCGGCCAGGCGAACTACGCCGCCTCGAAGGCGGGGATCATCGGACTCACCAAGTCGCTCGCCCGCGAGCTCGGCAGCCGGAACATCAACGTGAACGCGATCGCCCCCGGCTACATCCAGACCCCGATGACCGAGAAGCTCAACGAGGAGCAGAAGAAGGCGCTGATGGCGAACCTCGCGATCCCGCGCCTCGGCACGCCGGAGGACATCGCGGCGGTGGTGCTGTTCCTGGCGGGGCCGGCGGGGTCGTATGTCACAGGCGAGGTCATTAACGTCTCCGGAGGCCTCTACATGTAGTTTTCGGGGCGCCGCGGATATCGGACCATCCGCGTTGTTGCGCTCGCCGTCTCGAATCCTCATGTAGCCTCCGGCCACGCTCCGCTCCTCCCGCCTCGTCCGCCTTGCATCCGGCCCACTCTCGGCCGCGCGGCTCCACGCGCTACGCGTCGGGCCTGCTTGTCGAGTCAGTTCCAAATCAGAACCTTCGGACCTTGGAACCTGCGAACCTGCGAACGGTCGTTGCTCCTCTGCCCCTCCGCTCCTCTGCCGACCCCCGACCACGACCCACGACCCACGGACCACGGTCCCTCCGCTTTGCTAGACTCGCCCGCGGAGGACGGATGGCGATCGACGCACTGGGTTCGCCCTCGGCGGTCGAGGTCGAGCGGCGCTTCTCCGGGATCTCGCACCTGGTCGGTAACACGCCGCTGCTCGGGGTCGAGTTCAACTTCAAGGGCCGGCGGGGCGTGATCTACGCCAAGGCCGAGAACCTCAACCTCACCGGCAGCATCAAGGACCGGATGGCGCTCCACATACTGCGACGCGCGTACGAGCGCGGGGTGCTCGGGCCGGGCGCGGCGATCGTCGAGGCCACGAGCGGCAACACCGGGATCTCGTTCGCAGCGATCGGCCGCGCGCTCGGCCACCCCGTGACGATCTTCATGCCCGACTGGATGAGCCAGGAGCGGATCACGCTCATCCGCAGCCTCGGGGCGCGGATCGAGCTCGTCAGCAAAGAGCAGGGCGGATTCGTGGGCAGCATCCGCCTCGCGAACGACCTTGCCGAGCGGCTGCCGGGCGCGTTCCTGCCCCGCCAGTTCTCGAACGACGACAACGTTGCGGCGCACGCGACGACCACCGGCCCCGAGATCTGGTGGCAGCTCCAGTTCCACTACCTGCACCCCGACGCCTTCGTCGCCGGGGTCGGGACCGGCGGGACCATCATGGGCGTCGGCCGCTTCCTGCGCTCCAAGCGCGCGACGGTGAGGGTGCATCCGATCGAGCCCGCCAACTCGCCGACGCTGTCGAGCGGCTGCAAGGTCGGGAAGCACCGGATTCAGGGGATCTCGGACGAGTTCATCCCTCCGATCGTGGACTTAGCCGCGCTGGATCGGGTGCTCGGCGTGGACGACGGGGACGCGATCGTGATGGCGCAGAAGCTCGCGCGCGAGCTTGGCCTCGGGGTCGGGATCTCGTCGGGCGCGAACTTCCTTGGCGCCCTGCAGGTCCAGGACGAGCTCGGCCCGGACGCGGTGGTGGTGACGGTGTTCCCGGACGACAACAAGAAGTACCTCAGCACCGCCCTGCTGGGCGACGAGCCGGTCCGGGACGAGTTCCTGTCGTCGCGCGTCGAACTGCTGGGGTACCGGGCGCACAAGCGCGTCTGCAACACGTGCTGCGACCCCGCCGAATGCGCCGAGACGCCGCCGCCGGGTTTCGTGGGCGAGTGGGATCCGCTGCCTCCGTGCCCGCGCCCACGACGCGGCCGGCAGTCGTAGCCGCCCACCGCCACCCGCGCCGACCCGTTCGCCCGCGCGTCGGCATGCGACCGGCCCTCATCGGACCGCCGACCTCCGACTCGCGCCCCCTGAAACACCTCGGCGCCGCCCGATTGCGGCGCCGTGGTAGGAAGGAGGAGAAGGAGTTCAGGCTCGCCCAGTGATACGCATGCGGCACGGGCGCTGTTTAGGCGGCGCACGGTCACTACGTAAAGCACCTCTGTTCAGTAGGTTACAGAACCGGCGGCGGGAGGACGAGAGAGGGTGGAACGAGACAAGGCAGAGGGGAGACGGTAGAGGGAAGACGCAAGACGCAAGATGCGAGACGGCAGACGGTCGAGGGAATGCATCGCTCCGCACCGCCTCGCCCGAGGGCCGTTCGTCTTCCCTCTCCCTTCTGCCTTCGTCCCGTTGGCCTCCCGGGTCGGAACGTCGGATCCTGCGAGCCTCGAAACCAGCGAACGGCCGTCGCCCTGCCCGTGGTATCGTCCCCGGTCATGCCGGAGTTGCCCGAGGTCGAGATCGTGCGGCGGTCGCTCGAGCCGCACATGGTTGGCAGCCGCGTCGTCGCGGTGGACGCGAAGCCCGTCCGGCTGCGCGAGGGTATCCGGCCGCGCGACTGGGAGCGGCGCATCGTGGGCGACCGTGTGACCGCGCTCGAGCGCCGGGGGAAGTACCTGATCGCGAAGGGGGAGCGCGCCGCCGCTCTGTTCCACCTCGGGATGTCGGGGCGGATGGTCGTCCGGCGGCCCTCGGACCCCCGGGCGCCCCACACGCACCTCGTGCTGACGTTCGACCACGGCGGCGAGGTCCGCTTCATCGACCCACGGCGGTTCGGGGTCGCGGCCGTGGTGGCGCTCGGCCGCCTGGCGTCGCACCCCGCCCTCGCGCGGCTCGGCCCCGACCCGCTCGGCGGCGACGCCGGGGACGCGCTCGCCGCGGCGCGGACGTCGCGCTCGCCGATCCGGTCGATCCTCCTGGACCAGACCGTGCTCGCCGGCGTCGGGAACATCTACGCGAACGAGGCCCTCGCCCGCGCGGGGATCTCGCCGCTCCGGAGGGCGAGCGCGATCTCGGAGGCCCGACTCGCCGCGCTGGCAGGGGCGCTCCGGGAGGTCCTGACGGAGGCCCTCGACGTCGGCGGGACCACTCTCCGCGACGGGGGGTTCGTGAACGCGGACGGGGACGGAGGGTACTTCGCCCTCAGGCTCTCGGTGTACGGGCGCGAGGGGGAGGCGTGCGGCCGGTGCGGCGGGGCGATCGTGCGGCGCGTCCTCACCGGCAGGTCGGTGTTCTACTGCCCGCGCTGCCAGCGTTAATCCCAGTGTGAGGCCTCGTGTGCTGGCGCGGCAGAACGGGGGTCGCCGACGGGCGAGCCGTCGGCCTGCGCCCACCGCGCCCGGAGCCCGAGCAACCTCGATGCGCCGGGTTCGGGCGGTCCCGAGCCGGGCGGGTCGAGGTGGAGCATCGGTTCAAAAGGGAAGGGAAGGAAAACCATGAGAAACGCCGTGTTCGAATCAGCCGGCCTTCTCGTCCTGCTGGGTGGAGTAGCGA
>DATKLI010000100.1:0-54417 GCA_035542455.1 Thermoanaerobaculaceae bacterium
TTCCCGTTCTACGAGGCGGACTCGCCGGCCAAGATCGCGCACCTCGCCCAGGAGCTGGCGGGCTCCGACTGGGTGGTGCTCCAGACGAAGAGGCTGTACGGCGCGATCAGCCGCGTCCCGAAGAAGTACCCGTTCACGGACAACTTCTTCCGGGAGCTGTTCGCCGGCGATCTCGGGTACACGCTCGTGAAGGACGTCGCCTCGCGGCCGGGGCTGCTCGGGATCGAGCTCCCGACCGAGCTGGCCGACGAGTCGTTCTCCGTGTACGACCACCCGAAGGCCGTGATCTTCCGGAACACCGGCCACCTCACCGCGGCCGCGCTCGAGGGGAAGATCCGGAACGGCCTGCCGTCGCGCCCGGTCTCGAGGACGGCGATGCTTCTCGCCGGGGCCGGGCGGGAGCCGGCCGCGCGCGGCGCGGGGGAGATCAGGTCGTCGCTCCTGGCGACCGCGCTGTGCATCGCGCTCCTGGAGACGCTCGCCCTTGCGGCGTACGTCCTCCTGCGCGTCGCGCTCCCGGCGCGCGCCGGCGTCTACGCGCTCGCCAAGGTCGCCGGCGTCCTCGTGTTCGCGTACCTCCCGTGGCTCACCACGAGCCTGGGGGCAACCTCGTTCGCCCGGCCGGCGCTCGCGGTCACCGTCGCGGCGATCGTCGCCGCGGGGTGGCTCGTGAACCGGTCCCGCCGCGAGCCGTGGCCGGACCGCGCCGAGATCGTCGCGAGCGAGGCGGTGTTCTGGGGCGCGTTCGCGCTGTTCCTCTTCCTGCGCCTGCTCAACCCCGAGATCTACTGGGGCGAGAAGCCGATGGACTTCTCGTTCCTCAACACCCTGTACCGCACCGAGCAGCTCCCGCCCCCCGAGCCGTGGTTCGCCGGCTCCCCGCTGATGTACACGTACTTCGGGCACTACGTCGTCGCAGCGGTCGGGAAGCTGCTGGCGATCCACCCCGCCGTCATGTTCAACCTCGGCGTCGCCGCTTTCGCCGCCCTCACCGCGGCCGCGCTGTTCGCCGCCGGAGCCGTCGTCGGGGGCGGCTGGCGGGTCGGCGCGACCGCGGCCTCCGTGACGCTGCTGCTCGGCAACCTCTCCGGCGTCCGCGAGCTGCTGCTGCGCCGGGCGGTCAACTTCGACTACTTCTGGGCGACGTCGCGGGTCATCCCCGACACGATCAACGAGTACCCGTTCTGGAGCTTCTCGTTCGCCGACCTGCACGCCCACGTGCTCGTGATGCCGTGGGCGGTCGCGTTCGTCGCGCTCGTCGGCCTCTGGCTCGGGCGGCGCGCCGAGCCGACGCCGGCCCGCTCGCGGACGGCGACGCTCACGATCCTGATCCTCTCCGCGCTCACGCTCGGGGCAATCACCGCCACGAACGGGTGGAGCATGCCGACGTACTTCGCACTCTTGCTCGCCCTGGTGGGCGCCGAGTGGACCGTCCACGGGACCCGCGGGGGGTTCGTCAGGGCACTCCGCACCGTGGCCGGCTGGCTGGTCCTTCCGGCGGCGGCGATCATCGGCGGGGCGCTCCTCGCGTTCCGTCCATTCTGGCGGCACTTCTCGGTGCCGGCCCGGCAGTGGGGGCGCGAGGTCGGCCCCTGGGCGCACCCGGCGGACGTGCTCACGATCTTCGGCCTGTTCCTGATCGTGCTGGTCCCGTTCCTCTTCGCCACGTGGCGACGAACGATGGCCGCCGGGGGAGCGCCGCTCACCCGCCTCGCGAGAATGGCGCTCATCGGCGTCGCCGCGGGGCTGGTGCTCTCGCTGTTCGACCTCCGCGCCCTCGCCCACCTCACGATCCGGCCGGCACGCTCGGTGGCCACGCTCGCGATCGCGCTCGCGCTGATCGCCGCCCACCTGGGCCTGAAGCGGCGGACGCCCGAGCGCCGCCGCCTGCCGCTGCTCCTCGCCGCGTTCGCGCTGGCGCTCGTCGCCGGGTGCGAGTTCGTGTTCGTGTGGGACCGCATGAACACGGTGTTCAAGTTCTACCTCGAGGCGTGGTTCCTGCTCGGGATCTCCTCGAGCGTCGTGGTGTGGGAGCTGTTCCGCGCGGGCGAACCAAGGACACCGACGCGCGCCGTCTGGCGCGTCGCCGTCGCCGCGGCGATTGCGGTCGCGGCGTTCACCTCGGTATCGGGCGCGTGGGGGCTCGTGACGCACCGCCACGCCAGGGGGCCGCGCTTCACCCTCGACGGGATGGCGTACCTCGCGCGCACGGACCCGCAGGAGCTCGCCGCGTTCACGTGGCTCAACCGCAACGTCCGGGGCCTGCCGGTGCTCGCGGAGGCGTACGGCCCGTCGTACCAGGAGTACACCCGCGTCTGCATGAACACGGGGCTCCCGGTGGTGCTCGGGTGGGACTACCACGTCTTCCAGCGGGGGCAGAAGCGCGCCGACATCGACCGGCGGAAGAGCGACCTCGAGACGATCTTCACGTCGCCGAGCCGCGACCGCGTCGCGGCGGTGCTGGCACGCTACCGCGTGGCTCTCGTCTACGTCGGCCCGCTCGAGCGCAAGACGTACGACGGGGCGAACCTCGCGAACTTCAGGAGCTGGACCGACCTGCTGACGCCGCTGTACGAGAACCCGGCGGTCACGGTCTTCGCGGTCAACGGGACGTTCCTGGGGGCGCTCGCGCCCGTGACGGTGGAGAGCGTCGCGGCGCCGCAGGAGGAGACGCCGAAGGTCCAGGCCACCCCGCAGGACCCGCCGGGCGTGCTCCGCCAGCCGCGCGGCGTCGCCGTCGACGCGCAGGGGAACGCCTACGTGGCGGACTTCGGGAACTGCCGGATCCAGAAGTTCTCCCCCGACCTCAAGCCGATCGCCGCGTGGGGGCGGCGCGGAACGGCGGTCGGGGAGTTCCAGGACCCGTGCGACGTCGCGGTCGGGCCCGACGGCTCCGTGGTCGTGGCCGACACGTGGAACGAGAGGATCCAGGTGTTCGACGGGAGCGGCGCGCCTCTCCGCCAGTGGGAGGGCGGGTTCTTCGGCCCGCGGGGCGTCGCGGTGGACGCGAGCGGCCGCGTCTGGGTCGCCGACACGGGTAACAACCGGCTGGTGCGCTTCTCCCGTGCCGGCGTGCGCGAGCTCGTGGTCGCGCACGCCGCCGGGGAGGGCAGGCTCGCAGGCCCGCAGGGGATCGCACTCGACGCCCATGGGCGGGTCGTGGTGTGCGACAACGAGAACGGCCGGGTGGTCGTGTTCGATGCCGCCGGGACGTTCGTGCGCGCGTTCCCCGTGCCCGGGTGGCGGCGCCAGGCGTACTCCGAGCCGTACGTCGCGCTCGGCCGGCCGGGGACGATCTGGGTCACGGTGCCGCTCGAGTCGGAGCTCCGCGCCTACTCCGAGGACGGCGCGCTCGTGACGACGCTCTCGATCAGCGGCACGGCGCGCAAGCCGGCCGGTGTGGCGTTCGCACCCGGCGGGGAGCGGATCGTCGTGACCGACATGGCGGACGGGGTGTTCGCCCTCCCCGCCCCCGGAGGCCGCGGGTGAGCGGCGAGCGGCCGGCGGGCGGGGCGTGATGGAGAGCGACCGCCGGCGCCGTACCTTCGACGTCGCGCTCCTGCTCGCGGCGCTGCTCGGCGGGGGCGCCGCCGTCACGCTGCTGCGGCAGCCGTGGGCGAAGGCCTCCGGCGCCGCGTTCCCGTGGGAGCTCCTGGTCGCGGCCGCGGTCCTCGGAGGCCTCGGACTCAGGCGGGCCGACCGGTGGCTCGCGGAGGCCGCGCCCGCGCCGCGGGTGTCGGCGCCGGCGTCCGCGCGCTCGCGGGCCGCCGCCGCCGTGATGCTCGCCGTCGCGCTCCTCCTCACCGCGGGGGTCATGGTGCGTCTGTGGCCGAACTACCACCGCTGGCACGGCACGGTGGCCCCGTGGATCGCGGCGATGGTGTTGACGGCGGTCGCCTCATTCCTGCTCGGAGGCACCCGGAGCGCGGCGGCGGACGATTCCGGCGTCGCGGCGCCCGCCGCGGGCGAGCGCGAGCTCTCGCACCGGCTCGAGATCGGGCTCTTCCTCGGGATCGCGGCCGCGGCGCTGTTCGTCCGCGTGTGGCGGATCGGCGAGATCCCGTCCGGGATCTACGTGGACGAGACCAACGGCGGCCTCGACGCTCTCTACGTCCTCGAGGGGCGCGACGACTCGCCGTTCGGGACGGGTTGGTACGGCACGCCGAACGGCTACGTCTACTACATGGCGCTCGTGTTCAAGCTGCTCGGGGCGACGTGGGCGGGGCTGAAGACCGCCTCGATCCTCCCCGGGTTCCTGACCGTCCTCGCGATGTACCCGCTCGGCCGGCTGATGTTCGGCCAGGTCGGCGGTCTGTCGGCAATGGCGTTCCTCGCGTTCAACCGCTGGCACATGAGCATGAGCCGGTGGGGATGGAACGAGGTCGTCCCGCCGCTGTTCCAGGTGCTCGCCACGTTCTTCCTGCTCCGCGGGCTGCGTGACAGGCGGTCGTCCGACTTCGCGCTCGGGGGGCTGCTCAGCGGGCTGATGATGTACACGTACCTGTCGAGCCGCCTCGCGCTCGCGACCCTCGGACTGTTCGCCGTCTACTTCCTCCTCGTGGAGCGCGGCGGCCCGATCGCCGCGTGGAGGCGCCACGGCCGCGGGCTCCTGCTGTTCCTGTTCGCGTGGATCGTGGCGGTCGCCCCGATCGCGGTCACCCACATCACCGACCCGTTCACGTTCTTCAACCGGGTCGGCGAGATCAGCGTCTTCAAGGACATCCGCGCGGCCCGGAGCTACGAGCCGCTCAAGAGGAACATCGTCGACCACCTCAAGTTCTTCCACCAGATCGGCGACCACCAGACAAAGCACAACCTCCCCGACGAGCCCGAGGCGGACCCCGTCGTCGGCCTCCTGTTCGTGATCGGCCTCGCGTACGGCCTCCTCCGGCTCCGCGACGGCCGCCGCGGCCTCCTGTGGCTGTGGCTGCTGCTCGGGATGGCGGGGGGCGTGTTCAGCTCCAACCACGAGTCGCCGCAGTCGTACCGGACGCTGACCGCGGCGCCGGCGATCGCGCTGCTCGCGGGCGACGTCCTCGCCCGACTGGGGCGGGCCGCCGGAGGCCTGATCGGCGGTGGCGCCGCTCTTGAGGCGGTGCGTCGCAGGAGGGCCGCGGCGGCCGGCGCCGCCGTCGTCGTGGCGGGGTGCGCGTTCGCGGCCGCGTGGGAGACCTCGGTGTACTTCGGACCCCAGGCCAGCTCGCCGGCCGTGAGGACCGCGTACAACGCGACCGAGAACGGCGTCGCGCACGACGTCCTGGCCGCGCTCTCGAAGGGCGAGTCGGTGTTCGTCTCGCCCCGCTTCTACGGGTTCGCGCCGCTCCGGTTCCTGGTGTACGGCCAGGTCAAGCGGACGACGGGCCGCAACACGCTCGACGATCCACCGTACGGCCAGGTCTCGCTCGAGCAGGACCTCCCGGTGCCCGACACGGGGCGCGACACCCTCCTGCTCCTCGACATCGAGTACCAGCCGCTGATGAGCTACCTGCGCCTGTTCTACCCGTCGGCGACGATCGAGACGGCGTACGCTCCCGACGAGTCCCCGATCTACGTGCGCGCCCGCCTGACGCGCGCCGACCTCGACGCCACGGCCGGCCTCGACGCCCGGGTCACGGACGCGGGAGGGACTGCCCGCGTCCAGGTCGTGCGCTCCCTGGACGCGACCGAGATCCCTCCCGGTGCCGTCAGCGCGGAGTGGAGGGGAAGCGTGCGCCTGGAGCGCGGCGGCAGGTACGACCTCGCCGTGCCGGCCGGTTTCATGCTCGCGCTCGACGGGGCCGCGTGGAGCCGACCCCGCTACCTCGGACGGGGGCTGCACGCCCTGGAGATCTCGGTCTCCGGTCGCGGGAGCGTCCGCCCGCCGACCCTCGAGTGGGTCACCCCGGAGGGGACGCACGAGAAGGTGCCGGTCGCGGCGCTGTTCCGGATCCGGCAGCCGAACCTGGGCCTCACGACCTTCTACTACGCCAACCGGGATTGGAGCGGCCCCGCGCTGTTCGAGACGCTCACGCCCGTCCTGTACCTCGCGTGGATCGACCCGGACCCCGTGCAGGGCGAGTTCAGCGCCCGCTTCGTCGGCTCGCTCCGGATCACGAGGCCGGGCGCGTACCGGTTCATCGTCCAGGCCGACGACGAGGCGACGATGACGCTCGACGGCGCGCTGGTCGGACGGTGCGTCATCAACAAGCTCACGACGTTCCCCGCCTTGGTCACGCTCTCCGCGGGGGACCACCCGATCGAGATCCGGTACGTCCAGCTCGGCGGGGGGAACGCGCTCGACGTCTACTGGCAGCCGCCCGGTCAGCGCGAGGGGCTCATCCCTCCCGAGAACCTGGTGCCGCTCGCGGCGCCCTCCGGCGGCCTGCGCCCGTCACCGTGAGCCGCGGCTCACGAAGAGGCTGTACTTCCGCGACACGCCGCGGATCACCTCGCCGTTCGGGTCCGCCTTCTTGAACTTGGGGTCGAACTCCTCGGGGAACAGCACGACGTAGAGGTAGCTCTTGGTCGGGTCGAAGCTCTTGAGGTAGTTGTCGTGGTAGTCGGTTGAGACGGGCGTGCCCGGCAGGAAGAACCGGAGCGCGTACTCGAGCTGGAACCCCGGGAACGCGGCGACCCTGATCCCGCGCCCCGGGAAGTGGTCCTTCAGGTAGAGCGCGACCTTCACGTCCTCGGTGTCCTCGCGCCCGCCCTTGAGGTCCCTGGCGAGCGCCGACCTGAAGTGGTGGACGTTGAACCCGGCCAGCACCACGATGACGACCGCCGCGACGCCGATGCGGACCGCCGCCGGCCTGCCGGACCAGCTCAGCACCTTCGCGAGCGGGACGGTGAGGAGCAGGGCGAACAGCGGGAACAGCGCCGCGTACCTCGTGATCATCGGCGGCGGGTTCGCGAACCCGAGGCCGAGGAAGCTGCCCGCGATCACGCCGAGGACCATCAGGAACTCGATCCGCTTCCCTCTCACCGCGAGCGCGAGCGCGGCGCCGATGCCGATCGCGGCGAGCGTCAGGGGGTCGAACAGCGCGGCCTGGCCGAAGTTGAACCCCGCGCACCCGCCGACGTCGTCCTTCCAGAGGTATTCGAGGTGCGCCTTCCACTTGGCGACCAGGTTCGACCGCGACCTGGCGACCTCCGCCGGCGGCGGCTTGACGCCGAACAGCGGTCCGACGACCGGCGCCACGACCGTGATCCGCTCCGCGAAGTAGTCGGCAGAGCGCGCCGCCCCCGCGGCGTACGGCAGCAGCACGATCACGAACGCGAGCAGCGCGGCGCCGAGGCCTCGGAGCACCGCGCGCCGCGGTGCGCCGAACGACGCCACCACCGCGAAGGTGAGGAGCAGCGGCAGCGCCAGGTACGACGTCGGGAGGCCGAGGTAGCAGAACGCGCACGCAGTCCCGGCGAACAGCGCCGTGCCGGGCCGCTGCCGCCTCGCGTTGAGCACGCAGACGAGGAGGAAGACGAGGGAGAACGCCATGCTGGTCGTGATCGGGGTCGCGAACGTGTCGGCGTACACGCTGGGCGCGAGGAACGCATACGCCACAACCGAGAGGAACGCCGCGGTCCGGCCCAGGAGGGCGTTCCCGAGCAGGAACAGCGCGACCGCGGTCACGATCACGTACGGCATCGTGGACAGCTTGACGTCGAACGGCGTCTCGCCCGCCACAAGGAAGAACGCCTTCTGGAGGACGAAGAACAGGCTCGGCATCTGGTGGTCCCAGATCGGCTGCGCGGGGATCGGGCCGAACACGTTCGTGTGGGAGAAGCCGACCTCGTGCGAGAACCACGCGAGCGCGAACTCGTCCGGCTGGGTCAGCAGGAGCGAGAGGTTCGCGACCCGCGGGACGAGCGGGAGGAGGACGACGGCCGCGCAGGCGATCGCCTCGCGCCGGTGTCCCGCGAGCCAGCGCTTGGAATCGCGCACCGCGCCCGCGGGCACCGCGGCGGCGACGAGCAGCGCCACCGCGGCCGCCCACAGCACCCCGAGCCACCCCGAGTACGCGCCCCGGTAGACGACGAGCGCGACAAGGCAGCTGAGAGCCGCGGCGCACGCCGTCAGGATCGCTGCTCGTCGGGCACCGTGCACGGTCCCCTCCTCACGGGGGCGACGCCGCCGCCCTCGGGAACGTCCGCGGCGTCGCCGGGCTCCGGCGTCGAGGCATGCCGGTCAATCGTACCAGCCGGGGGCGACCGGTCAAGGCCGCGCGGAGCGGCGCAACTGGCGGGGGCGAGGACACGGCTCCCCTCCCACGGAGCGGCTGCCCGCACGAGTGCGGAACGAAGTGCGCCGAGCGAGTCCGCCCTGCTCAATGAGCTATGATTTCCACCAGGGTGAGAGCCGAGGTCAGGGGATCCGCGAGGCCGGCGCAGCCGCGAGGGGCTCGCCGCGGATGGGCCGGGGGGCCCCCGTCGCGAGCGCTCCGGGCGCGGGCGGCGGGATGACCCACGCGGAGAGGGTGACCGGGCGCGCCATCCGGCGGATCGTCCTCGAGCAGTCGAACAGGGCGCACGTCGGCCACATCGGCTCCGCCCTCTCGGTCGCCGACATCCTCGCCTCGCTCTACGGCTCGGTTCTCCGGGTGAAGGCGCCGGACGACCCGGACCGCGACCGGTTTCTCCTCTCGAAGGGCCACGCGGCGCTCGCGCTGTACGCCGCGCTCCATCTCCGGGGGTGGGTGGGACGCGCCGAGCTCGACTCGTACTGCGGCGACGGCACGCTCCTCGGCGTGCACCCCGAGCACAGCCTCGCGGGGGTGGACTTCTCGACCGGCTCGCTCGGGCTCGGCCTCTCGTTCGCGGCGGGGGCGGCTCTCGGCGCGCGGCTGGCCGGTTCGCCGCGACGCGCGTTCGCGCTCCTGAGCGACGCCGAGTGCAACGAGGGCTCGACGTGGGAGGCGGCGATGTTCGCGGCCCACCACCGCCTGGCCAACCTGTTCGCGCTCGTGGACGAGAACGGGCAGCAGGCACTCGGGTACACGCGAGACGTCCTCGACCTCTCCCCGCTCGAGGCGCGCTGGGAGGCGTTCGGGTGGGACGTGGTCGGCGTGGACGGCAACGACGCGGCCGCGGTGACGCGGGCGATCGCGGGAGCCGACTCTCGAGGCGAGCGGCCGCACGCCGTCGTCTGCCACACCGTGTTCGGCAAGGGCGTGTCGTTCATGGAGCGCAAGGTCAAGTGGCACTACTCGCCGATGTCCGCCGAGGAGTACGAGCGCGCGATGCGCGAGATCGAGGCGGGATGAGGAGGGCGTTCGTCGCCGCCCTCGTGGAGCTCGCCCGCCGCGAGCCGCGGGTCCTCCTTCTGACCGCCGACCTCGGCTACAGCGTCGTCGAGCCGTTCGCCGAGGCGCTGCCTGGGAGGTTCTTCAACGTCGGCGTCGCGGAGCAGAACCTCGTCGGCGTCGCCACCGGGCTCGCGGAGTGCGGGTTCGTGCCGTTCGTCTACTCGATCGCGACGTTCGCGAGCATGCGGCCGTACGAGTTCATCCGGAACGGGCCGGTCGCGCACCGTTTCCCCGTCCGCGTGATCGGGGTCGGCGGCGGGTTCGACTACGGCCCCGCCGGGCTCACGCACCACGCCCTCGAGGACGTCGGGATCCTGCGCACCGACCCCGGGATCACCGTGGTGACGCCGGCCGACGCGCCCCAGGCGGTGGCCGCTCTCGAGAAGACGTGGGGCCTCCCCCGCCCCGTCTACTACCGCCTCGCGAAGGACGATGCGCGCCCGCTGCCGGGCCTCCAGGGACGGTTCGAGCTGGGCCGGGTGGCTCTCGTACGCGAGGGCACCGACATGGTGGTGCTCGCGATGGGGAGCGCGGCTCTCGACGCGGCGGCCGCGGTCGCGATTCTCGCCGAGCGCGGAGTCTCGTGCGCGCTCGCCGTCGTCTCCTCGTTCAACCCGACGCCGGTGGACGACCTCGAGCGGATCCTCGCGCGCGTGCCCGTCGCGCTGACGGTGGAGCACCACTACAGGTCCGGCGGCGTGGGCTCGCTCGCGTGCGAGGTCGTCGCCGAGAGGGGCCTCGCGTGCCGGGTGGTGCGGTGCGCCGTCGACGGCGTGCCCGACGCCGTGAGCGGCAGCGACCGGTTTCTCCTCGCGCGGCACGGGCTCGGACCGGACGCGATCGCCGAGCGCGCCCTCGCCGCGCTGGGCGCCGGACCCCGATGAGCGCGAACGACCTCGTCTCCGTTGTCCTCCCGGTCTACGGACAGGCGGGGTTCATCGCGGCCGTCGTGGAGGAGTACGGCGCGGCGCTGGAGAACCTGAGGCGCCCGTACGAGCTGCTGCTGGTGGTCAACGGGAGGCCGGTGGACGACTCGCTCGAGGTGTGTCGCGGACTCGAGAGGTCGCAAGCGTCCGTCCGCACGCTCGCGACCGAGCGCGGCGGGTGGGGGTGGGCGGTCCGACAGGGGCTCGCCGCGGCGCGTGGCGGCCTCCTGTGCTACACCAACTCGGCGCGCACGACCGCCGAGGACCTCGTCCTCCACCTCATGTGCGCGGTCGCGTTTCCCGGCCGGGTCATCAAGGCCAACAGGAAGATCCGGGACAACGCGTTCCGCAGGCTCGGGTCGCTCGCGTACAACATCCAGTGCCGCGCGCTGTTCGACCTCCCGTGGTGGGACATCAACGGCACCCCGAAGGTGTTCCCCCGCTCGTTCGGGCCGCTCGTGGCGCTCTCCCGCGACGACGACCTCATCGACCTGGAGTTCTCGATCGTCTGCCGGCGCGAGCACTACCCGATGCTCGAGATCCCGGCGTTCTCGACGCGACGCCACGGCGGCGCCAGCACGACCGGCGTGGCGTCCGCCGTGCGCCTGTACGCCGGGGCGTTCCGGATGCGGCGCGAGATCGGGAGGCCGCGATGACGGCCAGCCCGGCGGACCGGCGCGCCTGCGCCTGGCGGAGGCACGACGCGGAGTGGCGGTCGCCAGCCCAGATCGCGGGTTTCTGGGAAGCGGCGTCCCGCGTGGACCCGCTCCTCCTGCGCTCGAGGGTCGTGGGGCCGTGGTGGGAGCTCCTGGCGGCGCTCGGCATCACGCTCCTGGTGAGCCGCGAGTACGAGCACCTCGTGATCGCGATGTCCGTCCACGAGGGCCGGCCGCTGGTCTCCTACCTCCGGCTCCCGCACCCGTCGGGCCTGGTCTGCGACCGCGACCGCGAAACGGTGACGATCGCGAGCACCCGGAACCCGAACCAGCTCGTGACGCTCCGGCCGGTGGACGAGGTGCGCCCCGCCGACGGCAAGGGCCGCGGCGCGCCGTGGGTCCGCCGGCTGATCCCGGTGCGGGCCGTGTTCCTCCCCGGCCGGCTCTACCTCCACGACCTCGCCCTCATCGGCGGGAAGCTCCACGCCAACGCGGTCGGCCAGAACGCCGTCGTCCGCCTCGCCGACGACGGCGGGTTCGCCCGGGTGTGGTGGCCGCGCTGCATCGAAACCCCGGACGGCCCCGTGTTCGACCGCAATCACCTCCAGCTCAACTCGATCGCCGCGGGCGGGACCGTCGGGTCGTCGTTCTTCACCGCCTCGACCGACCGCCCCTCGCGGCTCCGCCCCGGCCACCGGCGGTTTCCGGTCGACGGCCGTGGGGTCGTGTTCTCCGGGAGGTCGCGCGAGCCGATCTGCCGCGGCCTGACCCGGCCGCACTCGGCGCGACTCCACAGAGGGCGGATCTGGGTCGCGAACAGCGGGTACGGCCAGCTCGGCGTCGTGTCCGGCGGCAGGTTCGAGGCCACGACGGCGCTGCCGGGGTGGACGCGCGGCGTGTGCATCGTGGAGCGCGGGCGCGCGATCGCGTTCGTGGGGACCTCCAGAGTGCTCCCGCGGTTCCGCCAGTACGCGCCGGGGCTCGACGTCGAGCGGAGCGTGTGCGCCGTCCACGCCGTCGACCTCGCGAGCGGACGCACGGTGGCATCGCTCGAGTGGCCAGAGGGGAACCAGACGTTCGCCCTCGACTGGCTCCCGGCCGGGGAGTCGCCCGGGTTCCCGTTCGAGGCAGGCCGGCGCGCCCCCGGGGAGCGACTGCGCGCCCTCTTCTACTCGTTCGCCCCGGCCGCCGGCAGGAAGGAGCGCGTTCCATGACCGAGGGTTTCCGGCTGCTCATGCTCGGGGCGATGTACGAGAACGGCGGAAACGCCACGCACCGCCACCTCGATGGCCACCCCCAGATGTTCGTCTACCCGTTCGAGTCGCAGCTCGGCACCGCGCTCGTGAACGACGCTCTGAGCGGGATGTTCCCCGCGAAGTACCGTTGGCCGGAGTTCAGGCTCGACGCGGATCCCCGCGAGGACTACCTCTCGATCATCGACGAGGAGTGCAAGGTGCGCGCGCGGACTCCTCGCGTCAGCAAGTTCCGCCACGTTCCGTTCGAGATGGACGACGGCGAGCGGCGCGAGGCGTTCGCCCGCATCGTCGGCGCCGGCGGCCGGTCGAGGCCGGCGATCGTCGCCGCGTTCTTCCGCGCGACGTTCGAGGCGTGGCGCGACCGCAGGGTCAGCGGCCGCGAGAGCGTGTACGTCGGGTACAGCCCGGTCCTCGTCGTGGACGCGGACAAAATCCTCACGGAGCTGCCCGACGCCCACTTCCTCCACGTCGTCAGGAACCCGTGGTCCGCGTACGCCGACACCAAGAAGCGGCCGGTCCCGCTGGCGCTCGCGAGGTACATGCTGGGGTGGACCGTGAACCAGCAACACGCGCTGCTGTTCAAGGAGCGCTTTCCGAAGCGGCTCCACATCGTGCGCGCCGAGGACGTCTTCCGGGACCCCGTGGGGACGCTCGGCGCGGTGTGCTCCGCGCTCGACCTCGAGGCCGGCGGCTCCCTCGCGGCGCCGACGTTCAACGGCGCGCCGCTCCCGGAGGTCTACCCTTGGGGGACCATCCGCCGGGCGACCCCCGAGGCGAACCTCGCGACCGCCCGCGAGCTCGCGCCGGAGGAGACGGACGCGGTCACGGCGTGGGCCGGAGGGTACCTCGAGACGTTCGACTACAAGGGGTTCCTCCGTGGGTGACGCCGAGCGCGCAGCGGGCCGCGCCGGAGCGCAGTCCCGGATCGTGCTCCTGACCGGCGGGACGGGGTTCGTGGGTTCGAACCTCGCAAGGCGCCTTCTCGGCGACGGCCACCGCGTCCACCTGCTCGTCCGCCCCGGCCACGCCGCCTGGCGGATCGCCGGGATCCGCCGCGACGTGACGCTCCACACGGCGGATCTCGCCGACGGCGACGGCGTCGCGTCCGTCGTGGCCGGCGTGCGACCGGAGTGGGTGTTCCACCTGGCGGCGTACGGCGCGTACTCCGAGCAGGCCGACGTCGCCGGGATCTTCCGGACCAACGTCGTGGGAACGGCGAACCTCGTCGAGTCGTGCGTCCGCCTCGGGTTCGAGGCGTTCGTCAACACGGGCTCCTCCTCGGAGTACGGGTTCAAGGACCATGCCCCCCACGAGGACGAACCGCTCGAGCCGAACAGCCACTACGCGGTTTCGAAGGCGTCCGCGACGATGATCTGCCGGCACGCCTCCGCGGCTCGCGGGGCCGCCATCACGACGCTCCGTCTGTACTCGGTGTACGGGCCGTTCGAGGAGCCGACCCGGCTCGTCCCCACGATCCTGGTGCGCGGCTTCGGGAAGACGCTGCCGCCGCTGGTGGACCCCGGCACGGCCCGGGACTTCGTCTTCGTGGACGACGTCACGGACGCGTACGTGCGCGCCGCGGAGCGGCCGGCCGGTGCTCCGGGCGCCGTGTTCAACGTCGGCACCGGGGTGCAGACGCACATCGGCGACCTCGTCGAGCTGGTGCGGGCGATGCTCGAGATCGAGGAGGAGCCGCGCTGGGGCTCGATGCCGGGCCGCCAGTGGGACACGCGGACGTGGGTCGCGGACCCAACGTCGATCCGGAACGCGCTCGGGTGGCGGGCGACGACGTCGCTGCGCGACGGCCTCCTCGCGACGGTGCGGTGGCTGCAGGGCGACCCCGAGATGCTGGGGCGCTACAGGGACGCCGTGCTCGGAACGCGGTAGACACCCGGCGCCGCGGCGCGCCGCCCGGCGGGCGGGCTCACTCGACGGCGGTGTGGCGCAGCACCTTGGGGCGGGTCTCCACCCTGGTGAAGAACGCCCGCGCCCGCCGCATGATCCCCTCGACGTCGAGGTCCAGGCGCGCGCGTAGGATCTCCTGCGAGCCGTGCGGCTGGTACTCGTCCGGGATCCCGACGCGCTCGATCGCGACGCCTGGCACCCGGAGCGCCAGGACGGCCTCCTCGACCGCCGAGCCGAACCCGCCGGCGAGCGCGTTCTCCTCGACCGTCATGATGTGCACACCCGGCGTTGCCTGGGCGGCGAGCAGCTCCGTGTCGAGCGGCTTGGCGAAGCGCGCGTTGACCACCGTGAGGTCGAGGCTCGCCTCGGCCGCGAGGCGCTCCGCTGCGCGCAGCGCCTCGGTGGCCATCGTGCCGATCGCCCATACGACGCCGTCGCGTCCCGTCCTCAGCACCTCGGCCTTGCCGATCGGCAGCAGGCGCGGAGGCCCGTCCATCGGAACGCCGTAGCCGTTCCCTCGGGGGTAGCGCAGCGCGACCGGGCGCTCGCTCGCGATCGCGGTCGCCAGCATGTGGCGGAGCTCGTCCTCGTCCTTGGGGGCCATCACGACGACCCCGGGGAACACGCGAAGGTACGAGAGATCGAACGCCCCGTGATGCGTCGGGCCGTCGGCGCCGACGAGGCCGCCGCGGTCGAGCACGAGCACGACGGGGAGGTGCATCAGCGCCACGTCGTGGAAGATCTGGTCGTACGCGCGCTGCAGGAACGTCGAGTAGATCGCCACGACGGGCCGCAGGCCGCGCGTGGCGAGCCCGGCGGCAAAGGTAACCGCGTGCTGCTCGCAGATCCCGACGTCGAAGAAGCGCTCCGGGATCGCCTTCGCGAACACGTCCAGCCCCGTCCCTTCGGGCATCGCCGCGGTGATCGCGACGACGCGGGGGTCCTGCCGCGCGATCGCCGTGACCGTGTCCGCGAACACCTTCGTGAACGAGGGCGGGCCGGGCTTCTTCTTGGCGACCTCGCCGGTCTCGACCGAGAACGGCGTCGCCCCGTGCCAGAACACGGGGTCGGCCTCGGCCGGCTCGTACCCCTTGCCCTTGCGCGTGACGACGTGCACGAGCACCGGGTGCGGGTGGTCGCGGAACTCGCGCAGCGTCGCGAGCAGCTGCGGGATCGAGTGTCCGTTGATCGGCCCGACGTACTTGAACCCCAGCTCCTCGAACAGCAGGCCCGGCACCACGAGCTGCTTCGCCATCTGTTCGGCCTGCTTCGCGAGCTTGAGCATCCCGCCGCCCACGCGCGGGATCGCGAGCAGGAAACGCTCGATGTCGTCCTTGAGGCGGCGGTACGGTTGCCCGTGGATGATCCGGTTGAGGTACCCCTGCATCGCCCCCACGTTGGGCGAGATCGACATCTCGTTGTCGTTGAGGATGATCATGATCCTGCGGCCGAGGTACCCGGCCTGGTTGAGACCCTCCATCGCCATCCCGCCGGTGAGCCCGCCGTCGCCGATCACCGCGACCACGCGGTAGTCCTCGCCCTTCAGGTCGCGCGCGGCGGCCATGCCGAGCGCCGCGGAGATCGACGTTGAGGCGTGGCCCGCGTTGAACGCGTCGTACTCGCTCTCCTCGCGCTTCAGGAACCCCGACACCCCGCCGTACGTCCGCAGCGTGTGGAACCGCTCGCGCCGGCCCGTGATCACCTTGTGCGGGTAGCACTGGTGCCCCACGTCCCACACCAGCAGGTCGCGCGGCGTGTCGAGGACGTAGTGCAGCGCGAGCGTGAGCTCAAGCGCGCCGAGGCCGGACGCGAGGTGCCCCCCGGTCTGGCTCACCGACGAGAGCAGGAACCTGCGGAGCTCCTCCGCGACGTCCGGAAGAGCCTCCTCCGGGATCCGGCGCAGGTCCGCCGGGCTCGAGATCCTCTCCAACAGCGCCATCGTGCTCCCCTACCGGTCGCGGCGCGCGACGTAGACCACGAGCGCGCCCAGCGTCCCGCCCTCCCCCACGAGCCTCCGCGCCTCGTCCGCGAGCGCGGCCGCCAGGGCGTCGCGCTCCCGGCACGCCGCCGAGAGCCCGTAGACGGCCGGGTACGTCAGCTTCCCGGCCGCCGCGTCCTTCCCGGGGCTCTTGCCCAGCGACGCCGCGGAGCCCGTCACGTCCAGAATATCATCGGCGATCTGGAACATGAGACCCATGCGTCGCCCGAACGCGCCGAACTGCGCCCGCGTCTCGCGCGTCGCCCCCGCCAGCAGCGCCCCGAGCTCCACCGCCGCGCCGAGCAGCGCGCCGGTCTTGGCGCCGTGGATCCGCTCCAAGCGAGCACCGTCGGGCGCGGCGCCCGTGGCCTCGAGGTCCTCGACCTGCCCTCCCACCATGCCGCGCGAGCCGATCGCCTCGGCCACCAGCCGGCACGCCTCAGCGCGGCGGGATGCGTACCCGTCGCCCTCGGGAGACCTCCCGAGCACCTCGAACGCCTCCGTGAGCAGAGCGTCGCCGGCGAGGATCGCGAGCGCCTCGTCGAACGCGACGTGCACGGTCGCGCGCCCCCGACGCAGCGTGTCGTCGTCGAGCGCCGGGAGATCGTCGTGGATGAGGGAGTACGTGTGCACCATCTCGAGTGCGGAGGCGGCATCGAGGATGGCGTCGGGATCGCCTCCGGCCGCCCGGCACGCCGCGCGCGCCAGCACCGGCCGGACGCGCTTCCCGCCGCCGAACACTGCATATCGCATCGCCTCGTGGAGCCGCCGGGGCCACGAGTCGGCGGCCGGGAGAAGCCTCTCGAGGGCGCCGTCGATGCGCTCGCGCTCCCCGACGAGGAATGCGGCGACGTCCACGCTCACCCCTCGTCCGCCTCGAACGGCGCCGTCTTCGGCTCCTCGCCCTCGGCCGCCTCGGCCAGGAGCTGCTCGACGCGCCGCTCGACGCCCTCGAGCTGCGCCCGGCAGCGCTTGGCGAGCTTCACGCCGCGCTCGAAGAGCTTCAGAGCCTCCTCGAGGCCGACGCTCTCGTCCTCCAGCTTGGCCACGACGCCCTCGAGCTCCTCGAGCGCCTGCTCGAACGATTCCTTAGTCATGCGCCCTCCAAGAGACGAGTCAACAGTTGACAGTTGACAGTTCACAGCCAACAGCCGAGGCGTCGCGGCCGGGACAGGTTCGCGTGGCTGCCTGGTTCTTTCCCACTGTCAACTGTCGACTGTCAACTGTCAACTTCCTTCTCCTCCTCGAACAGCGACGCCTGGTGGCCGTTGGTGCGCCCGAGCACCAGCGACCGCAGGTGACCTGCCGCGAACGTCGTCACGATGCGCTCTCCGGCGTTGACGGCGGCGGCGTCGGTCAGCGGCTTCGGGTCCCCCTCGCGCGTCGTGACCGAGTACCCGCGCTCCAGCACCCTGCGGGGTGAGAGGGCGCCGAGCGCCCGCTCGCTCCCGGCGAGCTCGAGCCGGCGCCTCGAGACGAGGGAGCGGAGGCGCTCGCCGGCGACCGCGAGCCGGGCGGTGACCAGCTCGCGGCGGCGCGGCGCCCCGAACCGGACCGGCCACCGGAACAGCCGCGCCACCGCCGCCTCGGCGCGCCGGTGCCGTCCCACGACGAGGGACCGCAGGAGCTGCGGTAGCGCCTCGAGGCGCTGGAGCCGCTGGTCGAGCTCCTTCAGCCGCAGCGGCAGGCGCGCGAGGCCGCGAGCTCCCTCGAGGCCGCGCAGCCGCAGGCGGGCGTGCTCGAGCTTCCGCGTGAAGTCGCCCGCCATCCCCTCGCGCGCCGTCTCGAGCCGGCGCTCCTGGCTCTCCAGCGCGGCGACGACGAGCTCCGCGGCCTGCGTCGGAGTCGCGGCGCGCACGTCGGCGACGAAGTCCGCGATCGTGAAGTCCACCTCGTGGCCGACGCCCGAGATCACCGGGACCGGCGACGCGGCGATCGCACGCGCCACGATCTCCTCGTTGAACGCCCAGAGGTCCTCGAGCGAGCCGCCGCCGCGCACGACGAGCAGCACGTCGACCAGCCCCGAGCGCCCGAGGTACCGCACGGCCCGCGCGATCTCGCCCTCGGAGCCCTTCCCCTGCACCCGCACCGGGTAGAGCAGCACGCGGAGGTGCTCCCAGCGCGAGAGCACCTTGAGCACGTCGCGCACCGCCGCACCGCTCGCCGACGTCACGAGGCCTAGTCGCTGCGGCAACGCCGGCAGCGGACGCTTGCGCTCCGCGGCGAACAGCCCCTCGGCCTCGAGCTTGGCCTTCATCTGCTCGAACGCGAGCTGGAGCTCGCCGATCCCCTCGGGCTGCACCTCGGCGACGATCAGCTGGAGGGAGCCGCGCTGCGGGTAGACCTCGAGCGTGCCCCGCAGGAGCACCGCCTGCCCGTCCGCGAGCTTGAACCGCAGGCGGTCCGCCCGCGCCGCCCACATCGCGCACGAGAGCTGGCCGTCCGCGTCCTTGACCTGGAAGTACCGGTGCCCGGACGCGGCCACCTTCACGCCCGACAGCTCGCCCCGAACCCAGACCTCGCCGAACCCCCCGGCCAGCATCGCGTTGACCTCGCGGATCAGCTCGCCGACTCCGTACGTGCGGGCGCTCACGCGTTCGCCCCCTCGACCTGGCCCACGCCCGCCCCCATCAGCACCAGCATCGTGTACTGCACGTTCGCGAACCAGAAGTTGTACTCGAACAGGCCGGCGACCGAGATCGCGAGCACCGCGGCGAGCGAGGCGGCCACGGCGGCGCGCCGCCTCCCCGACAGGAGCGGCAGGCCGCGCCACGACACCGTGAGGAACGCGCCTAGGAGCCACAGGTACGCCGCCAGCGCGGGCAGCCCGCGCTCGGCGGCGATCTGCAGGACGTTGTTGTGGAGGTGCGGCACCGTCCAGCGGGGCGCGTCGTCGCGGCGGTACAGCGGGTACAGCCGGTCCACCATGTCGAGCCCGACGCCCGTGATCGGGTAGTCGTGGATCATCTGGACGCCCGAGATCGCCATGCACACGCGGTCGTAGTTCGCGGATTGGCGGAGGTCGAAGATCGAGACGACGCGATCGAGCACCGATCGCGGGAAGACGAGCCAGAGCGCCAGCGCGATCACGGGGTACAGGAGCAGGAGCCGCCTCCGCCACACCGCGGCGAGCACGAGGAGCGCCGCGGCGAGGCCGACCCACGCGTTGCGCGTGTACGAGAGGAGGAGCGCGACCGGACCCAGGAGCGCGGGCGGCAGCAGCAGCCACACGCGCCGCGACGGGTTGAGCAGGAGCTCGGCGATCGCCACCACCGAGCCGAGCAGGACGCACCCGGCGAAGAGCATGTAGTGCGAGAGCGGCCCCTGGATCCGGTGGCCGAGGTCGTTCGCGCCCTGGAGGTACTGGACGATCCCCCACGCGGCCAGGACCGTCGTGGCCACCGCCACCGCGGCCACGAGGCGCGGCCACCACACCCGGTCGATGAGAGCGGCGGAGAGGGGCACCAACAGCAGCACGGCCAGCCTGGGGGTCTTGTCCAGGCTCTCGAGCGGGTCGAGCGAGAACACGACCGAAAGCAGAGAGGCGGCGGTGAACAGCACGAGCGGCGGCACGAGCGCCCGCGCCGACGGGCGCCCCCGCAGCTCACCTCGACGCCAGGCCAGCCACCCCGCGACCCCGGCGACGACCAGCAGCGGGTTGGCGATCCCGAGGCGCGACGCGGTCGCCGCAGCCCCGACGATCGAGCCGGCGGCGACCGCGCTCGCGCGCGCGGTGCGGTTCGGGGGTTGCGGCTCCAACCCGGGTCACCTCGCGGCGGGGAGCGCCTCGTCGACCAACATCACCGGGATGTCGCTCACGATGGGGTAGACGCGGTTGCAGGCGGAGCACCGGAGCCCTTCCCGGACATCCGGCACCTCGTCGCGGAACTTCTCCCGGTAGCGCTCCACCAGCATCGCGCACTCCTCCGGCGGCAGCGGGACCAGCTCCACGTCCGACTTGCACGCCGGACAGACGAGGATCTCCAGGAGTTGAGGATCAACCGGCATGTCGGCCTCCGGGGGAATGCTACCACCCCGCCGCCCCCACCCTCCCAACGGTCGAGAGCTCAAGAGCAGCAGCTCTCCACCACCCACCCAACCAGCTCACAGCCGACAGTTCCCCCACCCGCCCGGGGCAGAACACGCCGCGGGACGGAGGCTGTCAGCTGTGGGCTGTCAGCTGTCAGCTAGTATTGGCGAGATGCGCGTCCTGCACCTCGTCGCCGCGGACCGGTGGACCGGCGCGGCCGCAACCGCTCTGCAGCTCGCGGATGCCCTCCGGGCCGCGGGCACGGAGTGCACGTTTGCCTACCGTCCCGGTCGCAACCTCGAGGTGCGCCTCCGCGGGGTCGAGTGGTGCCTCCCGGCGCTCGCCAAGGAGCGGTCGCTGGGCGAGATCCGGTCGGCGGTCGCGCGCGTCCGCGCGCTCGCCGCGGGGCACGACCTCGTCCACGCCCACCTGCCGCACGACCATCTCCTCGCGCGCCAGGCGCTGCGCGGATCCGGCACGCCGCTCGTCCGCGGCGTGCACCACCTTGGCCACCTTCGCCCGGACCCGTTCCACCGGTGGTTGTTCCGGGGCACCGCCGCAGTCGCGCTCTCCAACTCCGCCATGGTGCCGCGCTGCCGCGCGCTGGCCGCGATCGCCGCCGCGCCCGCGCACGTCCTGCCCGTCGCGCTCGAGGCGAGGTTCCGCCCGGGCGGCGGGAGGGACGAGGTACGCGCGCGGCTCGGGATCCCGCCCGACGCCGTGGCTGCCGGGACGATCGGCAAGCTCGACCGCAGCCGCGGCCACGACATCTTCCTCCACGCCCTCGCCGGCGCGCCGGGCGTGTGGGGAATCGTGATCGGCAAGGGGCCGCACGCCGAGGCGCTGGCCAAGCTCGCGCGCTCGCTCGGCGTGGCCGGCCGCGTGGCGTTCCCGGGCTACGTCGAGGCCGGGCTCGAGGACCTCTACGCCGCGATGGACATGTTCGTGTTCCCGGCTGCGGGCTCCGATCACGCCCACAGGGCGATCGCCGAGGCCGCCGGGTGCGCCGTCCCGGCGCTGGCGGCCGACCTTCCGGGAGTCCGCGATCTCGTGGAGCCCGGCCGCACCGGCGAGGTGTACCCGGGCGGCGACGCCGCAGCGCTCGCGGTGCTGATCGCGGCGTGGGGCCGGGACCCGGCCCGCCGCCGGAGTGCCGGCGCCGCCGCCGCGGAGCGGGCCCGCAACCTCTGGACGCCGGAGCGGCTAGCCGCCGAGGCGCTCGAGCTATACCGGCGCGTGATTCCGGGGCACCGGCCGCAGCGATAAGCCGAGACGAGATCTCTCCTGTCAGCCCCCCTCTTGACACGGTGTGATCCGAGGGCTAGATTGCGAATGAAAACATATCGAGCGTTCGTTTTTTGGGGGTCAGGTTGGACGCACGGAGCCGGCGACGCACGACGAACCACCGATGTCGCTCCGCGTGCGCTCATCTCCCCCGCCCATGGATCCGAGCCCGGATGGTGACGACCGATCACTGGCGGGCTCCGGCATCTCCGGCTCACACGAACAGGAACAGGGCGTACTGCGCCCGGGAGGAGAGGATGCACATGCGACGGCAAACCGATCAGAACACGCGGCGAAGGCCCTTGTCCTTCGCGCTCGCGGCCTGCGTGGCCGGCCTGCTGGTAGCAGGCACGGTACTCGCGCAGGTGGACACGGGGGTGGTCGAGCTGCGCGTTGCCGATGCCGGCAAGCTCGCGCTGCCGGGCGTCACCGCCAAGCTCACGAACGCCGCGACCGGCCTGGTCCGGACGATGACGACCGACGCCGCGGGCATCGGCCGCTTCGCCGCCCTGCCGCCCGGCACGTACGGGATCCGGCTCGAGCTCGAGGGGTTCGTTCCGGTGTCCGAGGACAAGCTCGAACTCCGAGTGGGTCAGACGCTCCAGGTCAACGCCACCATGCAGCTTGCGAAGGCCAAGGCCGAGGTTACGGTGACGGCCGAGGCGCCGCTCGTGGACGTCGTGAAGACCGACTCCTCGACCAACATCGTGCCGCAGCAGATCCAGTCGCTTCCCGTCGCGGACCGCAACTTCCAGAACCTCGCGTTCATCGCGCCCGGCGTCCAGCGCGAGCGCGGCGGGTACCGGTTCATCAGCGGCGGACCCGTGATCGGCGCCGGGGGCAACGCGTCCGATGCAACGGTCATGGTGGACGGCGTGGACTTCACCGACCCGGCCCTCGGGCTCTCGCGAGTGCAGTTCTCGCAGGACGCGATCAGTGAGTTCCGCGTGATCAACAACCGGTTCGACACGGAGATCGGCGGCTCGTCGGGTGGCGCGCTCTCGATCGTCACCCGCTCCGGAACCAACGACCTCATGGGAACCGCCTTCGGGTACTACCGCTCCGATTCGCTGCGAGCCAAGGGCGCGCTCGAGCAGGGCAAGACATCGTTCGACCGCGGCCAATACGGGTTCACGCTCGGTGGCCCGATCGCGAAGGACAAGACGCACTTCTTTCTCTCAGCCGAGTACGTGAAGACCGACGACCTCCCGCTGCTGTTCCGTCCGGGCGGCGCGTTCGCGTCGGAGGCAGCGGATATCCCACACCCGTGGAACCACACGATGGTATTCGGGAGCATCGATCATTCCATTTCCGACAGCCAGCGTTTCGCTGTCAAGTACACCTACGAGCGCTACCGCGAGGAGAACTTCCACGTCGGTGGCGTCGCGGACCAATCGTGGGGCAACCAGCTCAACCGTGACAACTGGAACCTCACGCTCGAGCACACTCTCGCGCCGACCCCCAACTACCTCAATGAGTTCCACCTCCAGGCTGGCGGCCGGAAGTACGACGAGCCTACCAACTCGAACGCGCCGGAGGAGTGGTTCTCCGTCGGCAACACTCTCAAGACCGGCACCAATACGACCGGCGACATCCTGGGCGACGGAACGCAGTGGGAGCTCCGCGATACCTCCCACATCTATGGCGAGAAGCACGAGTTGAAGCTGGGGCTTTCGTTCCAGCACCTGCGTGAGGAGTCCAGCATCCCCACCTTCAGCAACGGGACGATCATCTACCTCACCGACACGCGCGCGCTGCCGATCGAGTACCTCTACGGCGTCGGCTCCGCCGATGTCCACATCAGCGACGACATCTACGCCGTCTTCATCCAGGACGACTGGCGGATAGCGCCGAACTTCACGCTCGATTACGGCCTGCGGTGGGACCTCGATACCAACGGCAACAACCCGGACTTCCATTCGCCGTTGGTCCCGAACGGCCGCAAGCGCGATACCGACAACTACCAGCCGCGCGTTGGCTTCTCCTGGGACGTCGCGAACGACGGCTCGAACCTGGTCCGCGGCGGCATCGGCCGCTTCACGGGCCGCTTCCTGCTCGTCCCCGCGTTCACGGAGCTGCAGCAGAACGGCTTCACCGGGCGCACGCTCTACACCCGGGTCAGCGGCGTCCTCTTCGGGCTTCCGTACTCGAGCGGCACGTGGCTCGATCCCAACAACCTGAGCAAGTCTGGCATCCCGCTGGCGCCGTCGATCACGATGCTCGGCCTCGACTACAAGAACCCGTACTCGGACCAGGCCACCCTGGGCTGGACGACGCGGTTGGGCGGAACCGGCCTGTTCTTCGATACCGAGGCGATCTACGTCAAGGGCCACGACGAGATCTTCGTTCGCGACACGAACTGGTCGGGGAACGACACCCACAAGCGCCTCAATCCGCTGTACACGAACATTGCGACGTACACGAACGACGGTCACTCCGAGTACAAGGCACTCGTCTTCAGCCTCAACGGCACGATCAAGGGGGGCCACCTCATCACGGCGTCGGTCACCGTGGCCGACAAGAAGAACCTTTCCGACGACTTCAGCCCCGTGTACACGGCCGGGTATCCCAACGACCCGGCGAACCCCGAGGGCGAGTGGGGGCGCAGCCAGGCTGACGAGCACTACCGTCTGGTCGTGTCCGGGGTGTTCAATCTCGGCTGGGGGTTCACGGTGGCACCGATCTTCGAGTACGGTTCGGGTCAGCCGTGGACGAAGCGCCTCGGATACGACTACAACGGCGACGGCTACAACTCCGACCGCGCGCCCGGCGTCGCGCGCAACGCCCAGGACGGTCCGGTGTACCGCAACGCCAACCTCCGGATCACCAAGGCATTCTCGCTCGCTTCCGCCGGACGCCTCGAGGTCATCGCCGAGGCGTTCAACCTGTTCAATACCGTCAACTACGACGTGAACTCGGTCAACTCGGGACAGTACCTCTCGGGCCCGACGATCGCCAACCCGAAGGCCGCATCGGTGGCCAACCCGCTGTTCGGCAAGTACTCATCGACGCTGCCCGCGCGGGAGATCCAGCTCGGCGTGAGGTGGTCGTTCTAGGACGAGGGCACACGGCGCAGGGCACAGGGGTCCAAACCCCCCGCCCTGCCCCGCCTCGAGTGCGACAACACGCAGCGCCGGGGCGACCCGGCGCTGAGAAGAGGTGAACCATGGCGATCGAGACGGGGTTGAAGGGGAAAGTCGTCGTCGTGACGGGCGCGGCGGCTGGCATCGGCAGGGCGACCGCGCGCCGGTTCGCCCAGGAGGGCGCGCGGGTCGCGGCGTGGGACGTGAGCGACGCCAGGGCTGCCGAGCTGGTGAAGGAGCTCGAGACCGCGGGCGGCGAGGCCGCGTTCTCCAAGGTCAACGTCGCGGACGCCGCGTCCGTTGCGGCCGCCACGGATGCCGTCGCGGCGAAGTGGGGAGGCATCGACGTGCTCGTCAACAACGCCGGGATCGTGCGCGATGCCCAGCTCGTCAAGTACAAGGACGGCGCGGTCGTCTCCACGATGACCGACGAGGCGTGGGACTCCGTCATCAACGTGAACCTCAAGGGCGTGTTCCTGTGCACACGTGCGGTCGTGCCGCACATGATCAAGGGCGGCGGCGGCGTCGTGCTGTCCGCTTCGTCGGTCGTCGGCCTGTACGGCAACTTCGGCCAGACCAACTACTCGGCCACGAAGGGCGGCCTCATCACCATGACCCGGACGTGGGCGCGCGAGCTCGGCAAGTTCGGGATCCGCGTCAACGCCGTCGCTCCCGGCTTCATCGCCACCGAGATCCTCGCCTCGATGCCCGAGAAGGTCATCGAGAACATGGTAGCGCACACGCCCCTCGGCCGCATGGGAAAGCCCGAGGACATCGCCAACACGTACGTGTGGCTGGCCTCGGACGCCGCGGCGTTCGTGCACGGCGCCACGATCTCGGTGGACGGCGGAATCGTTCTCGGCACTTGAGGCAACTGTGGGAAAAGGGCAAACGGGAAACGTCAGAGGGAAGACACGGAGCGTGGATGTCGCGTTCTCGCCGGAGTTGGCCTTTGTCTCCCCTTTGCCCTTTGCCGTCTTCCCTTTGACCTTTGACCGTTCTGGGGTGAGGTGAACATGGCCAGAATCGCGAACATCGTCGCAACCGGGCGCTACCTGCCCGAACGCGAGGTGACCAACGACGAGCTGCGGGCGAAGTTCGACGCGGCCGTCCCCGAGTTCGTGAACAAGATGGAGGAGTCGAGCGGGATCAGGAGCCGGTGGTGGGCCCCGGACGACTGGGCGACGTCGGACGTGGCGCTCCCCGCCGCCAAGCAGGCGCTCGAGCGCGCCGGCCGCAGGCCGGAGGAGGTGGACCTCATCATTCTGGGGACGGACTCCCCCGACTACGTCACACCGGCGACCTCCGTCGTCCTCCAGCACAAGCTCGGCGCCCGGAACGCCGGGACGTTCGACGTCGGCTGCGCCTGCGCGTCGTTCCCGACCGGGCTCGCGATCGGGGCGGGGATGATCGCCACCAACCCCGGCCTGAAGGTCGTCCTCGTCGTGGGCGTCTACATGATGCACAAGCTCACGGACCCGAACGACCCGATGATCTTCTTCTACGGTGACGGCGCCGGCGCCGCCGTGCTCGAGCCGCGGGAGACGCCCGGGTTCGTGTCGTCAGCCTCGCAGGCGGGCGGCGAGTACCACCGGCACTGGGGGATCTACTCGGGCGGCACGTTCGAGCCGGCCACCATCGACTCGGTGAAGGCCGGCCGGACGACCGTCAAGATCCTCGACCGCTACCCTCCCGAGATCAACCACGAGGGGTGGCCTCGCCTGACCAGGCGAGTCGCCAAGGAAGGCGGTTTCGCGGTTTCCGACATCGACTTCATCATCTTCACGCAGGTCCGCAAGCCCTCGATCGAACTGGTGATGGGCGACCTCGGCCTGCCGATGGAGAGGACCCACACGATCATGGAGCGGTGGGGGTACACCGGCTCCGCCTGCATCCCCATGGCGTTCGACGACGCGATCGCCAGGGGGAAGGTCCGGCCGGGCAACCTCGTGGTGTTCATCGGGTCCGGCGTCGGGTACAACCAGGCCGGCGCGGCGTTCCGCATGCCGTGACGACCGTGGGTCGTGCGCGGTGATTCGTGGGTCGGACGACACGCCGCGACCGGATCGGTCGGCGGGGTTCTTGCGATCCACGACCCACGAACCACGTTCCACGGGGGGAGGTATGAAGACGAGGGCGATCGTGCTGATCGCGATCCTGCTGGCGGTGGCCGCGGCGGCCGTGTGGGTCGGATGGATGATCAGGTATCGGCCGCTGACGGTGTTCGCCTGGCAGACGCGCGCCGCTCTTCGCACCGCCGGCCTCCGAAAGGTCACCGTCGAAGCCCCGGTTGGTCGCCAGACGGTCTTCACCGGCGGCACCGGCCCTCTCGTCGTGCTCCTCCACGGCGCGGGAGACGGTGCGGGCACGTGGTTCAAGGTCGTCCCGGAGCTGATCCGGGCCCACCGCCTCGTGGTCCCGGATCTGGCCGGGCACGGAGAGAGCGCACCCCGTCGCGGGCCGATCGACCTCAAGGACGTGATCGGGGGGTTCGAGGCCGCGATGGACGCGGTGACGCCGGGCGAGAAGGCGGTCCTGGTCGGGAACTCGCTCGGGGCGTGGGTCGCGATGGTCGAGGCGCAGCGGCGCCCGGGTCGCGTTGCAGCGGTCGTGTGCATCGACGGCGGGGCGATCCGCGGGAACAACCTCAGCGCGCGCGTGCTGCCGAGGACCCGCGACGAGGCGCGGGAGTCAGTCGCGCAGACGCGCGACCCCGGTAGCGCGCCGGTCCCCGACTTCGTGCTCGACGACATCGTGCGCCAGGCGCGGACAGGGCCGCTCGCCCGGTTGGCCGCGACCGCGTCCACCATGGACCGCTGGATCCTCGACGAGGAGCGACTCCGCGATCTCTCGGTGCCCGTGCACCTGATATGGGGCCGCTCGGACCGCCTCGTGCCCCTCGAGTACGCGGAGCGCATGCGCGCCAACCTGCCAGAGCCGGATCTGGTCGTGCTCGACCGCTGCGGGCACGTCCCGCAGATCGAGTGCCCCGACGCGCTGCTCGCCGCCCTCCGAGAAGCAGTTGACAGTTCACAGTCGACAGTTGACAGCCCCCCCGTCCCCTCGAGAAGTCCATGAGATCGACCCGACTCGACCTGCCTCGGCCCCAGGCCACGATCCGCCCCGCTTCTGGCTTCACGCATCCGGCAAAGCGGCCGTTTCTGCCGTCGACTGTCAACTGTCGACTGTGGGCTGGGCGGGAGGGAGGGCGGAATGCTGCACGGTGACGTCCTCGGAGAGCGCGCGCGGCTGACGCCGGACAAGGTCGCGCTCGTGGTCGCCGCGACCGGTGATCGGTTGACGTACCGGCGGCTCGACGAGCGCGCCTCCGCGTGCGCGCGGGCGTGGCGGCACGCGCTCGGGCTGTCGAACGGCGACCGCATCGGCCTGCTCGCGCTCAACCGCGTTGAGTTCCTCGACCAGTTCTTCGCTGCCGGCAAGTCCGGGATCGTCGTCGTCCCGATCGGCACGCGACTGACCGCTCACGAGATCGCCTACATCGTGCGCGACAGCGGGATGCGCGCGCTCGTCTACGACGGCGCGTTCGCGAGCGTCGTGCGCGAGCTGCAGACGCTTGTGGAACTGGAGCACTGGCTCGCCCTCGACGCCCCCGCCCTCCCCGGCCACGTCCGGTTCTCGGACCTGCTCTCTCGACCCACGACCCACGATCCACGAGCCACGGTCTCACCCGAAGACCCCTACTGCCTCCTCTACACGAGCGGCACGACCGGGAAGCCCAAGGGTGTCGTGTTCCCGCACCGGATGATCGCGTGGAACGCGTACAACACCGTGATGTCGTGGCAGCTCCGCGACACCGACGTCGCGCAGATCTTCACCCCGCTCTACCACTCCGGGGGCGTGGGAGTGTTCCTGCTGCCGCTGTTCGCGGCCGGCGGCACGCTCGTGCTCCACGCGGGGTTCGACACCGGGGAGATCTGGCGCACGATCGAGGGCGAGCGGTGCACCGTGGTGTTCGGCGTCCCGAGCATCTTCAAGCTGCTCATGGAGGACCCGGCGTTCGCCACGACCGACCTCTCGTCCGTGCGCTGGCTGATCTCCGGCGGCGCGCCGCTGCCGCTGTACCTGATCGAGGCGTACCAGGCCCGCGGCCTCGTGTTCAAGCAGGGGTACGGCCTCACCGAGGTCGGCGTCAACTGCTTCGCGATGACCGTCGAACAGTCGGTCGCGAAGAAGGGCTCGATCGGCACCCCGATGATGTTCACCGAGGCGCGGCTGGTGGACGCGGACGGCCGCGACGTCCCGACCGGCGAGGTCGGCGAGCTGCTCCTCAAGGGCCCGCACGTGTGCAGCGGGTACTGGAACAACCCCGAGGCCACCGCCGCGGCGCTCGATCGCGACGGCTTCTTCCACACCGGCGACCTCGCCCGCCGCGACGGGGATGGCTTCTTCACCATCGCCGGCCGCAAGAAGGACATGCTGATCTCGGGAGGCGTCAACGTGTACCCCGCCGAGATCGAGGGCGAGTTGCTGCTGCACCCCTCCGTGAAGGACGCGGCCGTCATCGGGGTGCCGCACCCGACGTGGGGCGAGGTCGGCGTCGCGTTCGTGGTCGCCCGGTTCTCCCCTCCGCCGGCGCCGGACGAGCTCGCCGCGTTCCTCGCGGCGAGACTCGCCAAGTACAAGACTCCAAAGGAGTTCATCTTCGTGGACTCGCTTCCCCGCACCGCATATGGCAAAGTGGTGAAGGGGGAGCTCGCTGCGACGTACCGGAACAAGGCGGGGGGCTGAGGCCGTGGGTCGTGGATCGTGGATCGTGGATCGTGGAAGACCGTGCGCGCTCCGGTCTGCGGTGGCACACCCCGTTTCTCGCGACTCACGACCCACGGACCACGAATCGCGTCTTCTGCAACGGGACCGGCGATGAGCGCTCCGCTGGCGCACCGCGTGGACGGCGAGGGTGAGCCGCTCGTGCTGCTCAACGGCGGGCTGATGACCGTCGCCTCCTGGGAGCCGATCGCCGCCGTCCTGTCCGAGCGCTTCCGCGTGGTCCGGTGCGACTTCCGTGGCCAGTTCCTCACGGGAGGCGCCGCACCCTCGTCGGTCGAGGACCACGCCGCCGATGTGGCCGCCCTCCTCGACGCCCTCGCCATCGATGCGGCGCACGTGATCGGAACCTCGTTCGGCGGCGCCGTCGCGCTCGCGCTCGCGGCGCTCCGGCCGGGGCGCGTCCGCTCGCTCGTGGCGGCCACGATCACCCAGACGACGGACGCGCTCCGGCGCGACGCGGCCGCCCTGCACCGGGCAACCGCCGAGGTCCTCGCCGGGGGCGATCCGGGCGTGCTCGTCGATGCCATGCTCCCGGTGTTCTACTCCGAGGGGTACCTCGAGGCGCACGGCGCCGAGCTCGACGCCCGGCGCGGGCAGTTCGCGGCGCTCCCGCGCTGGTGGTTCGCCGCCGCCGACGCGATCCTGGCTTCGCTCGAGCGCTTCGACCTCGCGCCGCACCTGCCGCGGATCGCGTGCCCGACGCTCGTGCTCGCTGCGGCGGACGACAGCATCATGCCGCTCGAGGGGGCGCGTACCCTTGCTTCCGCGATTCGCGGCGCGAGGCTCGCGGTCGTCGGCGGGTGCGGCCACGTGCTCGTGGTTGAGCAGCCGGACCGATTCGTGAGCGAGTGCCTCGCGTTTCTCGCCTCGGTAGAGGTGAAGTCATGACGAGTTGGAACATGGAAGAGGGCAAAGGGGAAAGGTCAAAGGGAAGACGAGAGCGTTCTAACACCCCGGTCTTCCCTCTGCCCTTTGACCTCTTCCCTTTGACCGCAGTCCGCGAACGCTCAAACTGTACTGCTTGGAGGATGAGATGAGGAAGAAGATCTACATCGCCGCGTACCACCAGTCGAAGTTCGGGAAGCTGATGGGGATGAGCGTCCCCGAGATCATCAGGAACGCGGCCACCGAGACGTGCGCCGTCGCCAAGGCCGATCCGTCCGCCGTGGACGTGGCGACGGTCGGCGCCACCTGCAACGTCTCGCTCAACGAGCAGGGGCTGCTCGGCGGCCTGGTCGCGATGGTACCGGGCCTCGCCGGCAAGCCGATCGAGTCCGTCGAGAACGCGTGCGCCTCGGGCGGCCAGGCGATTCTGTCGGTGATCCACAAGCTGCTGATCGGCGACGGAGAGGTCGGTCTCGCGCTCGGCTACGAGAAGATGCGGGACGCCGAGGGGAAGATGGACGGCAAGCTGATCGGCAAGGTGCTCGGGTTCTTCTCGCACCCCGACGAGCGCCCCGGCAAGACGTACATCTTCCCGCACCTGTTCGCCGAGGTGATGGACGTCTACATGAAGAAGTGGGGTGTCACGGAGCGCGACCTCGCCCACATCTCGTTCCAGGAGTACGCCAACGCGAGGTTCAACCCGTACGCCCAGATGCAGAAGGTGCAGATCACCCTCGACGAGGCGGCGAACCTGGGCGAGCGCAACCGCTACCTGGTCGAGGGGCTCCCGATGAAGACGTACGACTGCTCGCAGATCACCGACGGGTACGCCGGCCTGCTGCTCGCGACGGAGGAAGGGCTCGCGCGCCTCGGGGTGAAGAAGGCCGACTGCGTCGAGATCGCGGGCTACGGTCAGGCGACCGACCCGCTGCTCAAGTCGGGGCGCGACGTCCTCCACCCGGTCGGCGCGAACCGCGCGATGAGCCGCGCCTACGAGTTGGCCGGCCTCAAGCCGGCGGACGTCAACGTTGCCGAGGTGCACGACTGCTTCACGGTGATGGGCGCCATCGGCACCGAGGTGATCGGCAAGGCGGCCCCCGGCAAGGGGGCGGCGTATTGGGTGGACGGGAAGGCGGCGCCCGGCGGCGAGTGCGGGATCAACACCTCGGGCGGGCTGATCGCCAAGGGACACCCCGTCGGCGCCACCGGGGTCGCGATGGTCGGCTGGTGCGCGTGGCAGCTCCTCGGCAAGGCGCCGGCGGAGCTCCAGGTGAAGGGCGCGAAGGCGGCCGCGACGTTCAACATCGGCGGCCCGATCTGCGCCTCGGTGTGCACGGTGCTCAAGCGGGCGTCGTGACGACGAGGTGTCAGGGGTCAGGGTCGCTCGACTCGCGTCGTGCTGCCCCCTGGCCCCTGACCCCGGCCCCTGGAGTTCGACTCGACGACGCGGTTTGCGGCCAGCCGAGGAGCAGAGGGGCCCAGGGGCAGAGGAGCGGCTCCGCTCGTTCACCTCCGATCCCCTGCTCATCCGCTCCCCCGCTTCTGACCGAAGGAGGCACCGGTGGGCGACCTGTTGACTCCGACCCGCGAGGGGTTCATCGAGGACGGCGGGCACTCCGTCCACTACGAGTGCTTCGGCGACGGGGAGCGCGAGGCCGTCTGCCTCCTCAACGGCCTCGCGATGCTCACCAAGGCGTGGTACCCGTTCCTGCCGCTCCTGCACCCCGAGTTCGACGTCCTGCTCTACGACTACCTCGGGCAGGGGGAGTCCTCGGCCCCCGACGAGCCCATCTCGATCACCGCCCTCGCCCGGCACCTCACGATGATCATGGACGCGCTGGGCATCGAGCGCATCCACTCGATGGGGATCTCCTACGGCGGGTTCGTCGCGATCGAGCACGCCCGGCAGTTCCGCGAACGCCTCCACACGCTGACTCTGTCGGGGATCATCCTCTCGCGTGAGGAGCTGTTCGAGATGTACGAGGCGCTCTCGCTGCGCTTCTACGCCCTCGGTCCCGAGCAGTTCGGGCTGTACACGCACTATCTCTACGAGAAGATCTTCGGCGAGCCGTTCGTCCGGAGGGTCGGCCGCGACGGGCTCGAGCCGATGCGGCAGCGGTTCGAGGAGCGGTACCGGAACGGCATCCACTCGCTGGTCCGCCTCACCGAGGCGCAGGAGGAGTACTTCGCGCGGCTCGACGAGCGCATGCCGGAGTACCGGGCGGTGACGACGCCCACGTTGATCATGCCCGGCGAGCAGGACCGCGTGATCCCGCTGTGGGCGCAGCGGAAAATGCTCGCCATCTTCCCCGACTCCCGCTGGCTCGCGGTCCCCGAGTGCGGACACGTGGCCTACCTCGAGCAGCCGGCGCAGTTCTTCGGGAATCTCGCGGCGTTCATGCGCGCGAAGAGCGTCGACTTCTGACGCGTGGCCGGTGAGGAGGAAGCAAGCAGGGCCGCAGCGTATTGCGTGTAGCCGCGCCGCCGCCGTTGGGCCTATGGCAAGGCGCACGAGGCGGGAGGAGCGGAGCGTAGTCGGAGGCTCCGTGAGCATCCGATCCGCCGAGTGCAACGCCAGGCGAGGAGCGGCTTCGCCGCGACGAGCGGGGGGCTCGGGGGGTCGAGAGCGGCCGGACGGGTGGCGGAGCGGTCGCGGGCCCCCCCGCCTGGGTAGATGGTCCGACGCCGGCGGCCCGTGGCCGGTGAGGAGGAAGCAAGCAGGGCCGCAGCGTATTGCGTGTAGCCGCGCCGCCGCCGTTGGGCCTATGGCAAGGCGCACGAGGCGGGAGGAGCGGAGCGTAGTCGGAGGCTACGTGAGCATCCGATCCGCCGAGTGCAACGCAGCCAGAGGTCCGACGCCGGCGGCGCCTTACTTCGGGATCACTCCGTTCGGCGTCAGCTTGTCCACGATCATCGGGAGGAACTCGCTGAGCTTCGACTTCACAACGTCCGGCGTGAGTCCCGCACCCTTCGCCAGCTCCGCGATCTTCCCGCTGCCGAGCACCTGCTCGAGCTGCTGCGCCGAGACCGGCAGGTTCTTCCCGGTCGAGATCCACGACTCGACGAGGTGGCCGAGCCCGTTCCCCTGGAACGCGCTCAGGAGTCCGCCGATGCCGCCCGTCTGCTGGTTCGTGACCATGCTCATCACGCTGTTGAGGAGGCTCGCGTGCTGAGGGTCGTTGCCCGTGAGCGAGCCCACCAGGTTTCCGAGCAAACCGTCAAGGAGTCCCATGATCCATCCTCCACACCCGTCGCGGCGCGCCGGGTGGAGCCGCCCGGCGCGTCGGCTCACTGCTGCTGCTTCGGCCCGCCGGACTTCGCCGCGCGGAACCCGGCCTTGATCGCGTCCGCCTCGGACATGAACTTCCCCTGCTTCGTCTTGCCGTACCAGCGGTCGCCCTCGTAGTGGTAGACGCCGGTACCCGTGTTGACCCACACCATCCCCTTGACGGGCGGCGTCTGGGCCTCGACCGACGACGGCTCTTCCGTCTCCTCGGCCTCCTGGCCCTTCGTGCCGCGGGCCTTGGTGGTGGCCGCGCCGACGGTCACGAGGTCCGCGATCTTGGCGATCGTGGCCTTCGACACCCCCGCGTTCGCGAGGTCATCGACGGACTTGTACGGACGGCCTTTGATGATCTTCTCCGCGGTCGCCTTCCCCACGCCCGGGAGCGTGTCGAGCTCCTCCTCGGTTGCGGTGTTGAGGTCAATGAGCTCCGCCTCTTCGCCCTGGCCCTTCGCGGTCGCCTTGGCGACCTTCGCCTTCGCGGTGCCGCCGACCGTCACGAGGTCCGCGATCTTCGCGATCGTGGCCTTGGAGACGCCGGCCTTGGCGAGGTCGTCGATGGACTGGTACGGCCTGCCCGCGATGATCTTCTCGGCGGTCGCCTTACCCACGCCCGGAAGTGCGTCGAGCTCCTGGGCCGTGGCCGTGTTGAGGTCCACCAGGGCGCCGGGCTTCGCCGCGGCAGTCTCCTCCGCCGTCTCCTTCGTCGCCTTGGTCTTGTCGGCCTTCTCGGTCTCCGCGGCCGTTGCGGACTTGCGGGCCTTCGACGCCTTGAACGTGATAAGCGGCGAGATCTTGTCGATCGTGGCCTTCGAGATGCCTGCGGTCTTGAGGTCGTCCGCCGTCTTGTACGGCCGGCCGGCGATGATCTTGTCGGCCGTCGCCTTCCCTACGCCCGGCAGCTCCATGAGCTCGTCGGCGGTCGCGGTGTTGACGTTCACCTTCGCGGCCGCAGCCGGCGTCGGCGTCTTCTTCGCCGCCGCGAGACCGGGCGACGCGCTCAGCACCACCAGCAATGCGAACGCGAGCGCCCAAGCGACGGTTTTTCCCGTGGCTTTCGTCATGTGACCTCCCCTCGCAAGTACTGCAAACCGTGCGCACAAATGTTCCCACAGCGCGGGGCCCGTTTCAACGGACGGCTCGCGAGGTTGGGTCTCGGTCACCTGTCGCGCGCTGCCGGTCGCGGCGCTACCATCGGGGGTTCAGCGGAGGGCGACGATGCGATGGACACCCGGCGGGCGGAGCGAGGACGTCGAGGATAACCGCGGCGAGGGCGGAGGCTCGGGGTTCCAGATCCGCGGGTCGCACCTCGGGATCGGCGGCTTCCTCATCGTCCTGGCCCTGTCGTTGCTGTTCAAGCGCAACCTCTTCACCCTTCTCGGCATCGGGAGCGTGGGCTCCCCGTCCGCGACGACGGCTTCGCAGCCGGTGCCGCGCGGCCCGGAGGACGAGCGGCAGGTGCAGTTCGTCTCGTTCGTCCTCGACGACGTGCAGAAGACCTGGTCGCAGGTGTTCGCCGAGGCAAACCGCGAGTACCCGCACGCCAAGCTCGTTCTGTTCACGGACGAGACGCGCTCGGGGTGCGGGTTCGCGCAGGCCGCCTCGGGACCGTTCTACTGTTCGACGGACCGGAAGGCCTACATCGACCTCGGGTTCTACCAGGAGCTCAAGACGAGGTTCGGCGCCCCGGGCGAGTTCGCGCAGGCGTACGTGCTCGCGCACGAGGTGGGCCACCACGTCCAGAACCTGCTTGGCATCGACGCCAAGGTACGGCAGCTGCAGGAGCGCGACCCCTCGCGGGCGAACGACCTCTCGGTGCGTCTCGAGCTCCAGGCCGACTGCCTGGTCGGCGTGTGGGGGCACTCGACCGAGCAGCGGAACATCCTGGAGGCGGGCGATGTCGAGTCCGGCCTGGCGGCCGCGGCGGCGGTCGGCGACGACCGGCTCCAGCGCCAGTCGGGCAGGCGCGTGAACCCCGAGAGCTGGACGCACGGGTCCTCGGAGCAGCGCGTGTCGTGGTTCCGTCGTGGGTTCTCGGCCGGACGAATCGACGCCTGCGACACCTTCGCGTCCGCGCGGTGAGGAGCGATGCGGCCGGCACGCCGGTCCGGGAGGCGCGTACAATCGAGCACCCCCACCAAGGAGGCCCCATGAAGAGATTCGCGGTGCTGGCACTCGTGATCGCGGCGATTCCGGCCGTGGCCGCCGCCGGCGAGATCTACGGGACGATCACCGAGCAGGGGAAGCCGGTGAAGGATGGGCTCGCGGTGACAATCTCGTGCGGCGAGAAGACGGTCAAGGGCGCGACGGACAAGAACGGCGCGTACCGCCTGTTCGCAGAGGAGGAGGGGAAGTGCACGCTGACCGTGAAGGTCGGCGAGGAGACCCCGTCGACGGTCGTGCACTCGTTCTCCGACTCCGCCCGCTACAACCTGATCCTGGAGAAGAAGGACGGCAAGTACATCCTGAGGAGCGAGTGACGATGGAGCAGAAGGAGAAGGACTGGTGGGACAAGGCGGCCATCATCCTCGAGCCCGTGGGCGGCATGCTCGCCGCGCTGGCGGTGGCCTGCCTCGGCCTGTTCGGATCGCAGTTCCTCGCGAAGCGCCAGTCTGAGGAGACCAAGGCGCGGTTCTACTCCGAGCTGATCAGCAAGCGCGAGGAGGCGGACAGCGCCCTCCGCAAGGACATGTTCATGTCCATCATCCAGTCCTTCCTCAAGCCCGAGTCGACCTCGATCGACGACCGCATCGTCAAGCTCGAGCTCCTTGCCTACAACTTCCATGAGTCGCTGAACCTGAAGCCGCTGTTCACCCAGCTGGCCACCGACATCTCCCGGTCGAACGCGCCCACGAAGCGGGAGCAGGCCGACCGCCTCGAGAAGGTCGCCCGCGAGGTCGTGCGCAAGGAAATGGTCGTCCTGGAAGGCGTGGGGGCGTCGTACGAGCGGACCATCGACTTCGACGACGTCGCGAAGAGCCCGGGCGGACTCGCCCTCGAGCCCGGGAAGCTGACGCTCGAGGGGATCACCCGGGAGTTCTCGGTCGTCGTCAAGAAGGTGGACCCGGCGACCAGGGAGCTGCAGGTCCGGCTCGAGGTGAGGACGCCGCGGGAAGGCTCGAAGGAGGTAGACACGGACGACGCCGAGTTCTGGACCGACTACTTCGACTTCCCCATGATCGACCACACGCGCCTGTCCCACGACCAGCGCTGCGCGGTCGTGGTCAAGAACTTCGGGAAGGCGAGCGCCCGGATCGGGCTGGTCTGCTTCCCCGGCTCGTACGCGAGCCTCAAGGAGAAGCCGTACATCCAGGAGATGATCAAGGACCTCCTCGGCGCCAAGGAGGTGTCGGAGGCCGATAAGCGGTAGTCAGGCCGGGCGTCAGGGTGCCTCGCCTAGAGGGCCGGCGCCGGGCGGCCGACGAGCGCCCTGAACACCCACCGCAGGCCGCGCCACAGCTTCGGCAGCAGCCAGGCCGCAGCCAGAACGAAGAGACCCAACACGACCAGGAACGCGAGGGGATGCGCGTGCAGCAGCCAGAGTCCGGCCAGCACGACGAAATCCTCCGTGAGGCTGGCGACCCAGTTCGAGAACGGCTCCGGCGAGTGGTTGATGAGCGCGCGCCCCGCAGCCTTGGTCAGGTGCGTCCCCGCGACCAGCGTCCCGCCGGCGAGGGCGACGATCGCTCGCACCGCCGGCGGCTGGCCGTCGAACGCGCCCCACGCGAGCAGCGTGCCGGCGGGGATGCGCACGAACGTGTGCAGCGCGTCCCAGAGGGTGTCGAAGGCGGGGACCTTGTCGGCCACGAACTCGCAGACGAACATCACGAACGACGCGATCAGCACCCAGTCGTGCGAGAGCACGGCCAGGCCCGGCGGCAGGGTGATGACGCCGAGACGCTGCAGCCCGCCCGCGATGAACACCGCCGCGTAGAGCCGGAGCCCGCTCGCCCAGGCGAGCCCGAGCGCGAGCGCGGTCTGGCTCAGCAGGTCCATGGCGCGAGAGTAGCGCGCGGAGCGCGCGCCGTCGACCCGCGTGGACGAGCGGGCACGGCGCTCGGGCGCTCACGAGCGATGCCGGCCCCCGGGCGCCGTCCCGGGCGGCGCGGCGCGGCCGGCCTCAGTCGAACTGGACCGACCGCTTGGTGAACGCCCCGTCCAGCCACCACCCCGTGATCGGGAACGTGACCTTCGGAGCACTCCCGGCGACGGCGCCGGCGGCGACGAGCAGCGGCGCGTAGTGCTCCCACGTCGGCAGCGCGGTCCGAGCGGCCGGGGCGCGCCGCCGGAAGTCGAGAAGGGCGTCCACGTCGAAGCGTCCGACCGCGTCCACCGCCCACGCGTCGAACTCCTTCGCCCACCCGGGCGTGCCGGGACGGAAGGCGTACCGCACGTTGTGGGTGAGAAAACCGCTGCCGAACAGCAGCACGCCTTCGTCACGGAGCGGGGCGAGCGCCCGGCCGAGCTCGAACAGCTCCTGCGGGTCGAGGCGCGGCATCGAGAGCTGGAGCACGGGCACGTCCGCCCCGGGGTACATCGCGACGAGCGGGACGTACGCGCCGTGGTCGAGCCCGCGCGCCGGCTCGTCGGTGTGCGCGACTCCGCGGCCGTCCAGCAGCTCCCGGACGCGAGCCGCGAGCTCCGGCGCGCCCGGCGCCGGGTACTGCGTGCGGTAGTAGCGCTCGGGGAACCCGTAGAAGTCGTACACCAGCGGGACGGTGCGCGTCGCACCGAGCGCCGCGGGTCGCTCCTCCCAGTGCGCCGAGACCATCAGCACGCTCCTCGGCCTCGGCATCGCGCCGGCCCACGCCGCCAGCTCTCCCATCCACCTCGCGTCATCGAGCAGCACCGGCGCACCGTGCGCCGCGAAGATCACGGGGGCGCGCCCCGCCGAGCCGCTCTGGTTCCGTTCCACGCGCCTGGCGTCCTCTCGCGTCATCGAACCCCTCTCGTGCCCGGCGTCGTCGGCTCCGGCCGGGCCTGTCGGCGTACCCCCCCGACCTGGTCGAACGGTTTCGCAGCCCGCGTCATGCCGCCGGTGCGGGCGCGGCCGGGCGGCGGAGGACGAGGTTGAAGACACCGCCGACGATGCCGAGCCCGAGCGCCCCCGCCCTCAGCGCCGGCGTCCACGTCGCCGTCAACCCCAGCAGCCTGTCGAGCGAGTACGCGCCCGGCCCGGTGAGTGCCAGCGCCACGGCGCCGGTAGCGTACAACAGCGGTAGCTCGATCCCGTTCGACATCGCGAACACGCCGTTCTTCACGTGCACGCTCCCCGCGGCCACGATCATCACCGCCACAATCCCGGCCGACCCGAGGGGGCCGAGCAGGCCGAGGGCGACGAGCACCCCGCTCCCCAGCTCGGTCAACCCCGCGACGGCGGCGAACACTTTGCCCGGCCGGAAGCCGAGCGACTCGAAGAACCCGCCGGTCCCGGCGATCCCGTGCCCGCCGAACCATCCGAACACCTTCTGAGCGCCGTGGGCCGCCATCAGCGACCCCAGCACCACCCTCGCAATCAACAGTCCGACGTTCATCTTCATCACCCTCCGATGATGACTATACTATCCATAGTTACTACTTGTCAAGTACCTACTTGCCAAACCGCTGAACATGAGCTATCTTGAGGGTGGAAGGGGTTATGCGAGGACCGAAGGACGTCCCGACGCTCTGCCCCCGGTTCCACCGGGCGAGCGAGCTGATCGGCCGGCGCTGGACGGGCGCCATCATCTACGTGCTGCTCGAGGCGCGCTGCCGCTTCGCGACACTGCGGGCCGCCGTGCCCGGGATCACCGACCGCATGCTCACCGAGCGCCTCCAGGAGCTCGAGGAGGAAGGGATCGTCGAGCGCACGGTCGTGCCCGAGACCCCTGTCCGGGTGGAGTACTCGCTCACCAGGAAGGGCCGCGAGCTGGCGGCTGCCGTCGACGCGATCGCCGGGTGGGCCGAGCGCTGGATTCCCGCCCCGGCATCGGACGCCGCGCGTCCGCGGAGGGCGCGCGGGCGACGCGGGTCGTAGCCGCGGTCCGGGGAACGCGGCGGCCACCGAGCCGCGCCGGCCGGCGGCTACAGGAAGTTGATCACGAGCGACACCGCGGTCTGGGTGTCGGCCTTGCCAAAACCCGGCACCGGCCGGTTCGCGTACCGGAAGCCGTAGGTGAGCTTCAGCGCGGTTGCCGTCGTGATCGAGGCCTGCAGGCCGGTCGTGGACTCGATGCGCCACTCGCTGGTGTCCTTGAAGCTCGGGAAGAACGAGAGGCTCTCCGTGAACTTCGCGGTCTTGCTGAGGTTCCAGCCGTACCTGGCGGCCGCGAGCGCGCCCGCGTAGCTCGTCGAGCCGTCCCCGACGAGGTCGTCCCGGGTCCACGTGGCGCCCACGTCGAACGCGAGTTCGTGCTCCGGGCCCTCGAGGAGCTTGTAGGTGACGCCGGCTGCCGCGAGCACGCGCGGATCCAGCCCTGCGAACCGGTCCTGGAGGTAACTGGCGGCGAGGAAGACGTCGAAGTCCGCGTTGAGCGCGCGCGTCCCCCGGACGCCCGGGAACACCTTCTTGGCCGTCTCCACGCCGTTCTGCTCGGCGCGCAGGTAATTCGCCGACGCCTCGAGGCCCCACGGGTCGAAGCTCCGCTTGAACGCGACGTCGAGGCCGCGGTCCGACTGCTCGAGTTGCCGCTCGTGGCCAGGTACGAGAGGCCCAGCGAGAGCTTGTTGGGCTCGTCCTCGGCCCATGCAGACGACCCGGCGAGCAGCGCAAGGGCGACGACACCCACGGACCTTCTCGAACGCATGAGGCCCTCCCCTCCGGAGCTCCGTCCTCTCCCGGCCTCCGGTCCGCTCAGCCGGCCGCCAGCTGCGAGGTGCAGTGCGCGCAGCGGGTCGCCTTGACCGGGATCGCCGACAGGCAGTACGGGCAGTCCTTGGTCGTCGGAGCCGCCGCCGGCGCGGGCTTCTTGAGCCTGTTGACCTGCCGGATGAGCAGGAAGATCACGAACGCCACGATGATGAAGTCGAGGATCGTGTTGAGGAAGGTGCCGTAGGCGATCACCGACGCCCCGGCCTTCCTCGCGTCCGCCAGCGTCGGGTACGCCGTCCCCGACAGGTTGATGAACAGACTCGAGAAGTCCACCTTCCCGAGCAGCAGGCCGATCGGAGGCATCAGCACGTCGTTGACCAGCGAGGTGATGATCCGGCCGAACGCCGCGCCGATGATGATGCCCACGGCCATGTCGAGGACGTTGCCGCGCATCGCGAATTCCTTGAACTCCTTGAACATCGAGGCCTCCCCTCAGGCTCCGCGCGGAGCCGGCTTCACTCGGCAGCTATGCGCATCGAGACACCCCGCCCGCCGGGCCCGTACAAGGAGACCCGACGAGTTCCCACACGCGGGGCGGCGCTGCGAACGTCAATGGCGCAGGAACCGCCAGATCAGCAGCACCACGATGGCGCCCACGATCGACAGCAGGAACCCGGCGGCGTGGAACTTCGAGCCTTCCTTCGGCCGGGAGACGATGCCCCCGAGGAAACCCCCGACGAGCGAGCCGACGATGCCGAGCAAGGTCGTGAGGATCAGCCCCATCTTGTCGGCACCCGGCACAACGGCGCGCGCGATGAGCCCGACGACAAACCCGACGATCAGGGACCACAGCAGGTGGAAGAACCCCATGACGAAATTTTCCCTCTCCCGACGTTCATGACGTCCACGCTGCACCTCACGGCGTGGCCCGACCTGTGTTGAGCTTCTGAGGCCATCGTACACCCGGCGCGACGACGGCTCAAACCGACACCGTCGGCCGACGGAGCTCGCCGGAGCTCCGTCCATCTCCCGACGCCGATCGCTAGCGGCTCGCCCCGCCGAGCATCGCGAAGTCGATGAACCCGCGCTCGACGTCGGTGTGGACGAGGCGGACCCGGACGCGGTGGCCGACGTCCGCGCCCTCGAACCCGTGGACGAGGCGGCCTTCCACCGGCGGGTGGAAGACGCGCACCCACGTCCCCTTGTCGCTCGCGCCGGTCACGATCCCGTCGAACCCCTGCCCGATCTTGTCGGCCAGCAGCAACGCCGCCGCCGACTTGGCCACCTGGCGCTCGACCTTGTTGGCCGCGTCCTCCTGCTGCGTACAGTGCGTCGCGAGCTCGGCGAGCTCGTCGTCGCCGTAGGCGGGCGGTGCCCCCGCGAGCACCCCCTTGAGAAGCCGCTGCGTGACGAGATCGGGGAAACGGCGGTTCGGCGCCGTGGCGTGCGTGTAGTCCCGCACCGCGAGGCCGAAGTGACCGGGCGCGCCCTGCCCGGGGCGCTCCACCACGTACTCCCCCGCTCCCAGCAACTTGACGACGGTGAGCGAGAGATCCGGGAAGCGCAGCGGGTCGGCGGCTCGCCGACGCGCGAGGAACCCCGCAAGTGCCGAGGCGTCGGGTTGTGCCGGGAGACTCTCGCCCAGCTGCGCCGCCACCTCCACGATGCGATCCCAGCGCTTCGGCGTGCGCACCACGCGCCGCAGCGACGGCACCCCCTTCGCCTCGAGGAACCGTGCCGTGACGCCGTTGGCCGCCACCATGAGGTCCTCGATCAGCTCCTTCGCCCGGTTGCGCTCCTCGGGCCTGAGGTCGCGGATCTCGTCGGCGTCGAACACCGCGCGCGTCTCGATCGTGTGCAGCTCGAGCGCGCCTTGCTCGTGGCGGAGCTCGCGAAACCTCTGCGCGATCTCGTCCTGCTTGCGGAGGTTGGCCTCCAGGCCGGGCACGGCCGCGAGCGCGGGCGGCGCCGGGCCTCGCCCCTCGAGCCACGCGGCGACCGAGCCGTACGCGAGCTTGGCGCGGTTGCGGACGACGGCCCGGTACACATCGGACCGCGCGACCGACCCGTCCGGGCCGACACCGATCTCGACGACGACGGCCTGGCGGTCCTGGCGATCGGCGAGCGAGGTGAGATCGGTCGAGAGCTTCTCCGGCAGCATCGGGAAGATCTCCGCAGCCGTGTACACGGACGTCGTGTTGACGCGGGCGTGGCCGTCGGCCGGGGAGCCCTTGCCGGCGAGCGCGTCCACGTCCGCGATCGCGACGAGGACCTGCGCCGACCCGTCCGGCTGCTCGCGCGCGACCGAGAGCTGGTCGAGGTCCATCGAGTCGTCGTTGTCGATCGAGCACCACGGCAGCTCCCGCAGGTCGGGCAGCCCCGGTTCGACGGGGGCCGCGGTCAGCCGCTCGACCTGGGCGATCACCTGAGGCGAGAAGTCGGGCTCGAGGCCGCGGTCGAGCATCACCCGATGGGCGATCCTCTCCAATGTGGCGCGGTGGCGTCCGTCGGTGCCGTCCATGTCGGCACTGTAGCGCGCTGCTGGAGGGTGGACCAGTTCTGGACAGCGACTCTGTCTTGACATCCGGGCGGCGGGCGCCTATCTTCCCAGCACGCCTCCGAAGCAGCGAGCGATCTCTCCCCCCGAGAACGCGGAAGGGGTACGAACGATGCGCGTGCCGAACCGATGCCGGGCCGGCGTTGCCGCGTTGATCTCGCTGGCCGCATGGACGAAGCACATCCCTGCCGCCACGTTGACCGTCACGAACACGAACGACAGCGGGGCAGGGTCGCTTCGCGCCCAGATCGGAGCCGCCACGGACGGCGACACGATCCTCTTCGACGCCTCGCTGACGGGGCAGACGATCCTGTTGACGACCGGCGAGATCCCGATCAACTCGAGCCTGACGGTCACGGGACTCGGAAGCGCGAACCTGATGGTCGCCGCCGGCTTGAGCAGTCGGATCTTCACGGTCGCCGCCGGCAAGAGTGTGGCGATCTCCGGGCTCGAGCTCGCGAACGGTGAGATCGTCGGCGCAACGGGCGCTTCCGGTCCGACAGGGGGCGACGGGAGCGTCGGCACCGGTGGCGCAATCCTCAACCACGGGTCGCTGACCGTGAGCGGCTGCCTTTTCTACAAGAACTTCGCGTACGGCGGCGACGGCGGGGCGGGGGCCGGCGGCTCCTCGTCAGGGGGGAACGGCGGCGACGGTGCCGGCGGCGCCGTCTACACGGACACCGGCGCGACGCTCGTCGTGACCAACTGCCAGTTCGACGACAACGCCGCCTTCGGGGGCAAGGGCGGGGACGGAACCCTCACTCCGGGCCTGGGCGGCAACGGGCGCGGCGGCGCCCTCGAAGGCGCCGGCGCCACGACGGTCTCGGGCTCCTCATTCTCCGGCAACAGCGCGGTCGGAGGCGTGGGAGGTTCCTCGGGGGGTTTCGGTGGGAATGGGTTCGGGGGCGCGATCGATGCTGCGGGTCCACTCGCGTTGAGCCTGTCGCAGCTCTCATCCAACACCGCAACGGGCGCGACGGCGGCGAACGACGGCAGCAACGGGGATGCCCTCGGTGGAGCGCTCCACCTCATCGGAAGCACCGCCGTGGCCACGATGCATGCCTGCTCGATCGCTGGGAACGCAGCGACGGCCGCCGCCAACGGCGACGCGTTCGGGGGCGGCATCGTCGTGAACTTCAGTGCGACGCTCACCATCGACAGCTCGACCCTCTCCGGCAATCAGGCAGGGGGTGGGTCGGTCCTTCAGGGCGGCGGTCTGGACGCCGCCGCCGGCTCGACCGTGGACCTCACCAACGTCACCTTCGCTGGAAACTCCGCGGCAGGAGGCGGCGCGCTATCCACGTACGGGGCGCTCTCGATGGTCAACTGCACCGTGGACGGCAACAGCGCCACCACCGAAGCCGGCGGCGTGCTGGCAGCCGGCAGCGGCACCGCCACGGCCACCAACTCGATCGTCGCGCAGAACAGCGCTCCGACCGGGCCGGACGGCGAAGTGACGGCAGGCACGGTCACGTCCGGGGGTCACAACGTCATCGGCGTGGCATTCACGCAGGGCGGTGGGACGTTCACCTCGGGCGCCGGCGACCAGATCGGCACCTCCGGCACCCCGCTCGACCCCAAGCTCACCGCGCTCGCCAACAACGGTGGCCCGACGCAGACGATGGCGCTCCAGCTCACCAGCCCCGCGCTCGACCACGGCGACGACGCGCAGTGCCCGGCCTTCGACCAGACCACACTCACGAGCCGGCCCCAGGGCGCGCACTGCGACGCGGGTGCCTACGAGGTGCCGACCGTCGCCGGGTCAGGGGGGAACGCCTTCACCCTCACCGTGGTCAAGACCGGTACCGGCTCGGGAACCGTCAGCAGCGCTCCGACACGGGGCATCGACTGCGGCGTGAGCTGCTCCTGGGCGTACTTCGCCGGCACGAACTTGACCCTCACCGCCACGCCCGGCACGGGGGCGCAATTCGCCGGTTGGGGTGGGGGGTGTTCGGGGATCGCCCTGACCGCGCCCGTGCTCCTCAACGCGAACACGACCTGCACGGCGCAGTTCGACCTTCCCGCGGCGGTCCCGGAGCTCGACGCGGAGGGATTCGTGTTGATGGTTGCTGTTCTCGGGCTCTTGGGCTGGGCCGGGCTGCGCCGGCGGTAGGTCACCGTGCCCGCTCCACCTCCGTGCGAACGCGGTGATGGCCCCCTGATAGATGCGGCGCACGGAGCGCCGCATCAGCCCCGCAGCGCGATCTTCGTCCGGCCTTCGCCGCTTACGTGGGCGGCGCGGCGAGATCGAGGATCTCGATGAGAGCGCGCGCGTTGTTGTGGCGCTCGTCCCGCGCGGCGTACACCAGGGTCACCGTGCGCTCCGCGATCAGTTGCCTGAGGCGGGTCGCGGACCCGTTGCCGTCGAGCTCCCTGCGGTAGCGCTCCACGAACTCCCGGTAGCGCGGCGGCGCGTGCCCGAACCAGCGCCGCAGCTTGTCCGTGGGAGCCAGCTCCTTCGCCCACCAGTCGATGCGGGCGTCCTCCTTGGCCAGCCCCCGCGGCCAGAGTCTGTCTACAAGCACCCGGACCCCATCCTCGGGGCCGGGGGGTTCGTACACTCGTTTCGTCCTGATCACGCGGCCTCCTCCCCGCCGTCGTGACGGCTTCTCTCCTTCACCCGTTCAACACGCTCCGGCGTTCCCGTGTTCCGGGCCTCGCGGCCCGTCGGGGCGTGCGATGCGGGTACACTTGGGACACCGTGCCGCGCCGTGCGGCCGCGGAGCGTCTCATGACAAACGACCCGCACCCCTCCGACCCGGGCCCGGCCAACCCGTTGCGCAGCCGGGACCATTTCCGGTGGGACGACCGCCACCACCAGCCTCACACCGACATGGGGAAGTGGGAGAAGTTCTTCGCGTCGCGCTCCGACGCCGCGCAATTCACCCGCCTGCTGGGCCACAACTTCGCCCGGCTGCCGGCGGTCGTCCGGCGCTACCGCGCCCTCCGGCGCGCCGACGCTCCGGCCGTGACGGTTGCGGACGACGCGTTCGGGATCGCGGTGTCGCCGACCCGCGAGTCGTGGCCGCGGTACCTCGAGCGGATCTCGGCGCTCGGGGCGCGCGCCCTTCTCTTCCGCGTGCCCTCGTGGGCCCCCAACCCGGTGTTCGCCCTGCACGACGAGCTCGCCCGCCTTCGCGCCGAAGGTGTGCGGTTCACCTTCGCGCTCGCGCAGAACCGGGAGATGGTCAACGACCCCGCGGGCTGGGGTGCGTTCGTTCGCGACGCCGCGGCGTGCTTCTCCGACGTCGGCCCCGCTCTTCAGCTCGGACACGCGATCAACCGCAAGAAGTGGGGGATCTGGCACCCGGACGAGTACCTGCGGCTGATGGAGGCTGCGGCACCCGCGCGCGAGGCGTACCCGTCGTGCCGCTGGCTCGGCCCGCCCGTGATTGACTTCGAGTACTACTTCACGACGCACTACCTGGTGGAGCCCCGCCCGTTCGACTTCGACGGGATCGCCTCCCTCCTCTACGTGGACCGCCGGGGCTCGCCGGACAACCTCCAGTACGCCCACTTCGACCTCTCCCGCAAGATCGCGCTCCTGCGCGCGGTGGTGCAGGCGTCAGGGCACCCGGACGTGCCGATCCACCTCACCGAGTTCAACTGGCCGTTGCTGGGATCGGGGAAGCACTCGCCCGCGGGCGAGCACGTGCAGACGAACGAAGAGGGCCAGGCGCGGTACCTGGTCCTGTACTACTTGACCGCCGCCGCGACAGGCCACGTCGCGAGCGCGTTCTGGTGGCAGCTCGTCGCTCGCGGGTACGGGCTGCTCGACGAGGACGACGCCTGGAGCGAGCGCCGCTCGTACCGCGCGTTCGGGCACCTCCTCGCGCGCACCCGCGGCCGCGCGGTGCGGCGCCTCCCCGAGAGTCTGCGCCCGCTGCGGGGGTTCCTCCTCGCGGGCGAGAGCGGGACCGACGCGGTGCTCTACGCCGCGAGCGGCGAGGCCCGCCTCGACGCCGGGCTCCGGATCGAGAGTGCGGCCGATCTCGTCGGCGCACCGATCCCGACGGCGCGGATCACCGTCGGACCGGATCCGATCTACCTCACGCTGGGAGCGGCCGACCCCGCGGAGATCCTCGACGTCCTGAACCCCCGTCGCCGCTGAGGCAGGGGATCAGGGGTCAGCAAGAACGAAACAAGCAGGGCCCGAGCGTATGGCGTGTAGCCGCGCCGGCAAGAGTGGGCCGGATGCTAGGCGCGCGAGCGGCGCGCGCCGGAGTGTAGCCGGAGGCTACATGAGGACGCTGCGCCGTGAGCGCAACAACGCAGACGGTCCGCTATGGCCGGCGCCCCTGGCGAGGCGAAGCTGGTTCGGCGATGCGCTCGAACAGATACTCCTGCACCCCCTGCCGCATCAGCACCGAGTGCACCACCACGAACCCCTCCGTCATCCGCTCGACCAGGGCCGGAGGGAAACGGGGGCAGGGTCGCGCCGCGGACGCCCGCTCCTGCCACTCCAGCGTCTGCTCGTCCACGATCCGGAACAGCGGCGGGCTCAACGGGATGTCCCTCTTCGTGGCGATGAACGCGAGCATCAGGGCTCCCGCGCGGCACACCCCGCCGAGGTGCTCGACGAGGGCGCGGAACTGCCCCTGGGCGAGGTAGTTGAACGCCTCCCACGCGAGGACGACGTCGTACGGCTCGTCGGGCCTCGGCAGCACCTTCCGGAACACGGCGCCGGGTTCGGACTCGAGCTGCACCTGGAGGCCGGGGCTGCCGATCGCGGTCAGGAGATCCACGATCTGCAGCCGGCACGAGTAGCGCGAGAAGAACTCGACGTTGGCGCCGACCGCGGGCTGGAGGTCCAGGATGTTGTGCGCGGCGTCGGGCCCGAGACGGGACACGAGTGCGCGGAACGTCGGAGACCGGTACAGCGGCGGCTGGGGCAGATCACGTTCGGTGGACTCGCGCCGCGGGCCCGTCGCCTGGAGGCGCTGGCGCCGAAATGGAAAGGGCACCTGCACTCCGCCGGGGTCGGTTCAACCGGTCCGGTCGGGATGCTTCGCCTCGCCCGGGCGCGGCGAGGCTCCGGCGGGCGCACCGGTCCCCCCAGGGTGTGGAGGCGGTGCGGCGGCGGGCTGCGCCGGTCTCGGCGAGGGCGCCGCTTTGCGCTCCATGTCGATGCTCCCCTGGAACGTCGCGCCGTCCTCGATCGTCACGCGGGGTGCGGCGACGTTGCCGCGCACCTTGGCGGACTTCCGAATGGCGATGTGCTCGTCGGCGCGCAGGTCGCCCTCGACCTCTCCCTCGACCGTGACGGTGCGGCCGAGGACGTTCGCCTTGATCCGGCCGTTGGCTCCCACCGTGACGTTGTGCTGCGCGAGATCCACCTTCCCGTCGACCCGTCCCTGGATCACGAGGTCCTCGTCGCCGGTGACGTCGCCCCTGATCGTGATCGACGCGCCGATGACCGCGCGTTCGCCCGTGTGTTCAGGTGCCATCGATCCCCCCCACGCGTTCGGTGCCGCAGCCGGGCCGGCCCCGGGCTGATCCTCCGCCGGGATGCGCATCACGCCCATCGACGGGCGACGCTCGTTGCGGCCGGGCTCGTTCTTCTTCCACATGTCGGCCCCTCGGTCCATGATCCGAGAGCGCCTCGCCCGTGTCCAGGCTGGGAACGTGAGGCGGCGCACATTCCGCGCGGGGGGCTCGGCGCCCCTCTGCCCCCATTTGGCACTCGCCGCGCCAGGTCGCTCCTTTCCACTGCGTGGAGGCCTTTTCTTCTTGCCCCTCGGGTTCGCGGCCAGGAGGGTTGATGTGCCTTGCAGGCATTGGCTCGTTTCTCTTTCTTGCCCCGCGGGCTGTGGCGCGTCGCTCGGGTTGCCCACGAGGGCAACCCTCCGACCCGCCGGAGCATGCGACCGAGCAGGGCCGCACGCTCCGGCGTCGTGCGCCGGCAGCCCGCGGGGCGGATTTGGCCCCCGCCCCCCCCGTCAGCGACAGCTCTGCCAGAATCAAAGTGGCTCCCGGTTCCGGGCGCTGCTGATGTCGCGTGATGTCACCACACTAGCGACGGGCGGCCGCACCTGATCGATGAGCCACGGATCACGGCGAAGCAGCCAAGCTGGCTTGCCCGACGGGGACTCTTCCCCGACCCGGCCGTCGAAGCCTCGTGCCACATCCAGAGGGGCCGTCTTGTGGCATATACTGTTAAGCAGGAGCCGGTGTGAAAGTGGTGCCGAGAGATCAAGCGCGATCGTTGGGGAAGTCGGCTCCAGGCTGGGCCTCGGCCGACATGTGGTGCCGCCGAGCGGTCGGGTGCCCCGTCGCCGCCGAAACCTCGGAACCGGCGCAGAGAGAACGATGTACCCCGGCGGTGGGATACCCGCCAAACCTCGCCCAAGGCATACCGTGACTCCAAGGTAGGCGCTGACGTGTCGATGCTCAGCCTCGCAGGTCGCGTTGTTCTCGCGGCTGTCCTCTCGTCGGGTACCCCCGCGGAGTCTCAGGTTCCTGTCTCTGAGGACTTCTTTGGGTGTGGGCCCTCCGACCAGCTTCAGGTGTGCGGATTCAACAGCGGTTCGTTTACGGAGGTGACGACGGGAACAGATGCACTGTCGAAGCTACGGATACCCGCCGATGCCCACAGCGTCGATGCCACCTTCGGGCCGTTCGACGAATCCTGCTACGGGTTCAAGGGTGCGGAGGTACATCTCTTCGAGGTACTGGACAACTCGGACGGTCTGGACGGTGTGCAGTTGCGGCTCGTACTCGTTGTAGTGGCGACGCACTTCAAGAGGACGTTCGTCTACGGGGACTCGGACGACAGGATGCTCTGGTTCCGCAGATCTCCGCTCCTAGCCGAGCGACTCGATCTCCCGGCCGGACCAACCGTCCCGATGATCCGGCTCGCGGTGTCCTGGACACAGGTTGAGCTCGATGGCCGCAGGGAGTTTCAAGTCCAGCATTTAATTGATCTCCGTCCAGATTACCCACGTTTCTGTGCCATCGGCAATTGCTCTCGAAAAAGTGAGTGCGGTGAAACCGATCAAGAGTTGCGGCACCGCACGTCCACCGAGTGTCGGTGGGATCCGCTGGCGACTGATTTCCTGTGCGAAATAGTGAACTCCTCGCCCTTTGGATGGGCCTGGCGCACAGAACATCGCTGGCACTATCTGCTGTCGAACGAGCGGATTCACACCCGACGGTCCGACCGTGAACTCAGGGAGGAGGTGGTGGCATTCGCCACTCAGCCAATGGAAGTCGCCCTGTGGCAGGGGCGAACTCGTCAGATTGGCAGACTGGGGCCGGTCACGTCCGTGTCTCGGTTGCCCGCGTTCTCCGGGCGCGGGAGCATCGGGGTCCTGGCCGCGCCGGCCGCCGATTGCTTCTTTGTAGTGGAGCAGGAACCCCCCGGCCGGGCGAGCCTCGCTGAGACTTGCAGTCCTCGGGGGAACTTGGGAGATGAATATTACGCAAAGCCAATGCTCCCGTACTACGACCGACCCGAGGAGGTGCACCTCTCACAGCCAATCGCGTTCTCCAGTCGACTCCTTTACAGGGGCCGGCCAGATCTCCTCGTCTACGAGATCACCGAGACCGTCGCGTCTCGGCCAAATGGGCACCGGGTCGTCTGGCTAGGCATCGAGAGACGTTCGAGGCGGATCATCGTCGATCAGGCCGACATTGCTACTGACATGCCAAGTTCGAGCAGGTGCGGGACCACGTGGTTCCCCGAGACAAACGTTGGGGTCACGATTCTACACCTTGCGGAAACTTTCGGCGCAGAGTTGGATTCGGAACCGGCGTACCTGCTCCGCCACCGTGGAAACGCGACCGCGGTTTACGGATCACGCGAATGTCCTCGCCGCGGGCAGCTGCAGTGGGTAGCGGGACAGGGCTTCACATCCGAGGGTGAGGAAGCTGTGCCCGGCTGTGGCGGCTTCGTGCGGAGAGTGCGAATATCCTCGGGTGGTCGACTTGCGTTTCAGGAGCTCTCCGCAGGGGAGTGGCCCTAGGACTCGACCGCCAGGGCGCCACAGGCTGGCGGGCCCAAGCGGGAGCACACTTTCCTGGCCAGCACGGCACAGACAACCCGCCTCAGTTGGAAGCAAGGAACCGCCGCGCGTCAACGGGAAGAAACTACAGCTCGAGGTCAGTCACGGTCTTGAGCAGCTTCTCGAGGCGCGCGCGAACCTCCGCTCGCTCGGTCTCGAGCTCCTGGACGCGCCCCGCGAGCCCCGCCGACTCCGAGCCGCCCTCCTTGAGCTTAGCGTTCTCGTCCTCGAGGTCGGCGACACGGGCCTGCAGCTCCTTGTGGGCGGCGATCAGCTTCTCGATTCTCTCTTCCAGAGCGGCGTAGATGTCCATGCGGCCTCCCTACGAAAAGCTCACCGCCAGCTCGCGGCCGAGCCTGTCCATGAGCGCGAACTGCGCCGTGTTGACCTCGTCCTGAGTGAGCGACCGGTCGCCGTGACGGTACGTCAGGCGGACGGTGGTCTTGACCTCGTCGGGCGCCACGCCCTCGCCGCGGTAGCGGACGACCGGAGCGATGCTCTCCAGCCAGTCGGGCGCCGCGCTCTTGATCGCCGCCAGGAGCTGCTCGTACGGCAGCGCGAGCTTGTGGCGCACGGTGAGGTCCGCGGTCACCGCCGGAAAGCGCGGCAGCGGCTCGAACGTGGGCACCCGCGCGGCGGCATCGGCGGCGGTCAGGTCGATCTCCGCGACCCACACCTCGCCCGGCACGTCGAGCGCCGCCGCAGCCGCATCCGCCAGCCGGCCGCCGACGCCGATGACGCGGCCGCCGTCAACGATCTCGGCGCACTCGCCGGCCGCGAGCACCGCGGGCGTTGCGTGGCGCCACGCGGCGCCGTTGACGCCGAGTTCCGCGAGCACCGCCTCCACCACCCCCTTGAGGTCGAGGAAGTCTGCGGACCGGAGCGCATCCCACGCCCCAACCTTCCCCGCCAGCGCAAGGGCGAGGCGCTCCTCCTCGGCGACCGAGCCGCCGCGTTCGAAGAACGCGCGGCCGACCTCGCCGAGCAGCACCCGCTCCGCGCCGCGCCGGAGGTTGCCGGCGGCCGCCTCGACGAGCCCAGCGAGCAGCGAGCGGCGCATCACGGCCATACGCGCCGAGAGCGGGTTGTCTAGGGCAACGGGAGCGCCGCGCTCCGCCAGCGGCGACCCCGACGTCGCGGCTTCGACCTCCTCCGAGACGAACGCGTACGTGAACGCCTCCGCGGCGCCCACCGCGGCGAGGGCGTCGCGCCCCCGCTCGGTGAGCGGCCACGTCCCCAGGCGCGACCCGGGCTTCACGGCCTCGGACGGCAGCGCCGACGGGACGTTCTCGTACCCGAAGTGGCGGATCACCTCCTCGTAGAGGTCCTCGGCGAGCTCCAGGTCCACGCGGTGGGGGGGTACGGTGCACGTGATGGCGTCGCCGTAGGCGCACGGCGCCAGCTCGAGGGCCGTGAGGACCCTCACGGCGAGCTCCTTCGGGACGTCGCACCCGGTGAACGCGGACAGGCGCGCCAGCGAGAACTCGATTGCGCGCGGCGCCGGAAGCTCGGGGTTCGAGTCGAGCACTCCCGCGGCGATCTCGCCGGCGGCGAGGCGCGCGATCAGGTTGGCCGCGAGGTCCACCGCCGTGCGTGCCATCGCGCGGTCGGCGCCGCGCTCGAAGCGGTGCGAGGCCTCGGTCTTGAGGCCGAGACGGCGCGCGGTGAGGCGCACGGTGCGCGGGTCGAAGTACGCCGACTCGATGAGCACGTCCTTCGTGACGCTCCCGATCTCGCTGTTCGCGGCGCCCATCACGCCCGCGACCGCGACCGCACGGGCGGCGTCTGCGATCACCAGGTCGTCCGCCATGAGCTTCCGCTCGACGCCGTCGAGCGTCGTGATCGGCTCGCCGGCGCGGGCGCGACGCACCCGGATCTCCTCACCCTTCAAGAACGCGAGGTCGAACGCGTGCAGCGGTTGGCCGACGTCGAGCAGGACGTAGTTCGTGGCGTCCACCACGTTGTTGATCGAACGCACGCCGCAGCGCTCGAGGCGTTCGGCGAGCCAGCCCGGCGACGGTCCGACCCTCACGCCGTACACGACGCGGGCGCAGTACCTCGGGCACCCGACGGGATCCTCGACGGTGAGCTTCGCGAGCTGCCCGACGGGCAGCTTCCCCTCGACCACCTGCGCCGGAAGCGGCTTGAGCTTCCCGCACCCCGCGGCCGCGGCCTCGCGCGCCAGGCCGCGGTGGTTCATCGCGTCCGGGCGGTTGGTCGTAACGTCCACGTCCCAGACCTCGTCGTTGCCAGAGCGCTCGCGGGTCTCGACGTTCATCCCGGCGGCCGTGAGCCGCCCCGCGATCTCGTCCGCGGGGGCGTTGCCCTCGAGGTGGTCGCGCAGCCAGGCGAGGGAGATCTTCATTGCCGCACCTCGCTGCCACCGGATTCCGAACCTCCTCCGTGCCCAGCGAGCCGGGATCCATTCCCGGTGAGCGTGGGGGGCTCGGGTGGACGGAAGCGCCGGGCGGTCGGGCGGAGCGGCGCGGGTCCCCCCGGCAGGATAGAGATCTTCATCGCGCCACCCCCTCGAACTGCCGCAGGAGGCGCTCGTCTCCGGAGAACAGGAGGCGTAGGTCGGGGAGGCGGTACTTGAGCAGCGCAACACGGTCGAGCCCGCACCCGAACGCGAACCCCGACACCCGCCCCGGGTCGAGCCTGCACGCGGACAGGACGCGCGGGTCCACCATCCCCGCGCCGAGGATCTCGATCCAGCCGCTGCCGGAGCACATCGCGCACCCCGTGCCGAGACACAGGACGCACGTGATGTCCACCTCGGCCGACGGCTCGGTGAACGGGAAGAACGACGGCCTGAACCGGACTTTGAGGCGAGGGTCGAACAGGACGTGCACGAACGCCTCGAGAGTCGCCTTGAGGTTGCCGAACGTGATCCCCTCGCCGACGACCAGCCCCTCGACCTGGTGGAACATCGGCGAGTGACGCAGGTCGGAGTCGCGCCGGTACACCCTCCCCGGGATGATCAGCCGGATCGGCAGCGGCATCGTCTCCATCGCGTGGATCTGAACCGGCGAGGTGTGGGTGCGCAGCAGCAGGCCGTCCTTGAGGAAGAACGTGTCCTGGGAGTCGCGCGCGGGGTGATCGGGCGGCATGTTGAGCGCGCCGAAGTTGTGCCAGTCGTCCTCCACCTCGGGGCCGTCCGCGACGGAGTACCCCATCCGGAGGAAGATCTCCTCGATCTCCCGCCGCACGAGCGTCACCGGGTGGAGCGCCCCGGTCACCGGACGGCGCCCCGGCAGGGTGACGTCGAGGAGCTGGCGCTGCGCTCCGGCCGCTTCCGCCACCCGGTGCGCCTCCTCGAGGCGTTCGTCGATCAGTCGCTTCAGCTCGTTGAGCGCCTTGCCGTACGAGGGCTTCGCCTCCTTCGGCAGCGTCTTGAGCGCGTCCTCGAGCTCGCGCAGCAGCCCCGAGCGCCGCCCTGCGAAGCGGATGCGCACGGCCTCCACGCGGGCGGGGTCGCTCCCCGCCTCCGCGAGCGCGGCGAGGAACTCCTGCCGCGCGCGTTCCAGCGGCTCGGTCGCCATCAGGCGGCCGGCTTGGCCGCCAGGCTCTTCTTGGCGGCCTGAACGAGCTCCGCGAACCCCTCGATGTCGCGCACCGCCATGTCGGCGAGCGCCTTCCGGTCGAGAGCGCACCCCGCAGCCTTGAGCCCCGCGATCAGCTGCGAGTACGAGATCTCGAACTGGCGCGCCGCCGC
>DATKLI010000101.1:0-21635 GCA_035542455.1 Thermoanaerobaculaceae bacterium
GCTTCCCCCTCGCCTGCTCCTCGCGGATGAGCGCGAGCTTCATCTCCGGCGTCGCCTCGGCGAGGAAGTCGTCGACGCCGGCCTCCGCGGCGATGGCGCTAGCCGTGAGCGGGTTGTCCCCCGTGATCATCACGGTCTTGATCCCCATCTTCCGGAGCTCTGCGAAGCGCTCGCGGATCCCGCCCTTGACGATGTCCTTGAGGTGGATGACGCCCAGCACGCGGGCGCCGTCCGCAACGACGAGCGGTGTGCCGCCGGTCTTGGCGATGCGGTCGACGGCGCTCCGCACTCCTTCGTCGAACGTGCCGCCGCGCGCCGTCACGAATGCTTCGATCGCGTCCGCCGCTCCCTTCCGGATCTGGCGCCCGTCGAGGTTGACGCCGCTCATCCGCGTCTGGGCGGAGAACGGTACGAACGTGGCGCCGAGCGAGTGCACGTCGCGGCCGCGGAGGCCGTACCTCTCCTTTGCCAGGACGACGATGCTGCGCCCCTCGGGCGTCTCGTCGGCGAGCGACGCGAGCTGCGCGGCGTCCGCGAGGTCGGTCTCCAGCACCCCCGCGGCCGGCACGAACGCCGTCGCCTGCCGGTTGCCGAGCGTGACCGTCCCGGTCTTGTCGAGCAGCAGTACGTCCACGTCGCCGGCCGCCTCGACCGCCCTCCCGGACGTGGCGATCACGTTCGCCCTGATCATCCTGTCCATCCCCGCGATCCCGATCGCCGAGAGGAGCCCGCCGATCGTCGTGGGGATCAGGCACACGAGCAGCGCCGCCAGGACGGTCACGGTGGCCGGCGCCCCCTGCCCCGCGACCTTCACCGAGAAGAGCGAGAACGGCAGCAGCGTCGCCACCGCCAGGAGGAACACGATCGTGAGCGCCGCGAGCAGGATCGAGAGCGCGATCTCGTTCGGCGTGCGCTGTCGCTTCGCCCCCTCGACCATCGCGATCATCCGGTCGAGGAACGTCTCGCCCGCCTCGGCCGTGACCCTCACCACCAGCCAGTCCGAGAGCACGCGCGTCCCGGCGGTCACGGCGCTGCGGTCGCCTCCGGACTCGCGGATCACCGGCGCGCTTTCGCCCGTGATCACGCTCTCGTCCACCGAGGCGATCCCCTCGATCACTTCCCCGTCGCACGGGATCACGTCGCCCGCCTCGACCAGGACGGCGTCGTTGCGGCGCAACTGGCTCGACCGGAGCGGGACCCATCCCGCGCCGTGGTGCGGCTCGCCGAGGAACTTCCCGACGAGCTCCTTGCGCGAGCGCCGGAGGGCGTCTGCCTGCGCCTTCCCGCGTCCCTCCGCCATCGCCTCGGCGAAGTTGGCGAACAGCACCGTGAACCACAGCCACAGCGAGACCGCCAGGATGAACCCTGCCGGCGCCTCGCCGTGGCCGAGCCATGCCTGCACGAACAGGCACGTCGTCAGGAAGCTGACCACCTCGGTCACGAACATCACCGGGTTCCTCACCTGGTGCCGTGGGTCGAGCTTGCGGAACGAGTCCACGATCGCGCGCCGCACGATCGCGGGCTCGAATAGCTTCAGCGCTTGGGCTCTGCTGGGCATGTGTCGCCTCCTACCGCGCCGCCGCGAGCATCTGGAGGTGCTCGACGATCGGCCCCAGCGCCAGCGCCGGGAAGAACGTGAGTGCCGCCACCAGCAGGACCGTCCCGATCAGGAGGACCACGAACAGCGGCGTGTGCGTCGGGAGCGTGCCGGCGCCCGGCGGCGTGAACTTCTTCGCGGCCAGCGAGCCGGCGACCGCGAGGATCGGGATCTTCGTCCAGAACCGCCCGAAGAACATCGCGAGGCCGAGCGTGAAGTTGTAGAAGGGAGTGTTCGCGTTGATCCCGGCGAACGCCGATCCGTTGTTGTTGGTGGCCGAGGAGAACGCATACAGGATCTGCGAGAACCCGTGTGCGCCGGGGTTCGAGGCCCCGGCCTGCCCGGCACCGGTCGCCACCGCGAGCGCCGTGCCCAGGAGGACGCACGCCGGCGGGATGAGCACGACGAGGGACGCCATCTTCATCTCGAACGCGCCGATCTTCTTTCCGAGGTACTCCGGCGTCCGTCCGACCATCAAACCGGCGATGAACACCGCGATGATGACGAACGCGAGCATCCCGTAGAGACCCGAGCCGACTCCGCCGAACACGACCTCGCCGATCTGCATCATGGCCATCGGCACGAGCCCGCCGAGCGGCGTGAACGAGTCGTGCATCGAGTTGACGGCGCCGCACGACGTCGAGGTCGTCTCCGCCGCGAAAAGCCCGCTCGCGGCCGGACCGAAACGGACCTCTTTCCCCTCCATGTTGCCGCCCGACTGCAGCGCCGAGACGCGTTGGTCCGCTCCTGCCTTCGCAAGCAGCGGGTTGCCGTGCTGCTCGCTCGACATGGCGACCACCGCCGCGACGAGGAAGATCGCCGACATCGCGGCGAGGATCGCCCATCCCTGGCGCCGGTCGCGCACCATCTCCCCGAACGTCAGGCAGAGGGCGCCCGCCACGAGGAACGTGGCGAGCATCTCGATGAGGTTCGAGAGCGGCGTGGGGTTCTCGAACGGGTGCGCCGAGTTGGCGTTGAAGAAACCGCCGCCGTTGGTGCCGAGCTGCTTGATCGCGATCTGCGACGCCGCCGGGCCGACCGCCAGCGTCTGCTCCCTCACGGTGGTCTTCTCCATGACGGGGCTGCCCTGGGCGTCCTTGACCGGGGAGCCGCTCGCGTCGAGCTTCGGCTGATCGACCACGGCGGGCTCCAGGAGGGGCACCTTTTCGTACGGGGAGAACGTCTGGACGACGCCCTGCGAGACGAGCGCGAGGGCGATCACGAACGAGAGCGGCAGCAGGATGTAGAGCGTGGTTCGGACCGTGTCCACCCAGAAGTTCCCGACCGTCGCCGCCGTCCGCCGCACGATCCCGCGGATGAGCGCGACCAGCACGGCCATCCCCGACGCGGCGGAGAGGAAGTTCTGCACGGCAAGGCCGAACATCTGGGTCAGGTAGCTCATCGCCTGCTCGCCCGAGTAGTTCTGCCAGTTCGTGTTGGTGACGAACGACATCCCGGTGTTGAAGGCGAGGTCGGGCGCGACTGCCGTCATGTGCTGGGGGTTGGCCATGAGCGAGCCCTGGAACCGCTGCAGGGCGTAGAGGACCAGGAACCCCAGGAAGTTGAACAGCAGCATGGCGACCGCGTACTGCTTCCAGTCCATCTCGTCGCCCGATCTCACGCCGGAGACGCGGTACAGGAAGCGTTCGACCGGCCCGAGGACGCGGTCGAGCCCGGACGGCCGGCCCTCGTAGACACGCGCCATGTAGACCCCGAGCGGCTTCGCCAGGGCCAGGATGACCCCCAGGTAGACGGCCAGCTGAACCCACGCGAGCGCGGTCATCCGAGTCTCTCCGGCTTCAGCAGCGCCACCAGCAGGTAGATCACCAGCCCGAGGGCGACAATGCCCGCGACCAGGTAGAGCCAGTTCATGACGACCTCCCGGGGTCGAGGCGGTCGACCCCGACGACGAACACGAGCGAGACCAGCAGCAGCACGACTACCAGCAGCAGCACGAGCACGTCCACCTCGCACCTCCGACGCGTTCATTCGACCACCGACGAGGTTAAGGGCGCATAAGCGAGAACCCATCTGGCATAAAGAAGAGGTCAAGAGCTGCACCCCGCCTCGCCCTTTCACAGGTACCGGCCAACCTCCACGAGCGCCGCGTTTTCGTGCGGCTCGCCGTTCTTCAGGCTCCAGCCGCCGTAGAGCACCCACTTGCCGAGTGTGAGGGCGAAGCCCGGCGTGAAGTAGCCGATGCCGTTCCCTCCCGAGAACCAATCGGCCTGGAAATTGAGCGACCGCGCGATGCGCTGCTCGAACCCCGCCAGCACGCCGCGGGTCACGCCGACATCGGCGAACCCGGAGGTCGCGTACCACGCGCCGGCAGTAATGCGCGTCCCGTCGCGCGGCACCCACGCCGCGTGTCCGTAGAGCTGTGCCGAGGGCGAGCCGTCAGCACCCCCCCGCAGGTAGAACAGGCCCTGCACGCCGCCCGTCACCGACCACTCCGAGGTGTGGAGTGGCTGCCACTTGAGCTCGAGCGTTCCGGTCGGCACCGTACGGCCGCGGACCACGAACCCGCCGAGGTTCACGCCGCTCTCGAGGTTGCATCCCAGCCCCACGACCGCCCTCGCCGTGAGGTACGTGTCGTCCGGACGACCCGGCCTCCAGAGGTTGTCTTCCTCGAGGTAGAGTTTCCCCGCCTCAAGGACATCCGCGGAGGGCACGTTGAAGAGGGTCTGCTGAGCCCGGACCGGCACGGCGAACCCCCACCCGATCCACGCGGCGGCCGCGAGCAGCACGCGCGTGAGGTGTCGCTGCGCCGACCGCTGTCTTCCTCTCTGTCTCACGTCTCTTCCCGACATCGAGATCCTCCCGCACGACGGGAGCACTTCTCCCATGCCTGGCATCAAGGGCGCATAAGCGCGCCGGCCTCTTTGGTCAAGAGAGGCTCAAGGCGCTCCGCGGCGACGCGAAGGGGCCACACCGTGACGGGGTTGATGGCCTCGTCCACCGCGACGAGCACCACCGGGATCGCCCCATCGAAGGGCCTGGGGACGCCTCCACGATCAGGTCCGCTCCCGGCCTCGCTCGCCACGGCGCCGCGTCGACAGTCGTTCCCCGGGTCCCACGTCCCTGGGACGGGCTCGCGTCGTCGTGGCGCGTCGGGGCGGCGTCAAGAGTCTCGCGGCTTCCACCCGCGCTCGCCTCCGGCGATAATCCGGTCCGATGGACGACCGCTTCCCTCCCGAGGTCACGTGCGAGCTCGACGGGTGGGTACTGTTCTGGGCCGAGCTCGGGCCGGCGCCCGGCGATCCCGCCGCACTCGACGCCGTCAGATCCCGGGCCGCGGCGACCGCCCGCGAGCATCTCCGCCTCGAGACGCTGAGGGAGCACGCGACCGTGGCCGCCGTCCGCAGGCTGTTCCGAGCCTCCGGGTGCGACCCGACGCGGTACCGCCCCGCGTCGGAGGCGCTGCTGCGCCGGGTGCTCAAGGGGGAGGAGATCCCGCCGATCCACCCGTTCGTGGACGTCGGCAACTGCGTCTCCGCCGAGCTGGCCGTCCCGGTCTGCGTCGCCGACGCAGCCCGCGTGGAGCCGCCGCTCGTGTGGCGGGCGGGGCGCGCAGGCGAGACGATGCTCTCCCTCAAGGGTCCGTTCAACCTCGAGGGAAAACCGCTGCTGCTCGACGCCCGCGGGCCCGCGGACGTCCCGATCACCGGCGCCGAGCGGGTCAAGGTGACGCCGGCGACCGCGCGCGCCTGGCTGATCGCGTACCTGCCGGCCGGCGTCGTGGACGCGGCGCGCGCTCGGGCCGCTCTCGAGGCGGTCGTCGAGGTCGCACCGGTGGTGGCGATCCGCGGGGCCGGGGCGACGCCGCCCGACGGGTGAGACGGGACGACCGGGCCGGCACGCCAGGAAACGGAAGGGGCGGCCGTTGCGGCCGCCCCATTCATCTCCTGCCGAAGCCGAGCGTTCGCGTCAACGCTTCATGTTGATCGTGGTCGGGTCGCCGGTCTGCTGGTCGATCACCGACGCGACCGCCACGACACCTTCGCCCGAGTTGACGGTCACGACCGCGTACCCCGAGTCCGTCGCCGCCGCCGGGATCTTCGAGAACTCGTGCTGGTAGAACCGGCCTGAGGCGTAGTCGCGGTTGTCGCTCCAGAGCTGCTTTCCGGTTGCGTCGTAGAGCGTGACCGTCACGTTCGCGTTCGCGGTCGAGGTGTTCGCGATCCCGACGTTGGTGCGGAACAGCGCGTTCTGAGACAGCTGCGGCAGCCACGCCGTCTGGCCGGCGGCGAGGACGTCCGCGGTCGCGATTCCGTCATACCCCTGCCCGTACGTGTGCGTCGCGTCGGCCTGGTTGTACGTCCGCCCGGTCAGGAAGATGTCCCGGTCCGAGTCCACCTCGAGCGCCCCGGAGTCGTTCGTGATCCCGAGCTGCGCCGCGACATCCTTGAACACGAGCTCGGAGTTCGCCGGGATGTGAAACGGCCCCGCCGTTGCCGGCGTCGCGGTGTAGATCTTGAGCGTGACGTTGGCGGTCTGCGTGGTCCGGTTGAGGATCGCGACGTCGCTCCGCCACTGGCTCTGGTTGTAGCCGGGCTTGTGGCTCACGGCCGGGAGCCAGTACGCGAACGGCCCCGAGGCGCCCGGCGCGCCCGTCTTCATGTTGATCGTGGTCGGATCGCCGGTTTGCTGGTCGATCACCGACGCGACCGCCACCACCCCCGAGCCCGAGTTGACGACGACTACCGCATACCCGAGGTCCATTGCGGCGGTGAGGAGCTTCGAAAAGTCGTGCTGATAGAACTGGCCGGGCGTGTAATCGCGCGTATCGGTCCACACCTGGTTCCCTTGCGCGTCGAACAGCGTGACCGTGACGTTGGCGCTCGCCGTGGAGGTGTTCGCGATCCCGACGTTGGTCCGGAACAGCGCGTTCTGCGTAAGCTGCGGCAGCCACGCGGTCTGCCCTGCGGCGAGCACGTCGGTCGGCGCCGTGCCGTCGTACCCCTGCCCGTAGGTGTGCGTCGGGTCGACCTGGCTGTACGTCCTCCCCGTGAGGAACACGTCGACGTCGGAGACCACCTCGAGCGCGCCCGAGTCCGTCGTCACCCCGAGCCGGGCGGCGACGTCGCGGAGCAGCGCCTGCGCGTTCCCCGCGAGCGGCACCGTCATCGTCTTGACCCCGGAAGGCGCGTACATCTTGAGCGTCAGCGTGCCCGGCACCGGCGACCGGTTGATCGCGGCGACGTCGCTTCGCCACCAGGCGTTGCGCGACGGCACGTCCTTGTGGATCACCGCCGGGATCCAGTGGTCGAAGTTGGGCTGGCCCGCGACGAGCTTCTTGATCACGACGTTGTCCACGTAGGCGCCCTCGCGCTGGATCGTCGCGTCGGAGAGGAACAGGTACGCGAACCACACCTGCCCCATCCCCACGACCGGCGTACCGTCGCCCATCTTCATGTCGCTCAGGTTGAGCGCGATGTGCTGCCACCCGCCGGTCTGGCCCGAGGTTCCGTTCCCGTAGAAGTTGTTCCCGTCGAGCGACCACATCCACAGCACCCAGTCGTTGGGGTTGTTGGGATCGGAGCCCTGGTCCACGTCGGTCCAGAGGTCGAACTCCCACGTGCCGTCCACGGCGTCCGCGAGCGAGAACGGCCCCGCGATCATGAACGCGCCCTCGTTCGCGGCGTACTGCGTGCACGCCGGCTTCGGGGCGGACCCGCCGGCCGCGCACCACGCGGACCCGTGCCCGCTCTCCGTCCGGCAGCTCACGATCCCCCAGTTGGTCGGGCTGGCGCCCGACGTGTTGCCGAGTGTCCACTTCGAGAGGTCGGCCTCGAAGTCGTCCGAGAAGATCGTGATGCCGTTGCCGGTGGACCCCACCGAGAACGCCCACGCGCCGGTGCCCGGTGCACTCAATTCGGAGCATCCGTTCTTCGCCACGACCCGCCAGAAGTACGTCGAGCCCGAGGCCACGGTGACGCTCGCGCTCGTCGCGGTCTGGTTGGCCAGCAGCGGCGGGTCCTCCGCCGTCCCGAAGTACACGTCGTACGAGGTCGCGCCGGCCGAGGCGTTCCAGGCCAGGTTCGCGCTGGTCGTCGCCGAGAGGTTGGCGCCGTTGGCCGGGGAGGCGAGGGTGAAGAGGCCGGGCCTGGAGCACGGCGCCACGCTGTCCACCTTGAACGTGATCGTGTCGCCGGGCGCCCCGACGTCGTGGATCGAGAGCCCACCCGGATACCCGTTCGAGAGGAACGAGGAAGGGTCGCTCGCATCGTTGATCGCCGTGCGCGGTGGGGTCGCTCCACCGTTCAGAGGAGCCCAGTTGATTGTGCCGTCCGCAGAAGGAGTGCCGCCGGGGCGGTAGACGTACACCTCGTCCGGCGGGCCTGAGGAGTTCCCCTGGCCGTCTTCGGCGGTGTTGATCCGATATACGAGGAGGCCGGACCCCTTGAGTGAAACCTCGAACGTGCCGGCCCTCTTGCGGTACTCGACCATGAAGTACTCGGTCGTGGAGTTCGGCGATAGGATCCGGGCGCAGTTGTTCGTCGGCGACGTCAGCGGGTTCAGCGTGACCGTGGCGGGAGGCGTGATCACCGGACAACCGGAGAGGAACCCCAGGTACCGCGCCTTCAGGTACGCCGTGGTGTGCTGCGGTGGCTCGAGGTTATCGGCCATCAGGTCCCACGGACCGACGGGCTCTCCCGCCTCCGAGTAGTGGTAAAGGTCGGGAGCTCCCAGCGTGTGCGTCATCTCGTGGCACAACACGCCGCTCCCGGTGATGTTGCCGTCGAGCTGCAGGTCGTACTCACCGACGAGCTTCCCATTGATCGTGGCCGGGTAGTTGGCGGTGTCCATCTCCCACTTGTGCGGCCAGAGCAGGTTGCTCCAATCGGCATTGACGGCCGTGCCGCTGACCACGAAGACCACGCTGTCCACGAAGCCGTCTCCGTTGGTGTCCACATTGAGCGACGCGGGCACCTGCGATCCGACGGCCTGGACCGCTGCCTGCAGCAGCGCCCACTCACGGCCATTCCGCTCGCTCCCCTGGTAGCCGGTCGGGTTGCTGACCGCGTTGTACGGCGTGTAGTACGCCCGCGGGTGCGAGTCCTGGTACGACGCGACGGTGGCGCCAGTGGCGGCCGGGTAGAACGTGCTGTTCACCGTGAGCTGGTTATACGACGCCTCGAGGAAGTACTTCTGCATCGACGACGACGTGCTTGTGATCGAGTTGAACCACATTTGGTACGTGTCGAGCGTGTTGAACGGCGAGCCCGAATCGTCCGCAAAACTGATGAAGATCACGATGTTGTTGATCGTCGTAAATTCCGGCGCGTTGACGAGGCCCGCGGCACGGGCGGCGCGACGGCGGCCCGCGGAGGGGTAGATCTGGGAGGCCGACGGCAAGGTCCAGGGTTCCGGCATCAGCCCGGACCGGAGCCCCGCCGCGGCCGGATCGTCCACCCCGACGACGAACGCCGAGGGCATCAAGCGGCCCTCCACCTTGATCGCGTACACGAGGTAGCCGGTGTCGGGGTCGCGCACGACCGTGTACCCGCCCGCGTCGTGGAGCCGGTTGTAGTACTCGTCGCCGGTCGCGAACAGGTGGACCACGGTGCCGTCCGGCTGCCGGAGCGCCTGCGGGACGTTCCGGAGGAACGCCGCACGGACGGTGGCCGCCGACGCGATCACCGCAAGTGCGACCAACGACCGCAGAAAGTACGTTCTCAGGACCGCGAGACGAACCATGAAGCCTCCCACCGCCTGCACGTCGGGTTCCCGATCGCGCGCGCCCGGCGAGAGTATGCCATCGGGCCCGCTTTGGAAAGCCGCTCCCGTCGGGACACAGTCTCGATTCTCGGGACCCGGCACGGCCCGGAAACGTGAGCCGGCTCACATTCCGGCCGAGCGGCGGGGCGCCGCGAGCGCCGACCGGCGCCGGCTACAGGCTGTAGTACAGCTCGATCTCGTACGGGTGCGGGCGGTTGCGGACCTCGCGGTCCTCCGAGCGCTTGCGCGCGACCCAGCGCTCGATGAGGTCGCGGCTGAACACGCCGCCCTCGAGGAGGAAGTCGTGGTCTTTCTCGAGCGCGTTCATCGCGTCCTCGAGCGACGTCGGCAGCGCCTTGATCGAAGCCCGGCGCTCCGGCGCCCACGCGAAGATGTCCTCGTCGATCGGCCCGAACCCCAGCGCCGTCGGGTCGAGCCCACGGCGGATCCCGTCGATCCCGGCCATGAGCTGGGCGGCGATCGCGAGGTACGGGCTGCACGTCGCGTCGGGAGGCCGGAACTCGATCCGCGAGCTCTCGGGGCGGTTCGCGTACTTGGGGATCCTGATCGCGGCCGAGCGGTTGCCGAGCGAGAACATCGCCGACACCGGCGCCTCGTACCCGGGGATCAGGCGGCGGTACGAGTTCGTGGACGGGTTCGTGAACGCCATCACGGCACCGCCGTGGAGCAGCAGCCCCGCGATGTACGAGCGCGCGGCCTGCGACACCGTCCCGTAGCCGGCCGGGTCGTGGAACAGGTTCGCGTCGGACTTCCAGAGCTGCTGGTGGAAGTGGAGCCCCGACCCCGCCTCGCCGTACAGCGGCTTCGGCATGAACGTCGCGGTCATCCCCATCCCCGCCGCCGTCATCCGCGTGACGTACTTGACCAGCATCGTCGTGTCGGCGGCGACCAGCGCCGGCATGAAGCGTGTCTCGATCTCGCACTGACCCGGGCCGCCCACCTCGTGGTGGTGGTACTTGACCTCGACCCCCATCCCCTGGAGGTTCAGCGTGATCCTCGTGCGGGCGTTGTGCAGCCGGTCCTGCGGAGGGATCGCGTGGTACCCGCCGTGCCGTGGGATGTTGTATCCGCTCCCGAGCTTGGCGCTCCCCCAGTCCGCCTCCGACGACTCGACCCTGTACGACGCCACGTTCATCCCGTTCTCGTACGAGACGCCGTCGAACAGGTAGAACTCGAACTCCGGCCCCCACCGGCTCCAGTCGGCGACGCCCGCGGCCTGGAGCTGGGCCTCGGCGTTGCGGGCGATGTTGCGCGGGTCGTACGGGAACAGGTGGCGGGTGTCGGCCTCGAGCGTCGTGCAGATGAACGACAGCGTCGGCACCTCCCAGAACGGGTCCACGAACCCGGTCGCGAGGTCGGGGACCATCACCATGTCGCCGGCGCTCACCGTTTTGAACCCGACGCTCGAGCCGTCGAACCCGACTCCCCTCTCCATCGTCCCCGGGTTGAAGCGCGCCGAGGGGATCGTGACGTGGTGCCAGCGACCCCAGACGTCGCAGAACTTCAGGTCGATGACCTCGATACGCCGGTCGGCGACGAACGTCTGGGCAGCCTCGAAGTCCTGGAACATGACCGCGTCCTCCGCGCGTCGCCGCGGCGCCTGGCCCCGGCGGCGCAAACACCCCGCCGCCGGCGGGGTGTCGTCTCGGGCATGGTAACGCATTCACAAGCGCTTAGCTACAACGGCGTGGCCGGGAAGACCGTGGGTCGTGGATCGTGGGTCGTGGGTCGAGGAAACAGAGGCGTGGCCGGTGGCCACTCATCGGAAGAGACCGGGACAAGGGGTCAGGGGTCAGGGAGACAACCAAGGCAGGGCGACGGGAGCCCGCGCGTACTCCCGCCGCCGATGGAGGACCGTGGCGAAACGCGTGTAGCCGCGCAGCCAACGCGCGAGCACGATCGAAGCGCAGCGGGTTTCGGCCCGCGGCCGCGGTGCGGCCGCCGATGCAGGACCGCGGCGGATGGCACGTAGCCCGCGTCGGCGAGGTTCGGCCAGCCGCTAGGCGCGCGAGGAGGCCGGACCGGAGCGTAGCCGGAGGCTACGTGAGCATCCGATCCGCCGAGTCCAACGCCGCAGACGGTCCGCTATCGGCGGCGCTTATCTGTACGCGAACAACATTGCGTAGATGATCCAGACGACAATCAAGAACCCCAGAGTCAGCGCCGTCCATCCAAACGCCCTCACCGCCCTGATCACCACCGGCTGATACGGCTCCCGCAGGTGCTGCTCGAGCTCGCCGGAGGCCACGAGCGCCTCGTACTCCGCGGGCTTGTCGCGCCTGAACTCCTCGACCGGCATGCGTCCAGTGAACACGACGATGTCCATCGGGAACTTCTCGGGCCGCAGGTGGGTGTTGAAGAAGTGCACCGTGAAGATGAAGCCGACCGCGAGCAGCGCCTCGTCGCTGTGGATGATCGTGGCGACGTTGATCAGCCACCCGGGCAGGATGCGGGTGAACACCTCCGGGAACGACAGCATGAGCCCGGTGGAGCCGATGACGAAGATCCCCCAGAACACGGCGAAGTAGTCGAACTTCTCCCAGTACGTCCAGCGCCCGTACTGCGGCCGCGGCCCGCGCCCGAGGAACCACTTCACCGAGCCCCACAGGTCCTTCGCGTCGCGCCACGTCGGGATCATGGTGTTGGACCCGGTGGCCATCTGCTTCCACGAGAGCCCCTCGCGCTTCTTGCGGCGGAGCAGGTCGTACAGGTGCGTCGCGAAGATCCCGAACATCAGGCACGCGGCCGAGCGGTGGATGTACCCCGCGCTCTCGAACCCGCCGAAAAGCCGCGAGAGCGTGACGGCCCACGCGCTGTACGAGAACTTGAGCGTCATCCCGGTGAGCGCGAGGCTGATGAAGCTCACGATCATCGCGATGTGGAGCACCCGGTTCACGCGGGAGAACCGGACGTACTGGAGCGCCTTCGGGTCGTGCGCGCTCTCCTCGCGCTTGAGCTCGCGCCGCATCTGGACCGCGCGCGGCAGCCACATCAGGGTGTGCGTCCCCCCGATGATGAAGGTGCCGATGAGGAGACCGGTCATGCCCCAGAACGTCCAGAACAGCCACGGGTACTTCGCCGGGTCGTGGTGCGTCGCGTGGGTGAGGTACCCCGCGAAGCGCCTGGTTGCGCCCGCGTGGCACTTCTGGCAGGTGGACACGACGTTCTCGCGCGAGAGGTGCGAGCGCGGGTCGGAGGGCGGCAGGATGTCGTGCGCGCCGTGGCAGTCGTAGCACTTCGCGGTCTTCGCGTAGCCGAGCTGCGAGACCTTCCCGTGGTAGGTGTCGAAGTACGTCCTCGTCACGTCGGCGTGGCACTTCCCGCACGTGTTGACGATCGCGAGCTTGAACCCGAGCGTGTCGGCGCGCCGGATCGTGTGGGCGCTGTGGCAGTCGTCGCACACAGGCAGCTTCTTCGTGGTGTGCGAGACATTGACCGAGTGGATGCTCTTCTCGAACGCCTGCTCGATCCCGTTGTGGCAGCGCCCGCACGTGGCTGGCAGGTTGCGGTTGTTGACGCTCGAGGCCGGGTCGTCGTGCGGCAGGATCGCGTGCGAGGTGTGGCAGTCCGTGCACATCGCGGTGACGAGCAGGCCGCTCTTGAGCAGCCCCTTGCCGTGGATGCTCTCGGTGTAGTTCTCGATGATCTTGTGCTCGGTCCCGGTGTAGCGGACGGCCGCCTTCTCCCCCTCGCGGTGGCAGCGGGCGCACAGCTGCGGGACGTTCCGCGAGAACGTCGGGGAGGTCGGATCCTTGCGCCCCTTGGTGCCGTGGGTGCCGTGGCACTCGCGGCACGTCGGCGCGTTGGGGTCGCCCTTGGACTGCAGCTTGCCGTGGATGCCGTTCGCGTACTGGGCCGCCGGCTCGGCGTGGCAGGCGGCGCAGTCCACCTTGTGCGTGATCGTCGCGCACGCCCGCGTGAGCGACGGCCTCACCTCGCTGTGGCACTGGCTGCAGCTCCGCGTCGCGTGCCTCGAGGAGGCGAGTTCCGCGGCGTCCACCCACAGCGAGCGGCCGTCCGAGGACGCCTTGATGTCCTTACGGGCGTGGCAGGTGAGGCAGTCCTGGTCGGCCATCCCCTGCTCGTAGAAGACCTTCCGGACCTTGTGAGGCTGGTGGCAGTCCGGGCACGCCGGGAGGACGTGGGCCTCCTTCTCCCACAGCTCGCCGCGGATGATCTTCCGGTGGACCGCCTCGATCGCGGAGTGGCACTTCGTGCACGTGGCCGCGATGTTCTTGCGGGCGATCGAGGAGCGCGGGTCGGTGTGCGGCAGCACCAGGTGCGGGGTGTGGCACGAGACGCACGTCGCGGCGACGGTCAGCCCCTTCTTGAGGAGCGCCTCGCCGTGGATCGACTCGGTGTAGTTCTCGAAGATCCGGTCCTGCGGGATGTCGAACCGCCGCTGCACCGGCGACCCCTCGTGGTGGCACTTGCCGCACAGAAGCGGGACCTTCACCGGCGCGACCGGCGAGCGCGGATCCCGCGCAGGGACGATGTCGTGGCCGCGTCCGTGGCAGTCGCCGCACTTGGGGGCGACCGCGTCGCCGCGCGCCTCCGCGCGCCCGTGCAGCCCCGCCGCGTGGTCCGCGGCCTCCCTCGTATGGCACGACCCGCAGTCGGGCCTCTTGAGCGTCTCGGCGTGCGGGAAATCGGAGCCCTTGAGATCCGCGTGGCAGCCGATGCACGGGACCTTGGCGTGCGCCCCGGCGGCGAAGTGCTTCTCATCCACGAACAGCGAGACGGTCTTCCCGTCGCGCTTCTTCGTGAGGTCCTTGTCGGCGTGGCAGGTGAGGCAGTCGCCGTTCTCCTGCGCCAGGGCGCGCGAGGGGGCAAGGGCCGTGAACGCACCGAGCAGCCAGACAGGGGCCAGGAGGAGGACCGAGCGGCGCAAGCGCGGCGTGCGCGCCCCCGTGGTTCCGCCGGACGGAGATTTGCCTGACATTCCCCCCCTACCGCCACGAAACAGTAATTTCTCTGTCGCGCTGTGTCAAGGTCACTAACGGGCGAGTCCAAACTCCGGCCCGCCGCCTCCTGCCTGATGCGCAACTTCCTGGCTCCAATGGAGGAAGCGACCGGCGAACCGGCGGGCGTGACCCGTCCCGAAGGAGGCCGGCGCTGCTACTGGGGCGGTTTGATGTTGTAGCCGGTGACCCGCCACGAGCCGTCGCGCTGCAGCATCGGCGTGACGTTCTCGACGGCCTTCGGCATGTTGTCGAACTTGGTGTTGAATACGAGGATGACGTACTCGCCCTTCGGTGCACCCTCGAGGTCCGCCGTGTACTTCTTCGCCGCGAGCGTGCGCTGCAGCACCCTCCCGAGCGGCAGGCGCGAGTTGACCAGCCTCGCGTCCCACTTGTCCCTCGCAACCACGGACCTGAAGTAGGGGGCGGCCGCGTCCCAGCTCTCGCCGAACTTCCCGCTGTCCACCAGCGCGAGCCACGCCTTTGCGGCCTCGACGGCCTTCGCCTCCTGCTCCTCGTGTTGCGCCCACACTGGCCCCGTAGCGAACGCACAGACCGCCACTGCCACGACCGTGAGCGCTCGATTCAGTGCGCGCATAGGTGCCTCCTTTGTCTCAGGATATACCCGTTCCGCGGTCAAGGGTATGCCGTGAGACCGTTGTGGGTGGGTGTGCCGGGCGCTTCGGTCTCAAGTAGAATCGCCGAAGGCAGACCACCCGCGGCTCCACCGCCGGGGCCTCCGTGCGCGAGGAGGTGGCAATGGGCAGGAAACCCAAGGACAACACACGAGATGGCACCCGCGGCGTGAGCCGGCGCGGGTTCTTCACCGCCGTCGGCGCCGGGGCGATCGGCGCGGCGGCGATCGGTCGCGCGGAGACGCGAGCGGCGTCCGCGCCGCCGACCGGGGAGCCCGTGAAGGCCACGCTCCGCGTCAACGGGAGGACGCACACGCTCCTCGTGGAGCCACGCTGGACGCTGCTGTACGTGCTTCGCGACCGGTTGGGGCTGACCGGGACGAAGGTCGGGTGCGACCGCGGCGAGTGCGGCGCGTGCACCGTGCTGATCGACGGGACGCCGCGCTACGCCTGCATGACGCTCGCCCTCGAGGCCGAGGGGCACGACGTCACGACCATCGAGGCGCTCGGCCACGCAGAGTCGCTCGGACCGGTGCAACGCGCGTTCGCCGAGGAGGACGCGTTCCAGTGCGGGTATTGCACTCCGGGCCAGATCATGGCGGCCGAGGGGCTGCTGCGCGCGAACTCCCGGCCGACGCTCGACGAGATCCGGATCGCGATGAGCGGCAACCTCTGCCGCTGCGGAAACTACGCGCACATCTTTCGGGCGGTCCGGAAGGCGGCCGAGTCGAGGAAGCCGGAAGGAGGTGTCCGGTGAAAGGCACGGGACCCTACCTCACGAGCGCAGGCGCGCCCGACCCGACCGCGCCGGCCGGAACGCTCCCGCCGTGGGGCGAGACGTCGGTCGTGGGGAAGCCGCTCCCCCGGATCGACGCCGCCGAGCGCGTCTCGGGCGCGGCCGTCTACACGCTCGACCTCCAACTCCCGGGGATGCTGCACGCGGCCATCCTCCGGTGCCCTCACGCCCACGCCCGCGTCAAGAGCGTGGATGCCTCCAAGGCGGAGGCGATGCCGGGCGTGCGGGCGGTGCTGACCGCCTCCACACCGGGGGCTGCGATCCCGTGGCACCACACGGAGAAGGGTGCGTTGAGCTCGCTCTTCGACCCGCGCTGCCGGCACGAGGGTGAGGAGGTGGCAGCCGTAGCGGCAGAGACACCGCACCAGGCGTACGACGCCCTGCGGGCGATCGAGGTCGGGTACGACGTCCTGCCGTTCGTCTCCGACCCGGAGCGCGCACTGGAGCCCGGAGCACCCGCGGTGCACGAGGGCGGGAACCGGCAGGGGCCGCCGGACGTCTACGAGCGCGGCGACGTCAGGGCGGGGTTCGCGGCCGCCGACGTGGTCGTGGAGCAGACGTACCGGACCCCCGTCCAGATCCACACCCCGATGGAGGTCCACGGGTCGGTCGCCCGCTGGGAGGGAGACAGGCTCACGCTGTGGGACACGACCCAGGGCGTGTTCGGGGTCCGCTCGGAGCTCGCCCGTGCGTTCGACCTCCCGCTCTCCTCCGTGCGGGTGATCAGCCACTACATGGGCGGCGGGTTCGGTAGCAAGTTCGAGCTCGGGAAGTACGGCGCGATCGCCGCCCTGCTCGCGAGGGCGACGGGCCGCCCCGTGAAGTGCACGCTCACGCGCGAGGACTCGTTCCTGTGCGTCGGCAACCGCCCGTCCAACGTGATCACCCTCAAGGCGGGCGTGAAGAGGGACGGCACGCTGACCGCGATCGAGGCCCGGCTGGCGGGCCCGGTCGGAGCGTACCCGAGCGGCTCCACCTCGGCGTACCTGGTGGCCGACCTCTATCGGTGTCCGAACGTCCGCACGGAGGAGACCGACATCTACATCAACGCCGGCCAGGCGCGCCCGTTCCGCGCGCCCGGGTTCCCGCCGTGCAGCTGGGCGCTCGAGCAGACCATCGACACGCTCGCCGAGAAGATCGGGATGGACCCGATCGAGCTCCGCCTCAGGAACATCCCGACCGTGAGCCAGCTCAGGAAGGACCGCCCGTACACGTCCACCGGGCTGGCCGCGTGCCTCCGAGAGGGGGCGAAGGCGTTCGGGTGGAGCGAGGCGCGCAGGCGGCCGCGCGGACGGGGCCGCACCCGGCGGGGCGTCGGCGTCGCCGCCGGAATGTGGGGCTACCCAGGCGAGCCCAACGCGTCGGCGATCGTCAAGGTGTTCGCCGACGGCAGCGCGAACCTCAACACCGGCGCGAGCGACCTGGGGACCGGGACCAGGACCGTTCTCGCGCAGGTGGTCGGCGAGGAGCTCGGGATCGCCATCGAGCGCATCGAGGTCGAGAACGCCGACACCGGGACGACCCAGTACGCTCCGGCGTCCGGCGGGAGCCAGACCGTCCTGGTCAACGCCCCGGCGGTCCGAGCCGCGGCGTGCGCCGTGAAGGCGGAGCTGCTCGCAATCGCGGCCGAGGAGATGAAGAGGCCGGCGTCCGCCCTGACCCTGCGGGACGGCGGCGTCGAGGTGGCCGGGGAGCCGGCGTCCCGGGTGCCGCTCTCGCAGCTGAAGGGGCTCGCCCGCCGCGAGGTTCTCGTGGGTCTTGGGGCGCGCGGCCCGAACCCCGCCGCGAAGGTGGCCCTTCCGTTCGTGGCGCAGTTCGCCGAGGTGGAGGTGAACACGGCCACCGGCGAGGTCCGCGTCGTGCGCTTCGTCGCAGCGCAAGACTCGGGGCGGGTGATGAACCGCCTCACGTACGACAGCCAGGTAGTCGGAGGGATCACGATGGGGACGGGGTACGCCCTCACGGAACAGCGTGTCCTCGACCGGCAGACCGGGAAGATGGTGAACGCGAACTGGCACGACTACAAGCTGCCGACGGCGCTCGACGCCCCGGCGGACGTCACGGTGATCCCGATCGATCCTCACGACACCGAGTGCAACACGACAGGCGCCAAGGGGCTCGGCGAGCCGGCGACGATCCCTACAGCGTCCGCCATCGCGAACGCCGTCTACGACGCGGTCGGGATCCGCGTCACCGACGGGCCGATCACGCCGATGCGAATGGCCGCGCTCCTGGCCGGGACGCGCAGGGGGAGGTGAGCCGTGCTGCCGGAGTTCAACTACGCGAGACCCTCCACACTGGCCGAGGCGGTCCGGATGCTCGGGACCCCCGGCGCGCGCGTCCACGCCGGCGGCACCGACCTGCTGGGGTGCCTGCGCGACCGCGTGTTCGGCGCGGAGACGCTCGTGAGCCTCTCCCGCCTCGGCGAGCTCCGGGGGATCCGGGCCGCCCTCGACGGCGGACTCGTGATCGGAGCGATGACCACGCTAGCGGAAGTCGCCTCGAACCCCGAGATCGTCGGCCGCTACCCCACGCTCGCGCAGGCGGCGGCCGCGGCAGCAAGCCCGCAGCTCCGCAACCAGGGCACGATCGGAGGCAACATCTGCCAGCGCCCGCGCTGCTGGTACTACCGCGGCGAGTTCCACTGCGCCCGCAAGGGCGGCGACAGCTGCTTCGCAGCCGAAGGCGAGAACCAGTTCCACTGCATCTTCGGCGGCGAGGTGTGCTTCTACGTCCACCCGTCGGACACGGCGCCCGCGCTGGTGGCGCTCGAGGCGCTCGTACGGATCGCCGGGCCGAACGGGGCGCGCTCCGTGCCGGCGGAGGCTTTCTTCGTGGCGCCCGGGACCGACTACACCCGCGAGACGGTGCTGGCGACGGGCGAGATCGTGACGGAGGTCGTGCTTCCGGCCCAGCCGCGCGGCGCGCGCGGGACGTACCGGAAGGTGCGGGCACGCGGTGCGTGGGACTTCGCCCTCGCCGGCGCGGCCGTCGCGGTCTCCGCGCCCGGCGGTCGCGTGGAGCGCGCCCGCGTCGTGCTGTCCGGCGTCGCAGCGGTGCCGTGGCGGGTCCCGGCGGCGGAGCGCGCGCTCGTCGGCCGCCGCCTCGGGCCGGTCTCGGCGTCGAAGGCCGGGGCGGCCGCGACGGCCGGCGCGCAGCCGCTCGCCGGCAACGCGTACAAGGTCGAGCTCGTCCGGGGCGCCGTCGAGGAGGCGGTGCTGGCGCTCGCCGGGTGATCGCGCCGGCGGCGCGGAGCCTACCGCGCCGACTGCTGGAGCAGCTCGACGAGGTACTGCTTCCAGACCGCGGCCAGCGTGTGGGTGCCGTGCCCGCGCGTCTGCTCGGAGAACGGGATCAGGACCGCCCGGCCGTGCGGGACCCGTTTGATCTCGCGTTCCAGGACGCCGAGCTCCGGCGGGTTGATGAGGTCGTCCGCGGAGTTGACCGCGAGTAGCGGCGCAGTGATCGTCTCGAGCGCCGGACCGGGGTCGTAGTCGCGGGAAGCCTCTATCGCGTACAGCACGTCGTTCGCGTCCGAGGCCCTCACCTCGCGCGCGACGAACGCGTCGAGCGCCGCGTCGCTCCGCTCGAGGGTCGGCATCTCCCGCTGGCGTACGACCGGGTTGCTGCTCATGAAGAACAGCACCTCGGCGGCGGTCCGGAGGCTCGGCGGCTGGGCCGCGTACTCCCCGCCCCTCCAGTCGGGGTCGCCGCGGATCGCGTCGATCACGATCCGGCGCCACACGCGGTTGCGGCCGGAGATCTGCGTCGGCAGGCAGGCCAGCGGCATCAGGGCGTCCGAGAACTCCGGGTGGAGCTCGCCCCACAGCCACGTGTGCATCCCGCCCATCGAGGTCCCCATGACGAGGCGCAGGTGGCTGACGCCGAGCCCCTCGGTGAGAAGGCGGTACTGCGCCTCGACCATGTCGCGGTAGCCGTAGCGCGGGAAGCGCGCGTGCAGCCCGTCGCTCGGCTTGCCCGACTTCCCGTGGCCTATCCCGTCCGGCAGGACGATGAAGAAGCGCGCCGCGTCGAGCGGCTGGCCCGGCCCGAACAGCTCGCCGGAGAACTCCGGCCGCACGAACTGGGCGCCGCTGCCGGTCGTGCCGTGCAGGATCAGGACGGCGTTCCGTACGACGCCGTTCGCGTCCCGCTCCGGTTGGCCGAACGTGCGGTAGTGGATCCGCAGCTCGGGGAGAGTCTCACCCGACGCGAACCGGAAGTTCTTGAGGACGAAGTCCCCCTCGACGGGGCCGGGGGCCGCCCCGGCCGCCGGACCTCCCCACCACGCGAGCAGCACGAGCGCCCCAACGAGTCGCGCGATCTTCACACGGGCCTCCCCGGCGTTCCCGCCGTCATCGCTCCTTCATCCCGACCGCAGCCGTGATGGCCAACATCCTCGGCCGCCGCCCGCATTTCGCACGCGCGGCCGCCGCGCGCGCCGACGACGTCGCATGACCGGCTCCCTCGTCACGACGGCGACCGTCCCGCCTCCATCACCATGGTAGACTGCGGCTCAGATGCGCCCGCCCGCCACGTGCGCTCTGGCGCTCGCGCTCACGGCTCTCGGCTGCGTTCACTACCAGCCCAGGCCGATCTCGCCGGACGAGAGCCTGGCGGCGTTCTCCGCCCGGACGCTCGCCGACCCCGGCCTGCGCGCCTTCCTCGCCGCGAACCGGGCGGAGGTCCCCGACGCCTCGCGGCCGTGGGGCCTCGCCACCCTGACGCTCGCGGCGTTCTACTTCAACCCCGATCTCGACGTCGCGCGCGCAGAGCTCGCCGCCGCCCGGGCGGGCGCCGTGACGGCTGGGGCGCGGGAGAACCCTGCGGTCGCGCTCTCGGCCGGGTACGACACGACGACTCCGGTGAGCCTGGTGTCGCCGTGGGTGCTCGGGTTCAACCTGGACGTCCCTCTCACCACCGCGGGGAAGCGCGCGCACCGCGTCGCCCAGGCGAGGAACCTCGTGGAGGTCGCCCGCTTCAACCTCGCGGCGGCCGCGTGGCAGGTTCGCAGCCGCGTCCGAGCCAGCCTCGTCGAGCTGCGAGCCGCCACGGAGTCGGACACACTGCTGCGGGATCAGGAGGCGATCGAGCGCACGAACGCCGAGGTGCTCGAGCGCCAGCTCGAGGCCGGCGCCGTCTCGCCAGCGGAGGTGACGCAGGCCCACCTGGCGCTCGCCTCCGCTCGCGTCGTGCTCGCGGACGCCGGGGCGAGGCTGGCTGCGGCGCGCGCACAGCTCGCGGAGTCGGTGGGTGTCCCGGTCGCCGCCGTCGACGGCGCTCCCCTCTCCACCGAGGGTCTCGACGAGCCGTCCGCGGAGATCCCGACCGCGGAGGCGAGGCGGCACGCCGTGCTCAACCGGGCCGACGTGCTGGGCGCTCTCGCCGAGTACGCCGCGAGCCAGGCGGCGCTCCAGCTCGAGATCGCGCGCCAGTACCCCGACATCCACCTCGGGCCGGGGTACGAGTTCGACCAGGGCAACGACAAGTGGTTCCTCGCGCTCTCGCTCCCCCTTCCGGTCGTGAACCGCAACCGTGGGCCTATCGCCGAGGCCGAGGCCGCGCGGGCCGCAGCCGCGGCGCGGTTCACCGCGGTCCAGGCGCACGCGGTGGCGCTCGTTGACCAGGCCGCAGCGGCGTACGGCGCGGCGCGCGCAGCCGCCGAGCAGGCCGGTCGCGCCCAGGCCGACCTCGGCGAGCAGGAGCGGGCGGCGCAGGCGCGCTTCGACGCGGGCGAGATCTCGCGGCTCGAGCTCGGCGGAGCCCGACTCGAGCGCGTCGCTGCCGCGCTGGTCCTGCTGGACGCGCGGACCAAGGCGGCGACCGCGCTCGGCCAGCTGGAGGACGCCATGCAGACACCGTCGGAACCGCTCGACCGGTTGACGGAGCCGCCGCGCCGAGTG
>DATKLI010000102.1:0-15050 GCA_035542455.1 Thermoanaerobaculaceae bacterium
TCGTGTCGTACAGCATCCCCATCGCTCCGGGCGGCGCCGTCTTCCTGAGGGCGGCGGTGGCCGTCGTCGCGCCCGCGGCGACCGCCGCACCTCCGGCGGCGAGCGTCTTGATCAGCGAGCGTCGGTCCATCGCCATGTCACGCCCCCTCGTTCTGGTCGGCGGACGCGCTCTCGCCTTCGTCCACCTTCCGAGCCGCGGCCCATCCGCCGCCGAGCAGAGCGCCGCCGACCAGGCCCGCGAGCCCGGCAGCGGCCGCGCTGACGCCGCCCTGCTGCGCCTTGATCGGCGGGTAGCTGTCGGGAGGCGTCAGGTGCTCGGGGAGCACCGTCGCGTGCAGCGGGACCCGGAACGCCATCGCCTGCTCGGTGCACCCGAAGCACGGGTGCCCGATCCCGATCGGCCATGCGCCCGGTACCTCGCAGAACGGCTGGAGCGAGCAGTTCGCGTGGGTCACGGGGCCCTTGCACCCCATCTTGTACAGGCACCACCCGTTCCGGTGTCCCTCGTCGCCGAACTGCTCGACGAAGCGCCCGGCGTCGAAGTGCGGCCTGCGCGGGCAGTCCTCGTGGATGACGCGGCCGTAGGCGAAGCGCGGCCGGCCCTTCTCGTCGAGCGCCGGCAGCGTGCCGAACGTCGCGTACTGGAGCGCGGTGCCGAGGAAGTTGTACGGGTTGGCGGGGCACCCCGGGAGCGTGACCACCGTCTTCCCCGCGAGGACCTGGGGCGCGCCGGTCGCGCCGGTGGGGTTCGGGTCGGCCGACGGGATCCCGCCGAACGACGCGCACGAGCCGATCGCGATGATCGCGCCCGCTTTGCCCGCCACGTCGTTCACGATGTCCACAGCGGTGCGGCCGCCGATCTTGCAGTAGATCCCGTTGTCCTTGGTCGGGATCGCCCCCTCGACCACGCAGATGTACTTCCCGGCGTTGGCCGCCATCGCGCTCTTGAGCGCGTCCTCGGCCTGGTACCCGGCCGCCGCGAACAGCGTCTCGCAGTAGTCGAGCGAGACGAGGTCGAGGATCAGCTCGGCGATCGCGGGGTGCGACGTGCGCAGCAGCGACTCCGTGCACCCGGTGCACTCCTGGAAGTGCAGCCAGATCACCGAGGGCTTGAGGGTCTTGGCGGCCGCCGCCTCGGCCCACTTGACCCCGACCGACGCCGGCAGGCCCACGGCCACCGCCGCCATCGTGCAGACGCGGATGAAGTCGCGCCGGTCCAGGCCCCGTTCGTCACGCGACGTCGAACGCGACTGGCTTCCTTTCGGATTCTCCATGTGCCCCCCCTCGTCTCCGATCGTGTGTGTCCCCCCACAGCGGACAAGTTGGTACAAAAGTTAACCGTGTATACCAGAACTGTCAAACGGGAGAAATGACACTTTTGTACGCTAACTGAAATGAGATTCGTGACAAGGAACCGCGTTGGTCCCACCTGCATGAGCGGCGTTCGACGCTGGGGGAAAGGTTGTGGAAAACTCTTTCCGCTTCGTGCCCGCTTTCACGACCGGACCAAGAAACCCGTGAGCACGTTCACGCGGACAATCGCCTTGCCTCGCGACCTGCGACTCTGAGGTCGCACAACGCACGTCGCTCTGGACGGCTCACCGACCTTGTGATAAAGTGCACATGAGGGCCCGGGGACGGGCCGGGGGGAGGTTTCCGGAATGGCCACGATCGACAACCTCAAGGCCGCGTTCGCGGGCGAGAGCCAGGCGAACCGCAAGTACCTCGCGTTCGCGAAGAAGGCCGAAGCCGACGGGTTCAAGCAGATCGCGAAGCTGTTCCGCGCCGCGGCCGAAGCCGAGACGGTCCACGCCCATGCGCACCTGCGGGTGATGGGCGGGATCGGGACGACGCAGGAGAACCTCGAGGCCGCGATCGCGGGCGAGGGGTACGAGATGCAGGAGATGTACCCGGCGTTCGTCGCCCAGGCCGAGAAGGAGGGCAACCGCCCGGCGCTCTCGTCGTTCAAGAACGCCCTCGCGGTGGAGAGGGTGCACCACGCCCTCTACACCGGTGCGCTGGAAGCGTTCAAGCAGGGAAAGGACCTCAAGGGCGAGCGGATCTGGATCTGCCCCGTCTGCGGCAACACCGTGGTCGGCGCGGAGCCGCCCGAGAAGTGCGCGGTCTGCGGCGTCCCCGGCGACAAGTTCTTCGAGGTAAAGTAGCGCGCGAGCGCGGCTCGAGGCTGGCCGCACGCGCGCGGGCGAAGCCTCGGGGGAAAGAAGCGGCGGCTGCGGCCGGCGGGAAACGCGAGGCACCGTTGTGAGCACAGTCAGTGATGGTGTGAGGATCGACGAGGGCCTGGTCGCGGCCACGCTGGAGGCCGGAAGGCGCCACGATGCGAACCGGGTCCGCGAAATTCTCGCCCGGGCCCTCGAGCTCAAGGGACTGCCCGACGACGAGCTCGCCGTGCTCATGGGCGTGTCCGACCCGGAGCTCCTGGGGGAGCTTTTCCACACGGCCAGGCGCGTCAAGGAGGAGATCTACGGCAACCGGCTCGTTCTGTTCGCGCCGCTGTACATCTCGAACCTTTGCAGCAACGAGTGCGTCTACTGCGCGTTCCGCGCGCGCAACCGCGAGCTCCAGCGCCGGGCGTTGAACCAGGAGGAGATCGCGCTCGAGGTCACGCGGTTGGTCGAGCAGGGCCACAAGCGCATCCTGGTCGTGGCCGGCGAGTCGTACCCCAAGGAAGGGTTCGACTACATCCTCGACACGATCGACACCGTGTACCGCACGGCCTCGGGGCGCGGCGAGATCCGGCGCGTGAACGTGAACATCGCCCCGCTCACGCTCGAGGAGTTCGCCCGCCTCAAGGCGAAGCACATCGGGACGTACCAGATCTTCCAGGAGACGTACCACCGCGAGACGTACGCGAAGGTCCACCTGGGCGGCAAGAAGCGCGACTTCGACTGGCGCGTCAACGCCCCGGACCGCGCGATGCAGTCCGGGATCGACGACGTCGGCATCGGCGTCCTCTTCGGGCTGTTCGACTGGCGGTTCGAGATCCTGGCTCTGATGCAGCACATCCGGCACCTCGAGACGCGCTTCGGGGTCGGGCCGCACACGATCTCCGTCCCGCGGATGGAGCCCGCGAGCGGATCGGAGATCGCGAGCCACCCGCCCCACCCGGTCTCCGACATCGACTTCCGGAAGATCGTCGCGATCCTCCGCCTGGCCGTCCCGTACACCGGGATCATCATGTCGACCCGCGAGAGCGCGGAGATCCGGCGCGAGACGTTCGCCCTCGGCGTCTCGCAGATCTCCGCCGGCAGCCGCACCAACCCGGGCGGCTACTCCGAGGACGAGAGGTTCGAGTCGGCCCAGTTCTCGCTCGGCGACCACCGGTCGCTCGACGAGGTGATCCGGGACGTCGCGGCCCTCGGGTACGTGCCGTCGTTCTGCACCGCGTGCTACCGCCTCGGCCGCACGGGGCGCGACTTCATGGACCTCGCCAAGCCCGGCGAGATCAAGGAGCACTGCGGCCCCAACGCGATCGCCACCTTCCAGGAGTACCTCGAGGACTTCGCGTCGCCCGAGACGCGGTCCGCCGGGGACGCCACGATCGCGCGAGCGCTCGCCGAGATGGAGCCCGATCTCAGGCGCAGGACCGAGAAGATGGTCGCGCTCGTCAAGGACGGTAAGCGCGACGTCTACTGCTGACCGGCCCGGTCGGCGGCTCGCCGCCGCGCTCCCGCGCGGCGCACCCCGCCATGGGAGTACCCTGGTGCCCGATGGGTGACGAGACCGGAACGCGCATCGAGCGCGACGCCCTGGGCGAGCTGGCCGTCCCGGCCGGGGCGCTGTGGGGGATCCACACCGCTCGCTCGATCGTCAACTTCCCCCTCGCGGGGCGGCCGGTCCACCCCGAGCTCGTGCGCGCGTACGGCGCCGTGAAGCTCGCGTGCGCGCTCACGAGCCGGGCGCTGGGCGCGCGGCCGGACGCGGCCAGGGCCGACGCGATCGAGCGGGCGTGCCGCGAGATGGCGAACGGCGAGCTCTCCGCGCACGTCGTCGTGGACTCTCTCCAGGGCGGCGCCGGCACGTCGCTCAACATGAACGTGAACGAGGTCGTGGCCAACCGGGCGCTCGTCCTCATGGGCCTCCCGCCCGGGAGGTACGACGTCGTCTCGCCGCTCGACGACGTCAACCTCCACCAGTCCACCAACGACACGTTCCCGACGGCGCTGCGCCTCGCGGCGATCCGCCTCCTCCACGCGCTGGAGCGCGAGGTGCTCGCGCTCCAGGAGGCTTTCCAGGCCAAGGAGAAGGCGTTCGCCCACGTGGTCAAAGTGGGGCGGACCGAGATGCAGGACGCGGTGCTCACCACCCTCGGCCGCGAGATGGGCGGCTACGCGGAGGCGTTCAACCGCGACCGCTGGCGGATCTACAAGTGCGAGGAGCGGCTGCGCGTCGTCAACCTCGGAGGGACGGCGATCGGCAGCGGCCTCGCGGCGCCGCGCGAGTACATCTTCCGCGTCGTGGACACCCTCCGCGAGGTCACCGGCATCGGGTTCGCCCGCGCCGAGAACCTCCAGGAGGCGACCGCCAACGCCGACGTGTTCGTCGAGGTCTCCGGGATCGTGAAGGCGTGCGCCGCGTCGCTCGTCAAGGTGTGCGGCGACCTGCGTCTGCTCTCCTCCGGGCCCGAGGGCGGCCTCGGCGAGATCCGCCTCCCAGCCCGCCAGGCGGGCTCCTCGATCATGCCGGGCAAGGTCAACCCGGTGATCCCCGAGGGCGTCACCCAGGCCGCGCTCCTCGTCATGGGCAACGACCAGGTCGTCGCGGCCGCCGCCGCCGCGGGCTCCCTCGAGCTCAACCCGTTCCTCCCGCTGGTTGCGCACTGCCTGCTCGAGAGCCTCGACCTGCTGGCGCGCGCGTGCCGGACGCTGCGCGAGCGGTGCGTCGAGGGGATCGAGGCCGACGAGGCGCGCTGCCGCCGCCAGATCGACTACTCGACGGCCACCGTCACCGCGCTCGTGCCGGCGCTCGGGTACGACGGCGCGAGCCACCTGCTCGCCTATGCGCGGGAGCACGGGCTCAGCATCAAGGAGGCCGCGATCGACGGTGGGTTCGTGACGCTCGCGCAGTTCGACGAGCTGACCAGCCCGGAGGCCGTCTGCCGTCTTGGCTCGCCGGGAATCAAGCCGAGGTCCTGAAGGTAATTCCGGACGCGGTGTCCGAACGCGGCTGCACATTCGTCGCCTCAATATCGAGAATGATTCCGCGACAGAGAACGCATCTGCGCACCTGTGCTTGACATCTCGACCAGGGGTGGTAGCTTCCGACCCCGTGTCTCTTCCATCCCGCTTCCATCCAATTTGAAGGAGAGCGTCATGAACCGACCGACCCCCCCCGTGTCTCGCGCCGCCTTCGTGGCGTGCGCGCTCCTCTTCGCGCTCGTCGCTCCGGCTGCCCTCGCCGCGTCGCCGAACATCGTCATCAGCCAGGTGTACGGCGGTGGCGGTGCGACGACCGGCTCGCCGGCGTACATCAACGACTACGTGGAGCTCTTCAATCGTGGAGCCTCCGCCCAGGCGCTGACCGGCTGGTCGCTCCAGTACGGTTCGGCCGCCGGGAATTTCGGATCGTCGGCGGGCAACATCTACGCCTTCGTCGCCGGCACAACGATCCAGCCCGGGCACTACCTTCTCGTACAGCTGGGCGCGGCCGGAACGTTGGGCGCCGCGGTGCCCTCCCCTGACTTCACCACCACGAACCTCAGCATGTCGGCGGCGAGCGGAAAGGTCGCACTCGCGAACATCACGAGCGGGCTGGCGTGCGGCGCCACGGCGACCCCCTGCTCGTTGCCCGACTCGCGGATCGTGGACTCGGTTTCGTACGGCGCCAGCAACAACGGTGAGGGCGGCACGACCGTCAACAACGGTGCTGCCCTCGACAACACGAAAGGCGGCGTCCGCAAGGGAGCGGGCTGCACCGACACGGACAACAACAACCTCGACTTCGACGTGGTGGCGGGGGCCTCGCTGGTCCCCCGCAACAGCTCGTCGCCTTCCAACGTCTGCCCGGTGACAACCTCTCCGACCGGCGTCGGGGCGGCGAGCCCGGCGGCTCTGCAGGCTGGCGAGAGCACCTTGCTGACAGTCGCCGTCACACCGGGCGCCAACCCCACCAGCACGGGTATCACCGTCAGGTGCGACCTCACCGCCATCGGCGGTTCGGCGTCGCAGAGCCTCTACGACGACGGCACGAATGGCGACGCGACCTCGGCTGACAATGTCTTCTCGTTTGCGGTCACGGTTCCCGGGGCGACCTCCACCGGCGCCAAGACGCTGGCCTGCACGATCGGCGACGCGCAGGCGAGGTCCGGAAGCGCCACCATCACGGTGAACGTCGTGACTTTGACGAAGATCCACGACATCCAGGGCAACGGCGTTCCCAACTGGAACTCGCCGTACGCCGGCCAGACCGTCACCACCTCCGGCATCGTGACCGCGCTGCTCTCGAACGCCTTCTTCATCCAGGAGCCCGACGCCTCGGTGGACAGCGATCCCAACAGCTCGGAAGGGCTGTACGTCTACTCGACGCCTCCCGCCGGGCTCGCGCGCGGCGACCTGATCCGCGTGACGGGGATGGTCACCGACTACCGCCCGTCGGCGGAGCCGCTCCAGCCGGCCGTGACGGAGCTGGGCTCGGTGAGCTTCGTCGGCAAGGTCTCGAGCGGAAATCCCCTTCCCACCGCCGTGACCCTCACGACGGCCGACACGGACCCCGCCGGCGGCTTCTACCAGCTCGCGAAGTACGACGGGATGCGCGTGAGCTTCCCCTCGATGACGGTCGTCGGGCCTACCACCGGCTCCGTCGACGACGGGACCGGGCTCTCGACGTCGAACGGGTTCTTCTGGGGTGTCGTCACCGGGATCGCCCGGCCGTTCCGCGAGGTCGGCGCGAACGTCCTCGATCCGCTCACAGACTGCGCCGTGTCGTGCGTTCCGGCGAACGTGCCACGCTTCGACGGCAACCCCGAGCGCTTCGACGTCGGCAGCAAGCAGCAGGTCGGCGCATCGCCGATCGAGGCGCGTGTGGGCGACGTTCTCACCGGCCTCGTTGGCCCGCTCATCTTCAACACCTCTGCCGGGTACCGCGCGTGGGAGTTCTTCCCGGACAACTGGGGCGGGACGCCGTCCGGCGGCCCCGGTCCCGCCGCGGTCTCGGCCGCCGCCGACAACGAGTTCACGGTGGCCTCGTTCAACATGCAGCACTTCTTCGCCTCGAGCTTCAACAACCGGAAGAACAAGGCGCTCGCGGCGATCCGCGACTACCTCCACATGCCCGATATCCTCGCCGTCGCGGAGGTGGACACGCTCGCCACGCTGCAGGCGCTCCGCGACCTCCTCAACGCCGACGCGTCGAGCCCCGCCTACGAGGCGTACCTCGTCGAGGGGAACGACATCAGCGGCATCGACGTCGGCTTCCTCGTCACGACCAAGGTGCTGTACGGCTCGACGCCGCGTGTGACCGTCGGGGCCGTGGTCCAGGAGGGGAAGGACACGCTCTTCACCAACCCCGACCACTCGACCGAGCTCCTCAACGACCGCCCGCCGCTGCGTCTGATGGCGACCGTCAACCAGGCGAACGGGGCGAGCTTCCCGGTCACCGTGATCGCCGTCCACCAGAAGGCGCTCACGAGCGTGGACAGCACCAGCCCCGGCAGCAACGGGTGGGGCACGGTCGGCGCGCGCAACCGCGCCAAGCGCGAGCAGCAGGCGGAGTTCCTCGCGAACATCATCCAGACGCGGCAGTCCGCCCCCAACAACGAGCGCGTGATCGTCCTCGGCGACTTCAACGCGTTCGAGTTCAACGATGGGTTCGTGGACGTCATGGGTGCCAGCACCGGCAACCCGGTCTCGGCCGACCAGGTCGAGCTTGGCAGCCCGGACCTGATCGGGCCGAACATGACGATCCTCCAGGCGGCCGCCGCGGACCAGCGCTACAGCTACTCGGAGAGCGGGAGCGCGCAGAACCTCGACCAGATGATCGTCAGCACCGGCGTTCTGGCCGCCGCGACGGTCCGCCTCGAGCACGCCAGGATCGACGCCGACTTTCCGGACTCGGATCGCAACGACACGAACTCGCCGCGGCGCGTCTCGGACCACGACCCTCTCGTCGGCTTCCTCGCGGTTCCCTCGTTCTCGACCGCCGACCTCTCGGTCGCGCTCAGCGGTGCGCCCGCCTCGGCTCCTCCGGGGAGCAACATCAGCTACACGGTCATGGTGACCAATATCGCCGGCTCGGACACCGCGACCGGCGTCCAGATGACGGACGCCCTGCCGGCCGGCACGACGTTCGTTTCGCTCTCGCAGCCGGGCGGGTGGGACTGCTCGACGCCGTCGGTCGGGTCGAACGGGACGATCACCTGCTCGATCGCGTCGCTCGGCGTGACCTCGGCCACGTTCACCGTCACGATCCAGATCGTGCCGGGCACGGCGCTGGGCACCGAGCTGTACCACGACGTGAGCGTCAGCGCGACGAGCACGGACAAGGTCACCGGCAACAACGAGGACGGCGCGACCACGATCGCGGCGGCCGGCCCGGCGGCGGCGATCACCGCCACAGGTGGCACGCCGCAGAGCGCCCTGCAGGGGATGCCGTTCTCCTCGCCGCTTCAGGCGACCGTGACGGACAGCCTCGGCAACCCGGTCTCCGGCGTCACCGTGACGTTCACCGCCCCCGCGTCCGGGGCGAGCGGCACGTTCCCGGGCGGCCTCCCCGTCGTGACGGCCGTCACGGACGCCGGCGGCGTCGCGACCTCGCCGGCGATCACCGCGAACAACGTTCTCGGGAACTTCCAGGTGACCGCGACGGCGCCCGGGGTGTCCGGCTCGGCGGTGTTTCTGCTGGCGAACCTCGAGAACGGCGCGATCCCGGCGCTCGGCGCCGGCGGTCTCGCGGTGTTCGCGTTCCTCCTCGCCGTCGGCGGTGTGCTCCTCCTGCGCCGCGTGCGGTGGTAGGCTAAGGCGTGGGGACGGCCCGCGCCGCTGTGGCTCGTCCGCGCCCCGGTGCCGCTTGCCGGGGCGTGGCCGCGCCCGGGGCCCGCGGGCCGGCCGCCGACGCCATGCAGACCGCACCGCGCAACTTGCGCCTCCACGTCGGGCTCTTCGGCCGCCGAAACGTCGGCAAGTCGAGCCTTTTGAACGCCGTCACCCGGCAGGACGTCGCGATCGTCTCCGCCACCCCGGGCACGACGACCGACCCGGTGGAGAAGCCGATGGAGCTGCTGCCGCTCGGCCCGGTCGTCTTCATCGACACCGCCGGCGTGGACGACGTCGGGGCGCTCGGCGCGCAGCGCATCGCGAGGACGCGGAGGGCGCTCGAGCGCACGGATCTCGGCGTGCTCGTGGCCGAGGCCGGCTCGTGGGGCGAGTTCGAGGAGTCGCTCCTGGCGGAGCTGCGCTCCCGCGACGTTCCCGTCATCGTCGCGTTCAACAAGTCGGATCTCGCGTCCCCCGACCCGACGCTCGTCGCGCGGCTCGAGAGCGACGGCATCAGGGTCGTGCACACGGTCGCGCCCGCCGGGGGCGGAATCGGCGAGCTGCGCGCGGCGCTGCTCGCGGTGGCGCCCGCCGACTACTTCGACGCCCGCCGCATCGTGGGGGACCTGATCGGGCCCGGCGAGCTCGTGGTGCTCGTCGTACCGATCGACAAGGAGGCGCCGAAGGGCCGGCTGATCCTCCCGCAGGTGCAGACGATCCGCGACCTCCTCGACTCCGACTCGTTCTGCATGGTCGTGAAGGAGCGCGAGCTGAAGGCCGCGCTCGGCGCGCTGAGCCGCCCGCCGAAGCTCGTCGTCACCGACTCGCAGGCGTTCCTGAAGGTCGTCGCCGATACGCCGCGCGACGTCCCGCTCACCTCGTTCTCGATCTTGTTCGCGCGCTTCCAGGGCGACCTCACCGAGATGGTGCGCGGCACCACAGCGATCGAGAGGCTCGGGAAGGGCGACACGGTCCTGATCGCGGAGTCGTGCACGCACCACCCGATCGGCGAGGACATCGGGCGCGTCAAGATCCCGCGCTGGCTCGCCCAGTACACCGGGTGCAAGCTCGAGTTCGCGACCGTGCAGGGGCGCGACTTCCCGGACGACCTCTCGCCGTACGCGCTCGTCGTGCACTGCGGGAACTGCATGGGGAACCGGCGCGAGATGCTCTCGCGGATCCTCCGCTGCCGCCAGGCGGGCGTGCCGATCACCAACTACGGCCTCACGATCGCCTACTCGCTCGGGATCTTCGAGCGCGCGCTCGAGCCGTTCCCCGCGGCGCTCGACGCCTACCGGCGCGAGCGGGCGCCCGAGCGGGTCTGAGCGCGGCATGACGCGCGACGAGATCCTCCGCTGGCTGCACGAGGACGACGAGCACCGCCTCGAGGAGCTGTGGCGCCGCGCCGACCGCGTCCGTCGCGAACACGTCGGCGACGCCGTGCACCTCCGGGGCCTGGTCGAGATCTCCAACCACTGCGTGCGCCGCTGCGCGTACTGCGGGATCGCCGCCTCCAACCGCGAGCTGGTCCGGTACCGGATGACCGCCGAGGAGATCGTCGCGTGCGCGCGCCAGGCGGCCGCGCTCGCCTACGGCACCGTCGTTCTGCAGGCCGGCGAGGACTACGGGATCGGCCGCGCGTGGCTCGCGGAGCTCGTCCGCACCATCCGGGGCGAGACGCCGCTCGCCGTCACGCTCTCGCTCGGCGAGCGCCCGGACGAGGACCTCGCGGCGTGGCGGGAGGCGGGCGCGGACCGCTACCTCCTGCGCTTCGAGACCTCGGACGCGGCGCTGTACGACCGCATCCACCCGCCGCTCCCGGGCCGCCCCTCGGACCGCTTCGCGATCCTCCGCCGTCTGAAGGAGCTCGGGTACGAGGCGGGCAGCGGCGTCATGATCGGCATCCCCGGCCAGACGTACGAGTCGCTCGCGGACGACCTCGAGACGTTCGCCGCAATGGACCTCGACATGATCGGGGTCGGGCCGTACCTCCCCCACCCGGAGACCCGGCTCGGGCGCGGCGAGCTGCCGGAGGCGCCTCCGGGCGAGCAGGTGCCCAACACCGAGCTCATGACGTACAAGGTCGTCGCGCTCGCCCGCCTCGTGGATCCCGACGCCAACATCCCGTCCACGACCGCCCTCGCCACGCTCAACCTCGAGAGCGGCCGCGAGCTCGGCCTCGCGCGCGGCGCCAACGTCGTCATGCCCAACCTCACGCCGACGAAGTACCGCGCGCTGTACGAGATCTACCCGGCGAAGGCGTGCATCCGCGAGACCGCCGCGCAGTGCGGCGCGTGCCTGCGCGACCGCATCGAGGGGATGGGCCGCACCGTCGGCTCCGGCCCCGGCGGCCGCCGCCACTAGCGGGGCCGTGTAGCCGTCGGCTGCCGTACCGACGAAGTGGGAGCGCTTCCGGACGTGCGCTCGGGCGGGGGGCCGGCGTTTACTCAGCAGAGAGCCCCGGCTCGTCCCGGCGCCGTTGCAACGGCGCGGAGGGCTGGCGGCTCCGCAAGGAGGCGTCCATGCGCAGAGGCATACTCCCGGTCATCGCACTGGCGGCGGTTCCGTTCACCGTGACGGCGTGGGCGGCACCCGAGAAGTCCATCCAGACCGCGCAACAGGTCGTCGCGCCGCCGCAAGAGAAGCCGAAGCCGGACCTCGTGATCACGGCCTTCAACTTGATGTCGTGGGGACCGTGTGCGCCGGGTCAGACCGTGTTTACCTTCAACGTCACGGTCAAGAACCAGGGCCTCGGGAGCTGGTCCGGGGCCGAACCGGCCGTGGTCGTGAAGGACATTCACGATGGCGTCGGCGACGCGTGGGGCACGGGCGTCGGGATCGACCCGCCGCTCAAGCCCGGCGAGGTCAGGCGTCTCCAGGTCCCGATCACGTACTACTCGGCGAACCCGTCCCACATGGGGAAGGCCTGCCCGCACCCGTTCCAGGCCGTCGTCAACTCCAACCACGTGGTGCAGGAGTCGAACTTCAACAACAACGCCGGTCCGGGACCTGCCGTGTGGCACGGGTTCAAGGTGATCATGGTGTGCCCCGACGCCTGCACCAAGAAGTAGGCGTCCGTCGGCGTCCTCGCGACCGGGCTCGGACAGGGGCGGCGCTCAGAAGAGGTGTCGGACGCGATCGAGGATCTGCGGGCCGACCATCCAGTCGAAGGTGAGCCAGCCGGGGAGCGTGTTCGCGAGCAGGAACGAGGTGGCCCCGTGGACGAGGCCGAGGCCGAGGACGTTCGGGTGGCGTTCGTAGAGTGCGCACGCGACGACGCCGAGCGCGAGCGTGAGCCCGATCATGAACGGATTCGGGAGGTGCAGCAGCGCGAAGATCGCGCCGGCGGCCAGCGTCGCCCGGCGCGCGGGAAGGAGATCGCGCAGGCGGCGGTAGAACACGCACGCGAGGCCGTACTGCTGCGCGGTCCCCCACGCGACGCTCCACAGGATGTTGAGCGGCCAGATCGCCGGCGGCGGGAACGCCGCCCCCCCGAGCGCGACGCCGGCGACCGCCGCCGCCCCGACGGGCAGCGCCAGCCACCTCGCGGCGAGCCGGCCGAACGCGCCGAGGTTGTCGAGCCGGAACCCGATCTCCCGCGCCGACTCGCCCCGCCGCCAGTGTGTCTCGACCCCGAGCGCCACGTAGAGTGCAAGCACGACGACGCGGTCGCCGGGGAACGCCTCTTTCCAGACCCAGATGTACGAGACGATGAGCGCGAAGAACGCGGCGATCTCCGCTACGGGCCACGCCCTGCTCGCGAGCCGCTCGGAACCCGCTCCGGATGAGCGCTCCCCCATGCGCACATCATAGGAGCCGCCCGGCGGACGCACGCGCGACCGACTCGACCGACCGTCGTCCGGTTGCTTCTCGTTCCCGGCGACGCTCACGACGGGAGGTCGGGATCCGGTTCCACCGCTCCCGCGTTCGCCCGAGCACCGGCGATCACGGCCGTGAACTCGGGCTCGTCGCGGAGCGGCTCGAGCTGCTCATCGGCGGCGAGCCACGACGCGTCGGCCCAGCCGGCTTCGACGGCACGCCGGAGCGAGCCGATCGCCTCGGCGCCCCGGCCGGCGATCGCGTGGTACCGCGCCCAGTCGTGCCACACGACCGCCTCCCCGCCGTCCATGACGCCGCTGAAGTCGAACTGTCCGACGCCCGCGAGAAGATCCTCCGCCCTCGCGGCCGCCGCGTGCTCGTCGCGGCTCATACCGAGCAACCGGGCCGCCGCCGCCTCTCCGAGCGCGGCGCGCACGGCCATCCATCCCATCCCGAGCGCGCGTCGAGAGGCGGCGCACACTTCCCCGGCCAGCCGGAAGCCGCGGATCGCCTCGTCCGCCCGCCCCTCCCTGAGGTGGGCCTCGCCGGCCCCGATGTGCGCGAGCGCTGTGCCAGCGGGCACGTAGACGTGGTCCACGCCGGCGAGCAGCTCGAGCGAAGTCCGGTAGGCGGCGAGGGCGCGCTCGCTCCCCTCGCAGCGCTGGAGCGCGCGGCCGAGCAGGCTCGCCGCGCCCACGAAGCGGCCGTACGTGAACTTCCCGGAGCGTTCGATCTCGGCCGCACGCTCGAGCGCCTCGCGGGCGCCCGCGCAGTCGCCCACGCGGAGCAGGACCTCGCCGAGGATCTGCACCGCCGCCTGGTAGCGCGGCGCCAGCCGGACAGACGCGCGCATCAGCCGTTCGGTCCTGCGCCACGCCCCGGCGGAGTGGCGCGCCATCCCCTCGAGCCACCACGCCACGCCGGCGAAGTAGTGTGCGATCGGGTTCTCGGGCTCGAGCGCGACGGCCCTCTGGCCCTGGAGGTGCGCCTCCGCGTACCGGCCGAGGCGCGCGAGGCCGTACGTCAGCCAGAGGTGCGGGTCCGCGAGCCGGGGGTCGAGCTCGGCCGCCCGCATGAGGTACACGACGCCCACGTCGAGGTCGCTGCGGTTCGAGGTGGCGATGTACCGCATCATGCACACCCCCCCGAGGCCGGAGTACGCGAGCGCGTACTGCGGATCGACGGCGATCGCGCGCTCGTAGTGCTGCCGCGCCTCGTCCATGCCGTCCCGGCCGAGCTGGTTGTGGAGCTGGCGGCCGCGCGCGTACAGCTCGTACGCCTGGAGCAGCGGCGGGGCGGGGTGGTCGCGCCTGGCGTCGCGGACGGCCGACGGCGTTGCTCCGAGACCCTCGCGGAGCGCGTCCACGAGCCTGTCCTGCAGCTCGAAGAGCGCGCCGATCGAGCCGTCGAGCTTGCACGAGACGACGGCCTCCCCGGTCGCGACGTCGAGCACGGACGCGGTCACTCGGAGCGCCTCGCCCGATTTCTGGAAACCGCCCGCGAGCACGAGGTCGGCGCCCACGGCGCCGCCAAGCCGGACGATCTCGGAGTGGCCGAGCGCCGCCGCGTCCCGCCCCGCGAGCTCCGCCGCGACCTTCTCGCGGCCGACCATCGCGAGACCCGCGATCCCCTTGAGCTCGACCGCGACCGTCTCCGCGATCCCGGTCGAGAGCCACCCGACCGCCGGGTCGTGGGCGAGGTTCGCGAGGTCGAGCACGAGGAGCGACCGGCGCTGGGCCGAACGGTCTCGCGCCGGGGCCGCCACGGTCTGCGTCGCCTCGGCCGCGTGGACCGCCGCGAGCGCGTCGGAGAGCTCGGAGGCGGACGCGAAACGGTCCGCGGGCGAGCGCTTCAGGCACCGCAGGATGACCGCCGTGAGCCCGCCCGGGAGCGCGCCGCCGGCGTCGAGCGGCTTCGGCTCGTCGCGCAGCACCGTCGCGGCGACCTGGGCCGCCGTCGCGCCCGGGAACGGGCGCTCGCCAGTCACCATCTCGTACAGCATCACGCCGAAGGAGAAGACGTCCGAGCGCTGGTCCACGGCGCGGCCCTCGAGCTGCTCGGGGCTCATGTAGGCGACCGTGCCGACCACGAGACCGGGGGAGGTCTCGACCACCGTCTCCGCGCGCCCGGGATCCCCGCCGGCGCCCCGTCTCACCGTCGCGAGTCCGAAGTCCAGCAGCTTCACGCCGGACTCCGTGAGCATCACGTTGCCGGGCTTGAGGTCGCGGTGCACGACGCCGC